>DATGLW010000112.1:0-20132 GCA_035293965.1 Acidimicrobiales bacterium
CCGCCGGCCCCGCGGCGCCACGAGGCACGGCCGCTGGGCCACGGCTCGCCTCAGGCACGGACTCTCCTTCCGGCCGCACCCGCCCGCCGTGCCGTCTCACCCACCGCTCGCCTCAGGCACGGACGCCCCCTCAGCGACCGGGAGCCGAGCGAAGTGGACAGGCACCGGGCGAACGCCGGGGCCTCGCCGGGCTGCCTTCGAGTGCCCGGGGCCGGGATGGGGGCGCTGCCGCTCCGGGACCGCCGCCAGCGCAGGGGCGCCGTGCCCCAGCACGCACTCCGGATCGGGACCGTCGAGAGGGATGCCGGTGTAGAACTTCGCCGCCATGCATCCGCCACCGCAGGCGTCGTAGGCGCCGCACGACGAGCACGCGCCCGCGCTCGCCGGCTCTCGCAGGGCCCCGAAGCGCGCGGAGTTCCGCCAGAGGGCAGCGAAGCCCCCGGCGTCGCGGACGTTGCCGGCCCGGAACTCGTCGTGGATCACGAAGGGGCACGCGTAGACGTCCCCCACCGGGTCGATGAGGCACACCACCCGGCCGGCGCCGCACATGTTGAGCCCCGGCAGCGCCTCGCCGAAGGCCGACAGGTGGAAGAAGGAGTCGCCGGTCAGGACCTCGGGGCGCTCACGCAGCCACCGGTAGAGGTCCCGCTGCTGCTCCGCGGTTGGGCGCAGCCGGTGCCAGCTGTCGGCACCCCGCCCCGAGGGGCGCAGCCGGGTCAGGCGCAGCTGGGCGCCGTACACGCGTGCCAAGGCCTCGAGCTCGTCGAGCTGGCCCACGTTGTGGCGCGTGACCACCACGCTGATCTTGAACGGGCCGAAGCCGGCCGACGCCAGGTTGTCCATGGCACGCCGCGCGGCCCGGTAGGAGCCCACGCCGCGGACCCGGTCATTCACCTCGGCGGTCGCGCCGTCGAGGCTCACCTGCACGTCGACGTAGTCCATCGCCGTCAGGCGGGCGGCCCGGGCCGCCGTCAGGCGCGAGCCGTTCGTCGAGAACTTCACCCCTACCCCCCGCTCGACGGCGTAGCCGACCAGGTCGAAGAAGTCGGGGCGCAGGAGCGGCTCGCCGCCCCCGACGTTCACGTAGAAGACGCCCATGGCGGCGAGGTCGTCGACGACCGAACGCGCCTCGCCGGCGGTGAGCTCCCTCGGGTCACGGGTCCCCGAGGAGCTGAGGCAGTGGACGCAGGCGAGGTTGCAGGCGTAGGTGAGCTCCCAGGTGAGGCAGATCGGGGCGCCGAGCCCTCCAGCCAGGCGCGTGCGCAGGCGCGTCGGCCTCTCTTTGCTGCCTCGCCTGGGGGAACCGAGGCCGAGCCGGTCCCCGTTGCTGCCCGAGCCCGTGCCGCCGGGAGCGGGAGCAGGAGCGCCAGGGCTCGGGGCCGGCTCGGGACCTTCGGGCTCGACCGCGACGATCAGATCCATCTCGGCCAGGCGTGACAGCGCCCCGAGGAGCTGGGCCTCGTTCGCCGGCCCGACCGCGGCCACCGCGGCGGCGGCAGTCGGGTGCTCGCCCAGGCTCCGGACCACCTCCACGAGGACTGGCGACGTCAAGAAGGCCAGCCGCCGGTTGTCGTAGTGGTACGCGAGGGCCCCGAAGGGCTCGGGCCGCAGCGCGACCCTGGGGTGGCGGGCCCAGCGGCGGCCGGCGTCGAAGCGGGGCACCGCGCCGGGTTGCCTCATTGCAGTCGCGTCCCGGCTCGGCGCGCTGACCGGGCGGCTCAATACACCCCGCACATGCCGTCGATGGAGATCTCCTCCACGAGGAGGTCGTCGGGGAGGTCGTCCTCGTGGTCATCCCCGATGTGGGCGAGGGCCTCCTGGCCGGGGGGAGCGAGGGCGCCGCCTCCGCGAGCGAGGCCAGCCGAGCCGCCACAGCCCCGGCTGTCGTGGCCACCGAGGGCTGCCCCGCCGGCCGGCGTCGCGCCGCGAAACGCTCGCTGCCTGCTTGCCTGCGCCGGTTCGGTCACCGCGGGTTCGGTCATCGCGATCCTCGCTTCCTGGCGGCGGCCGGTCGCCCGGCCTCGTCAGCGGCATTATCACCCCTGGGCCCGCAATGGCACCAGCCGAGACGGGACACCAGCCGGACCGCGGCACCAGCCGGGCAGCGGCACCCGCGGGGGGGACAGCCTCGGGCGGGACACCCGCGGGGCGGGACACCCGCGGGGCGGGACAGCCTCGGGCGGGACAGCCCGATCGCTTGCCGCTGGCACAATGGCCGTCGTGCGAGCCGGCATGGCACGGCCAACCCCCCCGCCGGCTCCCCTCCCGCGGGCGCCGGCGTCCGTCCCCCTCCCTGCCGGCTTCCGGCTCGTCCTCGATCGCTCGACCCGGGTGCTCGACGGTGGACGGGCGCTCGTGGGCGGGACCCCTCTTCGCCTCGTCCGCCTGGGGCCGGAGGCGGCCCGCCTGGCAGCCACCTGGCTCCACGGCGAGCCAGTCGAAGGGAGCGAGCGGGCCCGGCTCGTCGCCCGGCGCCTCGTCGCCACGGGGATCGTCCACCCGCGGCCGGGGGGCCTGGGCCCGGCTGAGGAGCAGGTGACGGTCGTCGTGCCCGTGCGGGACCGCCCGGCACAGCTCGAGCGCCTGCTCCGCGCGCTCGGCCGGCTGCAGGTGGTGGTCGTCGACGACGCATCCGCCGAGCCCGAGCTGGTCCGCCGAGTGGCGGCACGCGCCGGCGCCCGCTTCCTCGCGCTCGGGCATCGGAGTGGGCCGGCTGGCGCTCGCAACGCCGGCCTCGCTGTGGCGCGAAGCGAGCTCGTGGCCTTCGTGGACTCGGACTGCACGCCCTGCCCCGGATGGCTCGGCCCGCTGCTGGCCCACTTCGACGACCCGCTCGTCGCCGCGGTCGCTCCCAGGGTGGTGGCAGGGCCGCCGACGGGACGGGAATGGCTCGACCGCTACGAGCTCGCCCGCTCCCCGCTCGACCGCGGCCCGCACGAGGGGGTGGTCGCTCCCGGCTCCGCGGTCCACTTCGTGCCGGCGGCGGCCCTCGTCGTCCGGCGAGCCGCCGTCGGGCAGCGCTGCTTCGACGAGAGCCTGGCCAGGGGCGAGGACGTCGACTTCGTGTGGCGGCTGGCGAACGCCGGCTGGAGCGTCCGCTACGTGCCCGCAAGCCGCGTCCTCCACGAGCCCCGGCCGACGCTCGGCGGCTGGCTGGCCCAACGGGCCGGCTACGGCGCCAGCACGGGCCCGCTGGCCCGCCGGTACGGGCGCTCCCTGGCGCCTGCGTCGGTGCCCGGCTGGACGGCGGGCGCCCTGGGCTTGGCAGCGTGGCGCAGGCCGGCGGGCGCCCTCGCGGTGATCGGGGGGGCCACGGCGCTCCTCGCCCGACGCCTGGCGACGGTGACCGACCACCCCGTACGCGAAGCGGCACGCCTGACGGTGCCGGGGACCGTGCGGGCCGCGCTGCCGCTGTGGGGCGGCTCGATCCGCACCCTGGCACCGGCGGCACTCCTCGCTCTGGCCAGCCGCCGCCTGCGGCGGGCGGGAGCGGCGGCGCTGTTCGTGCCAGCCGTCGCCGACTGGGTCGTGGCGAGGCCCGCCCTCGACCCCGTCCGCTACGCGCTGTGCCACGTGGCCGACGACCTCGCCCACGCCTGCGGGATCTGGGCAGGATGCGTGGCGGCACGGACGCTGCGGCCCGCCCTCCCGTCGCTGTCGTTCACCACGGTGACCCGCCATGGCTCGCCGCGCCCAGCCGAAGCGCCTCCGGGGCGGCGCTAGGCTCCATTCCCCACCGGCGGTGGCGGGTGCACACCGGCGAGCTCGCCACCGAGGCACGGACGGCGCCCTGGCGCGATCGGCCTGGCGCGATCGGTCCGCCGGCGGCACCCGGCGAAGGAGCACGTGGATGGCGAGTACGAAGGAATGGTTCGAGTCGGTCGCGGAGGCCCAGCGTCGCGCCAAGCGCCGGCTGCCCCGTTCCGTCTACGGCGCCCTGCTCGCCGGCTCCGAGCAGGGGGTGACCCTCGGCGACAACGTGGCGGCCTTCGCCGAGCTGGGCTTCCGGCCCCACGTGGCCGACCTCCCGCGTGAGCGGAGCCAGGCGGTGACGGTGCTGGGCCAGGACCTGTCGATGCCGGTGCTCATCTCGCCCACGGGGGTGCAGGCGATCACCCCGGAGGGGGAGGTGGCAGTGGCCCGGGCCGCCGCCGCCGCAGGCACCGTCATGGGGTTGAGCTCCTTTGCGAGCAAGCCGATCGAAGAGGTGGTGGCCGCCAACGATCGGACGTTCTTCCAGCTCTACTGGGCCGGCACGCGCGACCGGATCGCCCAGCGGGTCGAGCGCGCGCGCAAGGCGGGAGCCAAGGCCCTCATCGTCACCTTGGATTGGACGTTCTCCACGAGGCGCGACTGGGGCAGCCCGCCCATCCCCGAACAGCTCGACCTGCGGACCATGCTCCGCTTCGCTCCCGAGGTGCTGGTCCGTCCCCGCTGGCTGCTCGAGTACCTTCGGGCCCGGACCCTGCCCGAGCTGACCGTGCCCAACATGGCGGTCGGCGACGAGCCCGCACCGACGTTCTTCGGCGCCTACGGCGAGTGGATGCAGACGCCTTTGCCCACCTGGGACGACGTGGCGTGGCTGCGCAAGGAGTGGGACGGCCCCTTCGTCGTGAAGGGCATCGGCCGGCCCGACGACGCCCGGCGCGCCGTGGACCTCGGCGCCAGCGCCATATCGGTGTCCAACCACGGCGGCAACAACCTCGACTCGACGCCCGGGTCCATCAGGCTGCTGCCCTCGATCGTCGAGGCGGTCGGCGACCAGGTGGAGGTCCTGCTCGACGGCGGTGTCCGGCGCGGCGCCGACGTGGTCAAGGCGCTCGCCCTCGGGGCGCGGGCGGTGATGGTGGGCCGCGCCTACCTGTGGGGGCTGGCCGCCAACGGCGAGGCCGGCGTGCGCAACGTCCTCGACATCCTCCGCAGTGGCATCGACGAGGCGCTCCTCGGCCTCGGACGCTCGTCGGTGGCCGAGCTCGTCCCCGACGACATCGTGGTGCCCCCCGGCTTCACCCGGGGCATCGGCCGCTGACGGCGGGGCTCCCGGTCCGCAAGGGGCTCCCGGTCGGCATGGGGCTCCCGGTCGGCAGACGGCTCCCGGTCAGCGGGAGCCGCCGGCGGCCAGGGCGCTCAGCTCCTCTTTGATGACGCGGCGCAAGAGCTTGCCGGTCTCGTTGTAGGGCAGCTCCTCGCGGAACTCGATCTCCTGGGGGGTGCGCGACGACCGCAGGCGTGCCCGCACCCACTGACGGAGCTCCTCGTCGGTGGCCGACGCACCCTCGTGGAGGACGACGACTGCGCCCACGTGCTCGCCCCACTCGTCGTCGGGCACCCCCACCACGGCAGCCTCCTTCACCGCCGGGTGCTCGAGCAGGACCTCTTCGATCTCACCGGGAGACATGTTCTCGGCGCCGCGGACGATCACGTCGTCGAGGCGTCCCTCCACGTAGAGGTAGCCGTCCTCGTCGAGCCAGCCGGCGTCGCGGGTGCGGAACCAGCCGTCGGCGTCCTTGTCGTCGCGTCCGATGTACTCGCCGGACACCTGGTCGCCCCGCACGCAGATCTCGCCCACCTCCCCCGGGGGCATCTCCGCGCCGGTGGCCGGGTCGCGGACCACGAGCTCGAGGGTGGGGATCGGCCGGCCGACCGACCCGAGCCGCCTGTGGACGGCCGGGTCCGGCGAAGCCGCCGCCACCCTGTGGTCCTCGGGCGTGAGGACCGCCACGGTGGAGCTCGTCTCGGTGAGGCCGTAGGCGTTCGTGAAGTTGACCTCGGGCAGGTCGCGCAGGGCCCGCTCGATCACCGACACGGGCATCCGACCCCCGCCGTAGGAGAGGGAGCGCAGGGCGGGGAGCTTCTCGCCCCGCTTCTCGAGCACGTCGAGGATCCGCCCGAGCATGGTCGGGACCACCATGGCCTGGGTGATGGCCTCGTCGCGGGCGAGGTCCACCCACTGCTCGGGGTCGAAGACCGGCAGGTACACGAGCCGGCGTCCGGCATAGAGGGAGGTGAGGATCGACATGAGCCCGGCGATGTGGTAGGGCGGCACGCTCACCAGGGCCGCCTCCTCCTCGCCGGCGCCCAGGAACTCGACCGTGCCCACCACGTAGGAGGTGAGGTTCAGGTGCCGCAGGATGGCGCCCTTGGGCTCGCCGGTCGTGCCGCTCGTGAAGAGGAGGACGGCGATCTCCTCGCTCGGCTCCTCCTCGGGCAGGTCCGCCGGGTGCTCGCGGCACACCTCGAGGAAGGCGTCGCGCTCGATCACCTCGAGCCCCTCGACGGGGCCGATCCGATCCGCCACACCTTCGTCCACCACCGCCACGGCTGGCGCCACCCGCACGGCGATGTCACGCAAGCGATCGTCGGCCAACCGGAAGTTGAGCGGCACGAACGGGCGCCCGCACAACGAGCTGGCCAAAAGCGCCACCGGCACCGCCTCCGAGTTGACGCCCACGTAGCAGAATCGTTCGCCGTGGCGTTCGTGTGCCCACGCCGCCGCGCGCCGTGCCCTGTCGAGGAGCTCGCCTGCCGTCATGCCCCCCGTCCGCGGGCCGAGGATGACGCGGTCGCCCAGGGCGTCGCTCACCATCTCCACCAGCAGGGAAATCCTCACCCTGGCCTCACCCCTCGTCTCCGTCCACCCCGGACGCGCTCGGCACCCCCGGCTCGCCGCCCGGAGCGGCCGGACGGCGACCGCCAACAATAACGAGCAGGCACCGACTGCAGGTAACCCGCCGGGCGGGTGCCGCAGGGACGCGGCAGGGCAGGGCGCCGGGGGCCACGCCTACGATGCGGCCCATGCCAGCCGAGCGCCCCTCGACGATGCAGCTCGGGCCCGTTGCGCTGCGCTCGCTGCTGTCGGACCCCGAGTGGCGGGAGTCCCCCGTGACCGACGGCGCGACACCGCTCGTAGTCGTCGACCTGTCGGCGGGCGCCGCCCCCCTGGAGGCCCTGGGGGCACGCCACGTGCCCGCCCCCGGCGCCGCGCCCTGGCGCGTGCTCGTGGGCTGCGCCGACGCGGCCCCGGACGGCGTGCCGACCGACCTCTTCGACGTCCTGCTGTGCTCCGAGCCTGCCTCGAGCCCGTGGGTGGCGACTTCCGACCTCGATGGCGCCCTGGCGACGATCGCCCGCACCTGCGCCGCGGCACCGGCGGCGGCGAGCGTGCTCGCCCAGGTGTTGCGCCTCAACGAGCGCCTCCCGATGGCGGCCGGCACCGTGGTGGAGTCCCTGGCCTACTCGACCCTGCTGTCGGGACCGGAGTTCGCGGCCTGGCTCTCGTCGTCCCCCCGCCGGGCTCACCGGCCGGCCGCCGAGCCGGTGGTGGTGGGCACCGACGAGGCGACCGGCACGGTGACCGTCACCCTCAACCGCCCCGAGGTCCGCAATGCCTACGACTCTGCCACGCGTGACGCGCTGATCGACGTGCTGCGGCCCCTCGCCGAGCTCCCCGATCCCCCGCCCGTGCGCCTCGAGGGGCGCGGCCCGTCGTTCTGCAGCGGCGGCGACCTCTCCCAGTTCGGCACGACCCCCGACCCGGTCCGGGGCCACGCCGTCCGCACCAGCCGGGCTCCAGGGCTCCTGCTCCGAGCCCTCCGCGCCACGGCGCGGGTGCACGGCCCCTGCGTGGGGGCGGGGATCGAGCTGCCGGCGTTCTGCCCGGTGGTGCAGGCAGCCCCCGACGCCACCTTCCGCCTGCCCGAGGTCCCCATGGGGCTCATCCCCGGGGCTGGCGGCACTGCGAGCATCCTTGCGCGGATCGGTCGCCACCGCACTGCCTACCTTGCCCTGTCGTCGGTCGCGCTGGCGGCCGAGGAAGCACTGGCGTGGGGCCTCGTCGACGCCGTGGCTGACTGGCCTGGCCGTGGCTGACTCGGCCTGCGTGCCGCGGCTGACTGGCCTGGCCGTGGCTGACTGGGCCTGGCCGTGGCTGACTGGCCTGGCCGTGGCTGACTGGGCCTGCGTGCCGCGGAGCTCCTAGCCAGGCACGCCTGGCTGCGGCGCCAACTCGCCCACCAGCTCCCAGCGCGACGGCTCGCCCTCCACCTCGCGCACCGCGCCTCGGACCTCGAGGGCACGTAGGTGGGCCATGGCCTCGGAGACCGCGGCACGGCGCATGAAGCCCTCGATCCGGTCCCAGGGTCGCGACCAGCGCATGCGGGCTGCGATGTCCCAGGCGCTGGTGCAGCCCGACCCTATGGCGGCGAGCACCTCTGCGAAGCGCTGCTCGTGGTGGGCGACGAGCTCGGCAAGGCGCGCGTCGAGGTCGACGAAGCGATGCTCGTGGGCGGGCAGCACCTCGTCTGCCTCGTAGTGCTCCAGCTTGTGGAGCGAGCGCAGGAAGTCGCCGAGGGGATCGGCGCCGGCCTGGGGGTGGAAGGGGATGTTGGGCGTGATGCGGGGCAGGACGTGGTCCCCGGTCAGCATGAGCCGGTTCGACGGCTCCCAGAAGCACAGGTGGCCCGGCGAATGCCCCGGCGTCCAGATCGCCCGCAGGTCCCAGCCCGGCACCTCGGGACGCTGGCCGTCTTCGAGCAACACGTCGGGGGTGACCTGGTCGACAAGGTCGCGCACGGGCATCGACGCGTGCTGCAGGGTGGCGAGCTCACCTGGGGGCGCCCCCATCCGCCGCAGGAGGGCTCCCATCCTGTCCAGCAGGCCGCTCGGCTCCGTATAGCGGTCCGGGATGAGGGCGGCGTCGGCGGGGTGCAGCGCCACCCAGGCTCCCGACAGCTCGCGCACCCGGCCGGCGAGGCCGTAGTGGTCCGGATGGATGTGGGTGACCATCACCCCCTGCACCTCCCGCACCGAGCTGCCGAGGTGCTCGAGCCCTCTCGACAGTGCCCCGAGGGCCTCTTCGGTGTCCCATCCTGCGTCGACGAGGTAGGGGCCGGCGTCGGTCTCGAAGACGTAGACGAACACGTGGCCGAGCGAGCTGGCCGGGATGGGAACCGGCACGCTCCAGAGGCCGGGCCGAAGCTTCTCGACCGGGGGGAGCGGCCTCGAACGGGTCGCGCCTGCGACGGCGGGTGCCACGGGCTGCCTAGGGGTCGACCCGGGCCGTGGCCGAGCCCGTCAGCACCACGTCGCCCCTCTGGTTCCGCACCTCGATGGCCAGGTCGACCAGGTGCTCACCTCCCTCCTGGCGCAGGGCCTCGACGCTGGCCGCGCCGGTCAGCGTGTCGCCGGGCCACACCTGGCTGCGGAATTGCACCCCGAAGCGGGTCAGGCGGCCGTCGCCGACCCAGTCCGTGAGGAGCCGTCCGGTCATGGCCATGGTGAGCATGCCGTGGCCGAACACGGTCGGGTAGCCGGCGACCTTGGTGGCGAACACCTCGTCGGTGTGGAGGGGATTGAAGTCCCCGGAGGCACCGGCGTACTGGACGATCTGGGTCCGGGTCAGATCGTCGACGAGCACCGCCTCGTGGCAGTCGCCGACCGCGATCTGCGACGCCCGCAGGCTCACTGCCCCTCCTCCTGGCCTGCTGCCTGCCCCGCTTCCTGCTCGACCGGGCGAGAGGTCATGACCCCGACGCTGCGAGCGGTCACGACCAGCTCGCCGCGCTGGTCGCGGTACTCGGTCACGGACTCGCTGAACAGGAGCTTGCCCGCCCGCCGGCCCTCCTTCTCCCAGCGCCGGCCAGGCGTGACGGTGGCGGTGAGCACGTCGCCGGCGCACAGCGGGCGGTGGTACTCGTAGTGCTGCTCCGCGTGGAGGCCCGTACCCCGCGAGGCCCCGCCGCCTCCGTCACCGCCCACACCGGCGCCCCCGCCCCGGCCGGTGCCGCTCGGCTCCCTCCCTGAGCCGAACCAGGGCTGGCCGGGCTTGGGGCGCAGCGGGTAGTCGGGGTCGAAGTGAGCGCTCGCCTGCACGAAGGTCGGTGGCGCCAGCACGCCGGGGAACCCGGCCGCTCGCGCCGCCTCCTCGTCGTGGTAGACGGGGTTGGGGTCACCGATGGCCTGGGCGAACACGTGGATGAGCCCCGCGTCCACCGGGAACCGTTCAACGGCCATGGCATCCTCCTCGTCCTGCCTCGCCGGCGACCGCCCTCGCCGCACCTCGGTCGCGCCCGGCCTCCCGGCGGGCCGACAACCCGCCACGGGGCGGCCGGGCCGCCGCCGTCCCTGACGGTACGCGGTCACGCCCCTGGGGGCCAAGCTGGGCCCGTCGGCGAACGGAGGATCGAGTGAGCGGTGCTACCGTCGGTGCGGGATGGTGCTGGTGAGCTTCGACATCGACGGGACCCTGTCCTTCGGCGACCCCCCGGGGCCGATCACCCTCGCCATGGTTGCCGAGGCGAAGCGGAGGGGTCACGTCATCGGCAGTGCGTCGGACCGGACGCTTCGCGAGCAGCGGCGCATGTGGGAGCAGGCCGGCATCGAGGTGGACTTCGTCAGCCACAAGCACCATCTCGGCGACACCCGGGACCGCTTCTCGTGCTCGCGGCTGGTGCACATCGGCGACACCACCGTCGACGAGCACTACGCCAAGCTGGCCGGCTTCGAGTTCTTCCACGTCGACTCACTGCCCGCCCCGTCGTCTCCCGGCTGGGTCTACTGACCGCCTGCCACGCCGGCGAAGGCACGAGACTGCCCCCGTCCGCCAACCTGGCCGCCGGCGGCCGCGCTCCACCCAGGGCCTAGCGGCGCGGGTTCTGGAGGATCTCCCGGAACGGCACGTCGCGGTCGACCTGGGGCTCCCGCGGCAGGCCCAGCACGCGCTCGCCGATGGTGTTGCGCTGGATCTCGCTCGTGCCGCCCGCGATGGCCATCATCGGGGAGGTGAGCAGGGCCGCCGCCAAGTCGCCGTCGCGACCGGGCAGCCACGCCTGGGACCCTGGGCCGCCGAGGGCCATGCCAAGGCTGGCGGACTGGCGGGCGAGGATGGCGGTCGCCAGCTTGGCGACCGAGCCCTTGGAGCCGACGGGCACGCCGGCAGCTATCTCGTCGCGCATCTTCTGGCCCATGTAGGCGAGCACTTTCTCGGCCACGTACAGCTTGACCAGCTCCTGGCGGACCACGGGGTCGCCGGCCAGGCCACGGGCGCGGGCCAGCTCGACGAAACGGCTCGACGCAGGCCGGGACCAGCTCTCACCGCTCCCCCCCGCACCGGTCCCGGCCCCGAGCGCCAGGCGCTCGTGGGTCAACATGGCCGTCAACGCTCGCCAGCCGTCGTTCTCGCGCCCCACGAGGTTCTCGGCCGGGACCCGGACGCCGTCGAGGAAGACCTCGTTGAAGTGGGCCTGGCCGTTCATCTGGCGCAGCGGGCGGATGGTGATGCCCGGCGCCTTCAAGTCGACGATGAACATCGACAGGCCCTGGTGCTTGGGCACGTCGGGATTGGTCCGGGCCACGCACAGGGCGAAGTCGCTCTGTCGGGCACCCGAGGTCCAGACCTTCTGCCCGTCGATCACGTAGACGTCGCCGTCGCGCACCGCCTTGGTCTGCAGCCCGGCGAGGTCCGAACCGGCACCGGGCTCCGACAGCAGCTGGGTCCAGGTCTCCTCGCCGCGGATCATCCGGGGCACGTGACGCTTCTTCTGTTCCTCGGAGCCGAAGTCGAGCAGGGTCGGGGCGCAGATGCCGGTGGTCACCGGCTCGCCGATCGGCGGCAACCGGTATGCCGACGCCTCGCGTGCGAACGCCTTCTGGTGCTCTTCGGTCAGCCCCTGGCCCCCGTAGGCGGGATCGAGGGTGATGCCGAGCAACCCGGCGTCCCACAGCGCGCTGCGAAAGGCGCGGCTCGTGGCTGGGTCAGGCGCCGTGCCCGGCGGCCCTTCGACGCTGAACGCCGCCGCATGCTCGGCCAGCCACGCCCGTGCCTTGAGGGCGAATGCCTCCACGTCGATCACGGCCGGAGCCTACTGCAGGTCGCCCGGAGAGCCCTTCGGGCACGTGGGTGGGCCCCCTCGCCAGGCGAGCCGGCGGTCAGACAGGGCCGACCACGTGGCTGTCGTTCACCACGATGGCGTTGCCGTCGGGGTCCGACACGGTGAAGATCCGGTGGATGCCCCGCTCGTCGCGGGTGATCTCCGACACCGCCAACCCCTTCGACGCCCACGCGCGATGGGCGGCATCGAGATCCTCCACCATGAGGTCGAAGCCTGCCGGCGCGCCGCGGGCCTCGGGGTCCTTGCGCACGACGAGGTGTGTCCCGCCCCGCAGCTCCATCACAGCGACGTCGCCCATCACCGCGACCGTGCGCATGCCGAGGTTGGCATAGAACGCACTTGAGCGCGCCGGGTCGGTCCCGTGCACGACCAGGTGACCCGTCCACACTGCCGGCCGCCCGCCGCCGTCCTCGGCCACTCCGTCCTCGGCCATGTGGGCTCCTCCCCGTCGCCGCTCCGCCCGATCGCTCCGATCGCTCGGGCGGCCCCCGTTCACGGACCATAGCCCGGCCGGTGCGGCTCGGACCCGGGCTCGTCGTGACCCTGGCCGCCCGCCTGGGGCACCTCAGCGCTCGGCGTCGCCCCTGCGGTACTCGGCGGTGAGCGCATCGAGACGGGCGAGCAGCTCTGCATCGAGGGGACGCTCGAGGGCTGCCACGGCGTCGGCGAGCTGCTCGGGCCTGCTCGCGCCCACGATCGGTGCCGTGACGGCCGGGTTGGCGAGCACCCATGCAACCGCCAGCGTGGCGAGCGACAGACCCGCCTCGGCCGCGAGCGGGCGGAGCTCCTCGACGGTCGCGAACTCTCGCTCGTGCCAGTAGCGCTCCCGGTAGAGGGAGCCTGCCCGCCCGAGCGTGAAACGGGTCCCTTCCTCGGGCGTGCCGGGCCGGTGCTTGCCGGTGAGCAGCCCGCCCGCAAGGGGGTTGTAGGGGATGACGCCCACACCTTCTTCTTGGCACATGGGCAACAGGTCACGCTCGAACTGCCGGAAGAGGAGGTTGTAGCGGGGCTGCACCGAGTCGATCCGCACCAGGCCGAGCGCCTCCGTGCGGCCGAGGGCGCGGGCGACCCGGTGGGCCGGCCAGTTGCTCACGCCCACGTAGCGCGCCTTGCCCGCCCGCACCACCTGGTCGAGGGCCCCCAGGGTCTCGTCGAGGGGCGTCGCGGTGTCGTAGCCGTGCAGCTGGTACAGGTCGACGTAGTCGGTGCCCAACCGCCTCAGCGACGCGTCGATGGCGTCGAGGACGTGCTTGCGCGACCCACCACGATCCCACGGGCTCGGGCCCGTCGGCCCGAAGCACTTGGTGGCGAGCACGACCCGCTCGCGCCGGCCTCGGAGCCACCGGCCGAGGATCTCCTCGGTCCGCCCCACTGTGCCGGCGTCGCCACCGAGCGGGTAGACGTCGGCCGTGTCGAGGAAGGTGATGCCGGCATCCTCGGCGGCACCGAGGATGCGCTCCGAGGTCGCCTCGTCGCACTGCAGCCCGAAGGTCATGGTGCCGAGGCACAGGCGCGACACCGGAAGGCCCGTCCTCCCGAGCCGCACGTGCTCCATGACGCTCCCGTCCTCGATCGTCCCCTGCCGGTGCCCGGACGGCCGCCGCGACGGCGGCCCGGGCGGGAACTAGGCCCGGACCTTGTCCTTCACGGCGCGCACCACAGGTGGGGCGTCCTTCCAGCTGGCGACGCCGTCCTCGGGCATGGCGATCGGGTACTTGTCCTCGTGGATCTCAGCCCAGTGCGCGTGGTTGATCTGGTGGAGGCTGAAGCAGGCCGTCAGCGCGTTGTAGAAGCCCATGTTGTCGACGGTCTGGTTCACCGACTCCTTGATGAGCAAGCTCGTCATCGTGGGCAGGGCCGCGATGCGCCGCGCGAACTCGAGGGTACGCTCGCCGAGCTCGTCCTTGGGGAAGATCTTGCTCACCATGCCCAGCTGGTGCGCCTCCTCGACGCCCAGCGAGTCGCCGGTCAGCATGAGCTCCTTGGTCTTGCGCGGCCCGAACTCCCAGGGGTGACCGAAGTACTCCACGCCGCACATCCCGAGCCGGGTGCCGACCACGTCGGCGAACTCCGCGTCGTCGGCGGCCACGATCAGGTCGCACGCCCACATGAGCATGAGCCCCGCCGCGAAGACGGTCCCCTGGACCTGCGCGATGGTGATCTTGCGCAGGTTCCGCCAGCGCAGCGTGTTCTGGAAGAAGTAATGCCATTCCTGGAGCATGCGGGACTCGGTGCCCTTGTAGGTGCCGCCGTTGGTCCGGAAGCTCTCGTGCTGGTCAGGGCCGGGCGTCCGCTCCGCCACCGCTTCCGACGAGCCGAGGTCGTGGCCGGACGAGAAGATCGGGCCGGTCCCGCCCAGGATCACGACCCGGACGTTGTCGTCGGCCTCCGCGGCCAGGAACGCGTCGTTGAGCTCCACGAGCAGGCCCCGGTTCTGCGCGTTGCGGGTCCGCGGCCGGTCAAGCATGATGCGGACGATCCGCCCGTCGTCGTGGGACTCGACCTGCAGGTACTTGTACTGCGGTCCCGACTTGCCGTTGGTCGTCATCGCCTTCCTCCCTTGCTCGCGAGCACCCGGTCGACCGGGGAGGCCGAGGCCAGCCCTGGAAGCTCCCCTCGGCACACTACTGTGCGCGCGACGACCGGCGCCCTGCGCTCCACCGGGACCGTGCCCTCCTGGCGCCGATCGGCGCTCCACGGGAGCCGCGGGCGCCCGCCCCGCCAGGCCGCTGGCGGTGGCCTGGAACCGTCGACAAGAATTGGCGATAGCCTGGCAATTCGCTGGCGCGGGGGAATTACAACGGCGTGATTTCGGAGGACGAGGAGACACCCAATGGCCCAGAGCATTCGGTCGACGTTCTTGTTTGCCGTGCCGACCTGGCAGGAGGGCATCGGCAGGCTGGTGGATTTCGGCAACGCCCTTACCCAATACAACGTGACGAACCCCCCGAGCGACGCTGACGTGCGCGCTACCGCCCAGGACTGGCTCGCAGTGGGGGACGAGCTGTGGAATGCGCTGGCATCATTCCGGCCCTGATCGCTAGTGGATAAAGCTGAACCGGAAGGCCAGGCGGTGGAAGCCGCCCAGGAAGGACCCCCTCTCGCTGAAGTGACACCGCCAGCGAACGGGATCCCAGGTCCGCTCCGCGATCTGCTGAACCAACCGGGGATCTCGCCGCAGCTCGTGTCGATTACGCAGGCAGCGTTTGCCGCTTCATCGTGGCACGGACCGCTTCCACCGGCCGAGCAGTTGAAGGGGTATGAGGATGTTCTGCCTGGAGCAGCCGATCGGATCTTCACAATGGCGGAGGAGCAGGCTCGTCACCGGCAGCACCTAGAAAAGGTCGCTGTTGAGGGTGGGAATAGCCGTTCGTGGTGGGGTCTGGCACTCGGCTTCGTGATCTCGTTGGTGGTTCTCGGCCTCTCGGCCGGCGCCATCTACACCGGTCACGACGCAGCGGGGGCAGCCGGTATGGGTGTCGATGTCGTTGCCCTGGCGAGTGTTTTCGTTTATGGGCGTCGAGAGCAACGTCGAGAGCGGGTCGAGAAGGAGGCACAGACCCGTCTCCCGTTATCACAGGCGCTCCCGCCGTCAAACTGACCCACTACCCACCGCTGAGCTGGGACGATGCACGCTAAGGTGAGACGGCGTCGTCCCTTGACGAGGACCCCGGTCACGAGAGGTCGCGCCATGCTCCATGTCAGCCGCTTCACGCCGGACCCGCACCGCTTCGGCGAGTTCCTCGCCTGCCTCTGGCAGGGCCCCGTGCCGGCGGACCTCGTCCTCCACCGGTGGCTCTACCTCCAGGGCCAGCCCAGGTCCATGCTCATGCTCTGGGAGGGCGACAGGAGCGCCGAGGCCTACGTCGAGCGGGCCTTCGGCACCTTCGGCGCCCTCGACACCGAGTCCGTTACCGACGCCACGCCGGGCCTTGCCGCCTGCTTCGCCCGCGACCTCGACGCCTTCGGCCAGTACCTCAGGTCCGAGCGCGGCGCGGACGAGGCGGCGGTGCGCGTGCAGCTCGACGTCCGGCGCCGTGGCCTGGAGGCGCCGACCCCCGAGGCCGCCGCCGCCGCCGGCAGGGCGTGGCAGGCGGAGCAAGACCGCCCCTGATGCGCCCGAAGGTCCCGCGCCAGCACCTCCGGCTCCTCCACACCTCCGACGTGCACCTGACGGGGCATGAGGGGACGGCGCGGGCCTTCTCCGCGGTCGTGGACCTCGCGCTGGAACGGGGGGTCGACGCCGTGCTCATCGCCGGCGACCTCTTCGACCACGCCCGCGTGCCGGCGGAGGCCGTCGAGACGACCCTGTCGGAGCTCCGCCGGCTGCGCCAGCCGGTCGTCGTGATTCCGGGCAACCACGACTGCGTGGACGCGGGCTCCATCTACGAGCGGGTGGACCTGGGCGCCGCGGGCAGCCACGTGGTGTTCGTGGGCGAGCCCGAGGGCCGCCAGGTGCTCTTCGAGGAGCTGGGCCTTGCGGTATGGGCCCGGGGCATCGAGGACCACGACCCGTCCCACCGACCACTGGCCGGTTACGAGGCGGCGCCCGAAGGATGGTGGCAGGTCGTGCTCACCCACGGCCACTACGTCCCCCGGGGTGAGGCCAGCTACCGGTCGTCGCAGGTCCACCAGGACGAGATCGGCGCGCTCCTGTGCGACTACGTCGCCCTCGGGCACTGGCACCACTTCGTGGACGTGTCGACCGACGGGGTCCTTGCGTGCTACTCGGGGTCCCCCACTGACGCGGTGGGGGGTCCGCCGACGGTCAACCTCGTCACCTTGGACCCGGCCGCCGGGCCCTCGGTGGAGCGGGTCGGCGTGCCCGGCGCGCTGCCCTGAGAACGGGAGGGCGGCGCCGTCAGGACCGGACGACCCCCTCGGCGCGAGCGGCGGCTGCCACCGCGGTCGCCACCTGACCGGCGACACCCGGGGCAAAGACGCTCGGGACGACCTCGTCCGCCCGCATCGGCGGCGCCGCGGCGGCGATGGCGTCGGCCGCGGCGAGCTTCATGCCCTCGGTGATCCGCGTGGCGCCGGCGTCGAGCGCCCCCCGGAAGATGCCGGGGAAGCACAGCACGTTGTTGATCTGGTTCGGGTAGTCGCTCCGCCCGGTAGCCATGACGGCCGCGATCCCCTCGACCTCCTCGGGGAGGACCTCGGGCACGGGATTGGCCATGGCGAAGACGATGCAGCCCTCGGCCATGGTGGCGATGTCCTCGCGGGTGAGCAGGCCGGGCGCGCTCACGCCGATGAAGACGTCGGCCCCCTCGAGCACGTCGCGCAGGGTGCCCGTGCGCCCCTGCGGGTTGGCGTGGTCGGCGAGCCACTGCTTGGAGGGGTCGAGACCCTCCCTGCCGCGGTGGATGACGCCCTTGCGGTCGGCGGCCACGATGTCGCCGACGCCCGCGCCGGTCAGGATCTTGGCGATCGCGACCCCTGCCGCGCCGGCGCCCGAGAGCACGACCCGCAGCGTGCCCAGGTCCTTGCCGACGACCTTGGCCGCGTTGCGGAGCGCCGCCAGGACGACGACTGCCGTGCCGTGCTGATCGTCGTGGAAGACGGGGATCTCGAGCGCGTCGACGAGCCGCTCTTCGACCTCGAAGCAGCGCGGTGCGGCGATGTCCTCGAGGTTGACGCCGCCGAAGGCGGGCTCGAGCTGCGCGACGGCGCGGACGAGCTCGGCCGCGTCGGAGACCCGCAGGCACAACGGCACGGCGTCGATGCCGGCGAAGGTCTTGAACAGCACCGCCTTGCCCTCCATGACGGGCAGCGCGGCATCGGGCCCGATGTCGCCCAACCCGAGGACGGCAGTGCCGTCGGTCACCACCGCCACCGAGTTGGCCTTCATCGTGTAGCGGTGGACGAGCGCGGGATCCTCGGCGATGGCCGTGCAGACCCGTGCCACGCCGGGCGTGTAGGCGATGGCCAGCTCGTCGCGGTCCGTCAGGGTGCGCTTGGGGTCGATCCGCAGTTTCCCCCCCAGGTGGTGGGCGAAGGTGCGGTCCTCGACCTCCAGCACGGCCGTGCCTTCCACACTCCGGCACGCCGCCTCGACCTGTGCCGCATGCGCCTCGGACGCGCAGAACACGACCAGGTCGCGCGTGACGGTGGCGCCGTCGGTCGCCACCACGTCGACCGCCATCAGCGTGCCGCCGGCGACGCCGACAGCGGTGGCGACATCACCGAGGGCTTCGGGCCGGTTCTCGAAGCGGGCCCGGATGCGCAACGAATAGGCAGCGAGTGCAGTCGGCATGGCCCGAGGCTACCCGGCGCTCGACACCCTCGACGCAGCTCCCGAACGGGCTAGTGTTCGCGGCGGCCTGCCGCCGTTCAGGGCCGAATGGTCCCCGTGGCCCGGCCGGGCTCCTCGAAGGCCGGGGCCCACAGACGGGCACCGGCCTCGTGGAGGCCTGTGGCCGGCTCGGGCAGCGGCGGGCCAGGTGGCCGGGCGGGCAGTACCCGGCAGGTATCGCCGGGCGGGCAGGCGCGACCGGCAGGCATCGCCGGGTGGGCAGTACCGGCGGGCAGGACCCGGCAGCAGCTGCCGCCCTGGCCCAGGGGTAGGGCGAGGATCGGGCACCAGGCACAGGAGAGGAGCCCATGCGGATCTCGGTGGTCGTCAACGGGGTCGAGCAGGATCACGACGTCGAGCCACGGCTCCTGCTCGTGCAGTACCTGCGCGACACCCTGGGTCTCACGGGAACGGCCATCGGGTGCGACACGACCTCGTGCGGCGCGTGCACCGTCCTGCTCGACGGCGAGTCGGTCAAGTCCTGCACCGTGCTGGCCGTCCAGGCCGACGGCCGCTCGGTCACCACGATCGAGGGCCTCGCCGGCGAGGACGGCCTGCATCCGGTGCAGCAGGCCTTCCACGAGCACCACGCCCTCCAGTGCGGCTACTGCACCCCGGGCATGGTGATGGCCAGCGTGTCGCTCTTGCGCGAGAACCCTCACCCGACCGAGGACGAGGTCCGCAAGGGGCTCGAGGGCAACCTCTGCCGCTGTACCGGCTACCACAACATCGTCAAGGCCGTGCTCGCTGCCAGCCACGCGGGGGTGCAGGCGTGATCCCGGCCCCGTTCGACTACGTGCGGGCCGAGTCGCTCGAGCACGCGTGGCGCACGCTGGCCGACCGCGGCGAGGACGCCAAGCTCCTGGCAGGCGGCCAGTCGCTCCTCCCGCTCATGAAGCTGCGATTGGCCCGGCCGGCGGTGCTCGTGGACGTCGGGCGGGTCGAAGGCCTTTCCTACGTGCGCAAGGACGGCGACGAGATCGCCATCGGCGCGCTCACTCGCCACCGCGACCTCGAGGTCGACCCGCTGGTGGCCGCCGAGGCGCCGATCGTGGGCCGGGCCGCCTCGCTCGTCGGCGATCCCCAGGTCCGCCACCGTGGCACGATCGGGGGCTCCCTGTCCCATGGCGACCCGGCCTCGGACCTGCCGGCCGCCGTGCTCGCCCTCGACGGGACGCTCGTCGTCACCGGCCCCGGCGGCACGCGCCAGGTGGCGGCAACGGACTTCTTCACCGGCTTCCTCCAGACCGCGCTCGGCCCCGGCGAGGTGCTGACCGAGGTCCGCGTGCCCGCGGCCCCAGGTGGCGGCTGGTCCTACCAGAAGTTCAACCGCCGGGCCCAGGACTGGGCCATCGTGGGCTGCGCGGCGACGGTGTCCGGCGGGCGCGCCCGCATCGCCCTCGTCAACATGGGCCCGACGACCTTGCGGGCCCGCGCCGTCGAAGAGGCGCTCGCCTCGGGGAGCCCGGTCGCCGAGGCCGCCCTGCTCGCCGCCGAGGGGACCGAACCGCCTTCCGACGTCGCTGCGAGCGCTGCGTACCGTGCCCACCTCGCGCGCGTGCTCGTCCGGCGCGCCCTCGAAGAAGCAGGAGCGCGCTGACGCGTCGGACGCTCGCGTCCGACTCTCGCGTCCAACCAGGCCACGGGCTCGCCGGCGGGCTATGGTCACCCCGTGGGTGAGCTACGCGACGCCGCGTTCGCCGGCATCTACATGACCGAGCAGGGAGACCTGAGCCACCGCTCGAGCCCCGAGGTCTTCTGGGAGTGCGTGAAGGGAGCGCTCGACGACGCGGGGTTGTCGCTGGCCGACGTCGACGGCCTCATCGGGGCGGCGCCCGAGGGTGTCGGGATCAGGGGCGTCCTCCCGGGTGGGGCGATGGCCGACCTCCTCGGCCACCCCCTGCGCTTCCACGCCACCACGGCCATCGGGGCCTCGAGCCTGTCAGCGG
>DATGLW010000113.1:0-5416 GCA_035293965.1 Acidimicrobiales bacterium
AGCCGAATCGTCGGCATCGAAGCGCCGGAGCAGCCCGATCAACTCCAGGATGTCCTCGTCGCGCAGCGCGTTGTGCTTCTCCGGGCGATCGAGGGTGATGCGCGCCACCCGCGCGCTGACCTCGTAGCCAATTGCCATGGATCTCCCCCCTCGGGCTCGATTCCGGGCGACGTGGCCGCCGGAGCCAACTCTATTCGACGATCACCCAGGGACGCCCGAGGGCGGGCCCGCGTATGGGTGCCGCCCCGGGCTCCGCGGACGCCAGGCGGCGCGGACCTCGAGGTACCGCCGGGAGCGGCGAGCTCGTTGGTAGGTAGGCTCGCCTCGTGCGGCACGGGGGGTTGGCGCGGGGAGGGGGACAGGTCGGCGAGGATCCGATCGCCGAGGCCCTCCGCTTCGTGGCAGCCCACCCGCACGTCTTCCTACTTGCCCGTCGCCGCGACGGGTTCCCGACCGGGTACGCGATGATGGCGCGGGTCCGCAACGGCTGCGTCGAGTTCAGCACGTACCGGGCGAGTGCCAAGGTCCGCAACGTGCAGCGCGACGGATGGGCATCGGTCCTCGCGCGCACGGGCGGCCACGAGCCACTGGTGCTCGTCGCGTCGGGGCCGGTGGAGGTCCTCGAGGACGTCGGATGGGGCCTGGATCCCGTCGGCGAGTCGAGTGGGCCCGCCGCGACGGTGCCCCGGGAGGTCACCGAAACGGTCCGAGCCCGGCACTCGAGCGGCAAGAGGGTCGTCCTGCGGCTCAGGGTCGAGCATGCCCGGTTCACCAGTCCGGCGATGCGCCAGTGAGCCCCCGGCGCGACATCGCCATGACGACGCCCGAGATCGAGGCCTTCCTGGGGGCCAGGCGCGACTGCGTCGTCGTGAGCCTCGACGGCCTCGGCCGCCCCGATGGCACCGTCGGGAGCCTGGTGCGCGACGGGCGCCGGACGTCGTTCGACGTCGCCGCCGACGACCCCCTCGTGGCGCTCCTCGATCGCGACCAGCGCACCTGCTGCGTGGTCGAGGAATTCCCCTCCTACTACGAGATCAAGGGCGTGATGGTGCACGGCATCGCCACGCGTCGCCCCGTCGGCCGTGCGAGCGACCGCGCCACCTACGACCTCGAGGTGTCGTCGGTCGTGAGCTTCGACTTCGGCAAGCTGCTCGGTCCCGCGCCGCCGCGGGCGTGAGCACGTTCCGCGGCACGAGCGACGCGAGCGGCCAGACGCCGGCGCACGGCTGGCCATTCCGGAGCCACGATCGAGTACATCGCCGTGTCGCGAAGCTGGCCCTCCTCGCCGGCGACCCGCGATGGCTGCCAGCAGCGCAAGGTGCCCTCGAAAGAGGCCCCAAGCGCTGCCAGGGCCGCGCGCGCCCGCTCGTTTCGGGCGTCGGTCTTGAAGTCGGCCCGGCCGACACCCCAGGAACCGAAGGCCTCCTCGAGAAGGAGCAGCTTGGCCTCGGTGTTGACGCCGGTGCCCTGGGCCGAGGCCGCCAGCCACGTGCCGCCGATCTCGAGCGCGAAGGGCACGACGCCGCCGGGAAGGGTGCGGATGTTGAGGAACCGGGTCACCCCCACCGGCTGCCCGTCGGCGACGCGGATCTGGGCAAAGGAGATCGACCGCCCCGCGGCATGGTCGGCCAGCAGCTCCGCGACGTAACGGCCGACACCTTCGTCTCCCTCGGGCACCGCCGTATAGCGATAGGTCCGCCGGTCCTCCCCCGCCGCGGCGGTCAGCGCATCGGCGTGGTGCCTGCCGAGTGGCTCCAGGCGCACCAGCGCGCCCGCGAGCGGGCGGGTGGCGACGACCCCTGGCATTCCTCCAGGGTACCGACGGCCGCCACCGGCCGGCGCGCGTCGGCGCGTCCGTCCGGCCACCACGGTGATGCCCCAGGCTCGGGGTAGGGTCGGGCCCGGTGGTGACGGTCGGCTCGGACGACTCGCGCACGCGCCGGGCCGCGGCAGGGCTGCGCGCCCGCGGCCGGCTCCTGCAAGAGTCGGAGGTGGCAGCGGCTTCGAGCGGCGCTGACCACGGCGGGGATGCGACCGGGGGCGGGCATGCGACCGGCGGCGGGGATGCGACCGGGGGCGGGGCCGCGACCGGGGGCCCCGCAGCCACGCGGGCCGCACGGGTGACCTGGCTCGGCGACCTGGAGAAGCGCTACGCCTCCCTCGCCCTCGCAGACCTCTACGACCTCAGCGGCGCTCGCCGTCACGGCGCCACTGCCCACGTGCTGGTCCGGCGCAGCGGGGTCGCGGCCCCCTGCCTTCCCGCCCCCGACCAGGCCCGGGCCCTCCTCCAGAGCCACCTCGACCTGGTGTTCGGCATCGGCCCGGTGGGCGCGGGACGCCTCCGACAAGAGGGGGTGACCTCGGTGGCCGAGCTTGCCGACCACGACCGTCACGGCCCGGCGGCGGCCGACGTCATGGCGGAGTGGGACGGTCACGACCTCCCTTCGATCTGCGCGCGCCTCTCGGGGCGCCTCGGCGAGCGCGGGCACCTGCTCAGCTCGCTGGCCTGCGCCATGGTCGACCCCGGCGAGGTGGTCTTCTTCGACCTCGAGACGATGGGGCTCTGGAACAACACAGTGTTCCTCGCCGGCGTCGGCCGGATGGTCGACGGCGGCGTCGAGGTCCGCCAGTACCTGGCCCCGAGCTTCGCCGACGAGACCGCCGTGGTGGCGCTGGCCCTCGAGGAGCTGCGCCGGGCCCGCGTGGTGGTGACGTTCAACGGCCGCACGGCCGACCTGCCCTGGCTCGAGAACCGCGCCTTCTACTACGGGCTCGGCCCCCTGCCGCCGATCGCCCACGTCGACCTCATGTACGGCACGCGCGGGCGCTTCGTGCGCGACCGGGGCGTGCTGCCCGACGTCCGGCTGGCCACCGTCGCCCGCGACCTCCTCGGGTTGGCCCGCCCCGAGCACGACGTGCCGAGCTGGCTCGTGCCCCAGATCTACGAGCACTACGCCCGGGCGCCGGGGCGACGCCAGGGGCTGCTCGCGCCCCTCGTCGACCACAACCGGGCGGATCTCGACGCGCTCGTCCTGCTGCTCGAGATCCTCTGCCGCGAAGCCGCGGCATGGCCATGACCGGCGACATCGACCGGCTCGTCGAGCACCTCGCGGCTGCGCCCGGCTATCGCGGCCAGATCGTCCACGTCGAGCGCCAGGCGGCCCAGCCCTTCCAGCACCGCAGGCCGGAGCGGCCCCTGCTTTCCCCGCTGGCACGGCTCCTCGACCACGAGGGTGTGGACCTCTACGCCCACCAGGCCGAGGTGATCGACCGCTGGCGGGAGGGATCCGACGTCGTGGTGGCCACCCGGACGGCCTCGGGCAAGAGCCTCGCCTACAACCTGGTCGTCGCCGAGGAGCTGCTCGCGCGGCCTGCCGCCACCGCCCTCTACCTGTTCCCCACCAAGGCGCTCGGCCACGACCAGCTCGACCGCCTGGTCGAGCTCGACCGGGTTCTCGGGCTCGGAGCCCGGCCAGCGGCCTACGACGGCGACACGCCGCCGGCCGAGCGGGCCCACATCCGGGCCCGCTCCCGCATCGTCGTGTCCAACCCCTACGGCCTGCACGAGTACCTGCCCCAGTCGACCTCCCTGCGGCGCTTCCTCGCCAACCTGGCCGTGGTCGTGGTCGACGAGGCCCATCGCTACCGCGGCGTGTTCGGTTCCCACGTCGCCCTCGTGCTCCGCCGGCTGCTGCGCCTGTGCGACCGCCTCGGTGCCCGGCCCCGGTTCGTCCTGGCCTCGGGCACCGTCGCCAACCCCGCCGAGCACGGGGGTGCCCTCACCGGGCGCGACGTGGCCGTCGTGGACGACGGTGGTGCGGCGGCCGCCGACCGCACCGTCGTCGTGTGGGACTCGATGCGCGATCGTGACCATTCGGCGGCCCGGCAGGCTGCCGGGCTGGTGGCCGCCCTGGCCACCGCGGGCCAGCGGACGCTGTGCTTCACCGGGTCGCGCGTGGGGGCCGAGCTCGTGGCGGCCTGGGCGGCGGAGCGGGCACCGGGCCGGACCGTCAGCCCCTACCGTGCAGGGTTCCTGCCAGCCGAGCGCCGCCACATCGAGCGACAGCTGCGCGACGGCTTCCTCGACGCGGTGGTGAGCACGAACGCGCTCGAGCTCGGGATCGACATCGGCGGCCTCGACGCAGTCGTGCTCTCCGGGTACCCGGGCACCGTGGCCTCGACGTGGCAGCAGATCGGCCGCGCCGGCCGGAGCGGCCGGCCCGCGCTGGCGGTGCTCGTTGCTGGCGACGACCCCCTCGACCAGTATTTCGTCCGGCGGCCGGACCTGCTCTTCGCCTCGCCCGTCGAGCGGGCCGTCGTGTCGCTCGCCAATCCCGAGGTGCTCACCGGCCAGGTGCTCTGCGCGGCGGCCGAGCTGCCGCTGACCGCCGACGACCGGCGCCACTTCGGTGACGGTCTCGAACCGGTGGTCGCCCGCCTCGCCGAGGAGGGCCTGGTCGCACCGGGCCCGGCCGGTCGCGTCTTCACCGGCGGCTTCCGCCCGGCGAGCGCCGTACGCCTCGACGGCCGCGGAGGCGACTCGGTCGAGGTGCGCGCCGCCGGTGAGCTGATCGAGGTCCTCGAGCGGTGGCGGGCCTTGCGCGAGGCGCACGAGGGTGCCGTGCTGCTGCACCGGGGCCAGCGCTTTCGAGTCTGCCGGCTCGACCTCGAGGCGGGCCGGGCGGAGGCCGAGCCGGTCGACGGCCACGAGCACACCGAGCCCCTGGTGACCAAGGACTACGCGCTCGGCGCGCCCGACCTCAACCGCCTCGCCGGGTCCGGGTCGTGGCGCATCGAGCTCGGCCCGGCCCTCGTCCGCCAGCGGGTCGTCGGCTACCGGCTGCGCCGGGGCGACGAGCTCGTCGCGAGCCACGACCTCGACCTGCCGCCAGTCGATCTCGACACGCGGGCCCTGTGGCTGACCCCCCGGGCCGACCTGGCGACGGTCGTGGGCACCGGGCGCGACCTGCTCGGGGCCCTGCACGCGGCGGAGCACGGGCTGATCCACGCCCTGGCCCTGCTCGCCATGTGCGACCGCGGCGACGCGGGCGGGCTGTCGACGCTGGCGCACCCCGCCTCGGGGGGCCCGCTGGTCGCCGTGTACGACGGCCACGCCGGCGGGGCCGGCATCGCGGATGCCGCCTTCGAGCACTTCGGCGAGCTCGTGTCGATGACCCTCGACATGGTCGAGCGCTGCGAGTGCGAGCTCGGCTGCCCGCGTTGTGTCTTCGACCGGGCGTGCGGCAGCGAGAACCATCCCATGGACCGCGTCGGGGCCGCCCGGGTGCTGCGCTCCCTCCTGCCCGCTGCCGGGCCCCTGCCACCTTGGGGCCGGCTCGTCGAGGCCTGACCGGGGCGGCCTCTCCGGAGACCGGCCGCCCCGCACCGGCCGTCGGGCGGCTGAACCGGCCTCCTA
>DATGLW010000114.1:0-22280 GCA_035293965.1 Acidimicrobiales bacterium
ACCTCAAGGGCGACAGCTACCGACTGAAGGACCGAGACCTCGGGAGGGTGCCCACAGACGACGCAGCGTGACGATGGCCACCCGAGGGGGGTCAGTTTTCAACCGTCCGAAAGGGGTCAAGATTCGGGCGGCGTTGACACCGCCGAGTCCGAGGGGGGATCGGTGTGCTGGACGGGTACACGTGAGCGGCAAGTAGTCGAGCAGGGAGAGCGGCTGCTCAAGGCGCACGACGGAGCCCAGGCCCGACCGTGTACGCCGCTGTGACGGTCGCAACCAGGCGGGCACCGTCGAGAGCCCGGACACCGACTCGCCGGCCCCCGGGAATCGTCACCGTGCCCTCGGTGCCGGGCAGGTAGGTCATCGGGGTCGCACCGGCCCGAGGCGGTGCTGGCGCCGTGCTCCTGGAGGGACGACACGACGGAGAGCCGGATGCGGAGAGCCGTCACCTGTGCGCCGCGGCGTCGGCGGCCACGGGGCGGCACCGGCAGCGTGCTCCACCCCGTCGGCCCGGGCACCGCAGGACACCTCGGCCCCCCAGCCCAGCTCCGAGCGGCTCGTGGTGGGGAGCGATCCCCTACCCCGGTCTTCGGGGTGACGAGCCCGCTCGCATGAGGACGAACCGCTTCTTGACGAGCGCTTCGAGGTCCTCCGCGCGGGCCTGCGTCCAGTCCACGATGGCCAGATAGAGGACCCGGATGGCGATGTCCGCTGCCGTCTCGTCAGCCTCGTCGGGTTCCGCCCGGCCCTTCCGCCGGGCGAGGGCGCGGGCAGCCGATCGTGCGAGGGCCTCGGAGTAGTCGAGCTGCCTCCCCCGGAGGGTCGGCGACGACTGTGCCGCGCGCACGAGGAGCTGGCTCATCCGGTGCCGCTCCTCGTCGCCGCCCTTCGTTGCGTGCCAGGCGAGGATTGCCCGCTCGAGCACCGTGTAGGTGTCTCGGGCTGCCGGCTCGTCCACGATGCACTGTTCGAGCACGCGCAGGTCCTCCTCGTCGACGCCGAAGAGGACATCTTCTTTGGACGGGAAGTGGAGGAAGAACGTGCGCTCGGTCACCTCGGCCAGGTGCGCGATCTCGCCGACCGTGGTTGCCGCGTACCCCTTCTCTGCGAAGAGCTGGAGCGCTGCCCTGACGAGCGCAGCCTTCGTCCTCGTTTGCTTGCGGCGGGGCAGCCGCTGCACGCCGGTAGCCCCTCCAGCCGTTGGCTGCATCGACGCGCTCGGTCTGACCACGGGCACCAGTCTGGTGGGCTGGCGGCGCGGCGGCCAACTGCCGGCCCGAGCTCGCTTGACTCCCCGGGGATCCTCTGGTTCACTTGCCTGAACCATTGCAGTCGCATGAACCTGCAAGCGCACGAAGCTCGATGCCGGAGGGGGACCCGTGAGCCGTACCCGTTGGTCGATGGCAGTGGCGGCCCTCGCGCTGAGCACGCTGGCCGCGACGTGCGGGGGCACCGCGGCGTCCGCCAGCCCCCGCTCGGGCGGTCGGAGCGGCCTCACGGCGAGCGACACCGGCGTGACGCCGTCGACCATCACGATCGGCTTGATCAGCTCGTTCAGCGGGCCGTTCTCGAGCACGTTCGCCGACACCGCCGACGGCGCGCGGGCACGGTTCGCGCTGCAGAACGCACATGGCGGCGTGGACGGGCGCAAGCTGAAGCTGATCACGGCCGACGACGAGTCCTCGCTGACCGCGACGGCCACGGCGACCCAGGCGCTGCTCACGAAGCACCCCTTCGGGGTGATCGGCTTCTCGGGGTTCCTTATCGGCGGCGCCTACAGGACCCTCCAGCAGGCGGGCGTGCCGGTCACCGGCGGTGCCTTCGACGGCCCGGAATGGGGCTTGCCGCCGAACACCAACATGTTCACCTACACGGGCGGGGTCGACCCCCACTACCCAGCGTCCACCCTGCTCGGCAAGTTCCTCAAGTCGGTTGGCGCCAAGTCGGTCGCCACCCTCGCGTTCAACAACCCGTCCTCGACGGCGAGCATCCTCGACCAGGTGGAGTCGGACACCGCGGCCGGCCTGTCGAACTGCTACGAGAACACGAGCATCCCGAACGGCGCGGTTGACCTCTCGGTCGAGGTGCTGGCGATCAAGAACGCCAAGTGCGACGCCACCGTCGCCTCCTTCGTCGACTCGTCGGACATCGCCCTCAGCACCCAGCTCCAGCAGGCCGGCCTACACCCGATCGAGCTCTACTACACCGGCTACGACCAGTCCACGCTGGACCAGCCGTCAGCTCGCCAGGCCGCGCAGGGGGACTACTTCCTCGCCTCGACCGTTCCCCTCACCGACAAGTACCCGGGAGCCGCGAACTTCCTCGGCGCGTTGAAGAAGTACGACCCGTCCTACACGGGAGGCATCCCCGACTTCGGCCTCATCGGCGGCTGGCTCTCCGCGGACCTCATGATCCGGGGCCTGGAAGCGGCGGGGAAGAACCCGACGAGGCAGGCCTTCATCAAGAAGCTCCGAGCCGTCAAGGGCTACGACGCCGAGGGCCTCCTCCCCTCCCCCGTCACCTTCCAGTTCGGCCAGGTGCCCAAGAAGGGGTGCGCGTACGTGATGCAGCTCAAAGGTGACCAGTTCGTGGTCGCCAACGGTGGCAAGCCGGCGTGCGGGCAGCTCATCCCCAACTCCAACACCCGGTAGGCGACCCGCGTCGCAACGCCCTGAGCCGGTCTGCGGGCGCACCACCCGATTGACGTGCGCGGGGCGGCGCGCGCTGGGCCGCACCTGATCCGAGCCACAATGGACCCGAGCTGCGAGGAGGGGACATGCACGAACCGGTCGAGCTCGTCATCGACGTCACCGATGCTGCCGCCATCGGAGGTGAAGCCCACACGGCCGCGACCGTCTTCCTTCCCGAGGCTGACCGCCTCGCCGACCCCGCCGTCGTGTGCTTCGCCTTCCCCGGCGGCGGCTACTGCCGGCGCTACTTCTCCTTCGACATGCCCGGCAGCTCTGGCGGCGGGCAGGCAGGCTTCCACGTCGAACGCGGCTGGATCCTCGTCGCGTGCGACCACCTCGGCTTCGGGGATGCCACCGTCCCCGAGCCCGACGTCTTGGACTACGAGCACATCGCGCTCGGCAACAAGGCCACCGTCGAGGCGGTCATGGCGAGGCTGGAGGCGGGGACCCTCGCCGACGACTTCCCCCCGGTCCCGCGGGCAACCCTGCTCGGGATCGGCCAGTCGATGGGGGGATGCTTCACCATCGTCCTCCAGGGGCAGCACCGTACGTTCGACGGCATCGCCCTGCTCGGCTTCAGCGGCCATCACACCGTCGTGCCCAGCCGACCGGGTGGCCCACCCGCCGTGTGGCCTTGGATCCTGCGCGGGTCGGGCCTCGATGCGCCCACGGTCCTGAACCAGGAGGCACTGGCAGCCGCGGCCGGGCCGGCACTGACCGGTGCCGCATCCATCGCAGAGCAAGCCGCCCAGGGGGAGCACCCCTTCACGTGGGCCTTCCACTACGACGACGAGCCCGCCGACGTGGTCGCCGCCGACATGGCAGCGGCCGCTGGCACCCATCCTGCGCCGCTCCCGCCGTGGCGGTCGGCCACCACCCCGGCCTGTGGGCTGTACATGGTCGCGCCGGGCACGGTGGCCACAGAAGCGGCGTCCATCACCGTGCCCGTGCTCGTCGCGGTCGGCGAGCGCGACGTCGTGCCCAACCCGTGGCTCGAGCCCCTGGCCTTCAAGAGCTCGGGAGACGTGACTGTTTTCGTGTGCCCCCGCATGGCGCACATGCACAACTTCGCCTCGACGCGCGAGCGGTTCTGGCGCCGGGTCCACGCGTGGGGGCAGACCGTGGCCGCCATGCGCGACCTCTGACTCGCCCCTCGGCTCGCAGCCCGCACACCCGACCGTCTCCCACACCGACCGCCCGCACACCCGACCGTCTCCCACACCGACCGCCCCCACACCGACCGCCCCCACACCGACCGCCGTCTCAAGTCTAAGGCGGTTGACTCACCTTCAGGGCGCGTGGTTACATGTCGGTCGTGCCGGGCCTGCAGCGTTCCGCCAAGGAAGCGATCATCCTCGCCGCCGAGCGCCTGATGGCCGACCACGGCTTCGACGGCGTCTCCCTGCGGCAGATCGCGGCGGCGGCCGGTAACGGCAACAACTCAGCGGTCCTGTACCACTTCGGCACCAAGCACGACCTCGTCCGGGCCGTGTTCGACTACCGGCTCCCGCGCCTGCGCCAGCGGCGTGCGCTGCTCATCGCCGATCGCCGGCCCGTCGACCTCCGCGGCTGGCTCGAGTGCCAGGTCCGGGCCGTGCTCGAGCAGAGCGAGCTCGATGACAGCCACTACATGGCCTTCGTCGCCTCCCTCCGCCAGCACCGCGACCTCGAGGCGTTCGCGCAGCAACGCCAGGAGTTCGTGGAGTCCCAGGTCGAGTTCGACGCGAACCTCCGGGCCCACCTCGCCCATCTCGACGAGCCGGTCCGCACGCGCCGCCTCGACCAGGCCATGACGATCGTCATCGACACAGCTGCCGACCGCGAGCGCGCCCGCGCCCGGGGCCAGGGCGTGCTCCCCTTTCCGCTCGAGCTGGCGAACCTGCTCGACGGCGTCGTCGGCTTCCTCGCCGCCCCGGCGTCGGCAACCATGCCCGCGGAGCTCGACAATGGCGGCGTCGGGGCGCGCTGCGCCGTCCTGCTGTAGCGCCGACTGGCGCCGGCTCCACGAACGACAGGGAGGACAGGGTGGGCGTTGATCTCTCGAGTGCCGTGGCCGTCGTGACCGGTGCCGGAAGCGGCATCGGCCGCGCGACGGCCCACGCGTTCGCCAAGCGGGGCGCGCGGGTGGTGGTCACCGATCTCGACGAGGATCGGGCGGCCCGGGTCGCCCGCGAGATCGGCGAGCTCGCCGTCGCGCTGCGGTGCGACGTCACGAGGGTCGCCGACCTCGAAGCGGCGCGTGACGCAGCACTCGGGAGCTTCGGCAGGGTCGACGTCGTCATGAACAACGTGGGCGTGCTGGCTGTCGGCCGCGTGGAGGACATCCCCCTCGAGGGCTGGCAGCGGGTCGTGGACGTGAACCTGATGAGCGTGGTACGCAGCCTCACGGTCTTCCTGCCGCCCTTGCTCACCCAGGGTTCGGGGCACATCGTGAACACAGCCTCTACTGCCGGCCTGTTCCCCTACGGCTACGACCGGCTCCCCTACACCACGACCAAGCACGCGATCGTGGGCTTGTCCGAGTCCCTCGCCCTGTACCTACGCCCGAAGGGCATCGGCGTGTCGTGCTTCTGCCCCGCGGGCGTGGCGACGAACATCAGCGAGCAGATCACCTACTACGGCGAGCCGCAGCCGCCGCGCAGCCCGAGCTTCGGGGTCGTCGACGCGGCCACCGCGGGCGAGTTGGTCGCCGACGGTGTCACCGAGGGCCGGTTCCTCATCCTGACGGCCCCCGAGGTCGCCGCCGAGCTCCGCGAGCACGGCTCGGACCTCGAGGCCTACCTCGAGCGCGCGGCGCGGGGCGACGCGTGATGCGCGCCGGGTTCATCGGGCTCGGCAGCCAGGGCGGCCCGATGGCGCGACGCATCGCCGCCCTCGGCCACCCCCTCGCCATCTGGGCCCGCCGGCCCGCGACGCTCGAGCCCTTCGCCGGCACCGGCGCCACCGTCGTCGGGTCACCGGCCGAGGTGGCCGCGGCCAGCGACGTGGTGGGGATCTGCGTCGTGACCGACCGCGACGTGGAAGAGGTCGTCCTCGGCGACGAGGGGGTCCTCGCCGGCATGGCCCCGGGCGGGGTGATCGCCATCCACTCGACCGTGCACCCCGACACCTGCCGGCGGGTCGCAGCGCGTGCCGCCGAACGCGCCGTGGACGTGATCGACGCACCGGTCAGCGGCGGCGGGCCCGCCGCGGCGGAGGGGAGGCTGGTCGTGATGGTGGGCGGGGAGGCGCCGGTCCTCGAGCGCGTGCGGCCGGTGCTCACGACCTACGGCAACCCCGTCGTCCACCTCGGTCCCATTGGGAGCGGGCAGGTGGCGAAGCTCCTCAACAACCTCCTCTTCACGGCCCATCTCGGAGCCGCCCTGGAGGCGTTCGACTTCGCCGCGGCGCTCGGCGTCGACCGGGCAGCCTTCGCGACGGTGCTCGAGAGGGGAAGCGGGGGGAGCTTCGGGGCCCAGATGGTCGCTCGCTCGGGGTTCGCCACGGCCGGCATGCGACAGACCGCTGCGACGCTCCTCACGAAGGACCTCGATCTCATGGCCGACGTGGCACGGCGAGCGGGGGTGGCACAGCCGCCGCAGGTCGCGGAGCTCGCCCGTGCCGCGTTGCAGCGCTACGCCGAGGGCGGGTAGGGCCTGGTCCGGCCCGGCCCTTTCCCGACACCGGCAGGGGGCGAGAGCCTCGGTCCCCCCGGATGGCCGCGACGCCACCAGGACGGCGCCGGTGCCGCAGCGCGCCCCGGGCCCGGCCCCGGCTGCTAGGCGCGGGCCGCCTCGAGCTCGGCCCAGGCCGCGTCGGCCGTGGCCTGCAACACGTCGGCTCGCCGGTCGTTGTCGTAGGTGCGGAATTGCAGGATCAGCTCGTCCATCTCCGTCTTCGTGATGTCGCCGGACTTGAGGGCGGACCCGACGTGGGATCGGATGGGGATCGGTGCCTCGTCCACGCCCACGCTCGCAACGGTCACGAAGCGGCGGTCACGGCGGGAGAGGCCGGGTCGCTGCCACACGTGGCCGAACACGTAGTTGAGGATGCCGGCGTGCTGGTAAGGGGTGTCGCGACCCGGCGCGGGCACGAGGTTGACATCGGCGAACTCCTGCGCTCCCCGCTGGAGCCGGCGTTCCCAGTCGTTGTCGCCCAGCTCGTCGTTGCTCCGCTGCGGCAGCGGCACCGGCTCCCCGCCCTGCTCCTCTTGGACCTGTGCCCACGACTGGCGCACGTACATCTCGAGGTTCGAGGCCTTCGGCCACCCGCAGTAGACGGCGAAGTGCAGCACTACTTCGAGGAGCTCCTCGATGGTCACGTCGCCGCTCTTCATGGCCGCGTACGTGTGGTCGATGATGGGCTGGGGCGTGACCGCGAAGGCCGTGCACGTGATGGTCACCAGGCGGCGCTCGCGACGCCCGAGTCCCGGGCGCGCCCACACCTCACCGAAGGCCCGCTCGAGGCGTGCCTCCTCCACGGCCGAGAGCCCCCCGGGGGGGTCGGCCATCATGACGTCGCGGTACGTCCGAGCAGCGGCCTCGTCCACCCTCGCCTCCCGTCCACCCTCGTGTCCCTCTGGCCAGCAGCCGCAGGGCTCCTGCAGGTGACTGAGTACTACAGCAGGTGACTCATCGGGTCAAGCCGGTCGCCACGGCCGCCGCAGCTGCGCGTCCGACCGCCGCGGCCCTCGTCGGGGCCTGCACGGGGCTCCCGCCCGACGGGCTACAGAGGCTGCCAGTCGGGCTCGCGCTTCTCGGCGAAGGCGATCGCTCCCTCGGTCGAGTCCGGATGCTCCTGCTGCCAGCGTAGGAGGTTCCAGCCGTAGTCGACTGCTTCCTCGTGGTGCATCCGGGTGACGTTCCACAAGGTCTCGAGCTGGCGCGCCATGGCCGTCGGGGAGTTGCGGGCCACCACCGCCGCCAGCTCGAGGGCCCGGGCGAGCGCCTGGCCTGCGGGCACCACTTCCTGGACGAGCCCGAGCGTCAGCGCCCGCTGGGCATCGAGCGCCACGTGGCCACCCACCAGGCTCAGGTACAGGGCGGCACCCAGGCCCGCCTTGAGGGCCAGGTCGAGGTTCTCGCGGTTGCCGACGAAGCCGCGCTCGACGTGGGTGTCGCGGAAGGTCGCCTGCTCGCCGGCGACCACGATGTCGGCCTCCGCCACCCAGTGGAGCCCACCCCCGATCACGCGGCCCTCCACCGCGCACAGGACCGGCTTGCGGACCTTGGCGTCGCGGTGCGTCTGGCCCGACCCGGGCACGGGGCCGTACCCGGCCTGCCGAGCCAATCCGGCGAAGCCCCCCGCGGCGGCCACCTCCTTCAGGTCGATGCCCGTGCAGAAGTTCCGCTCGGTCGTCGAGCCGATCACGATCACCCGGACCTGCGGGTCGTGGCCGAAATACGGCCACGCCCTCGCCAGGGCATGGATCATGGCCCGGTTGTGGGCATTGCCCGTTTCGGGACGATCGAGCAGCACGACCCCGGTCCGGTCCTTGCGGGCGACCACGACGGCGTCGTCCCACCGGTCCGGGTCCTCGAGCCCGTGCCGGTCGACGACCTCCTGCGCATGAGGTCCGAGCGCCATGGCCGCAACCTAGCCCGGAGCCGACCGATGGCGGCGACCAGGTCGGCGGTGCCGACCTCAGGAGCCGCGGGTCACGAGGAGCGACCGGACGAGGGGCTCGAAGTGCTCGAGGGGCTCGCTCGTGTAGCGGCCGTCGAACGCGGGCCCGTCGTACTCGGCACAGAACTCCTCGGTGCGTGCGAAGTAAGGCGAGCCCCGGAACGCCTCGCGCGCGTTGCGGTCGAGACCGATGTGGTGCCAGAAGTAGTAACCCTGGAAGATGCCGTGGTGCTCGACCATCCAGTGGTTGGCCGGCGACACGAAGGGCTTCAGGATGGACGCCGCCACAGCCGGGTGGTTGAACGGTGACAGCGTGTCGCCGATGTCGTGGAGGAGCGCGCAGAGCACGTACTCGTCGTCGCGCCCGTCGCGCTCGGCCCGGGTCGCCGTCTGGAGGGAGTGCTCGAGCCGGTCGACGGGAAAGCCCCCATGGTCGTGGCGCAGCTCGCGCAGGAGACCGAGGACCCGGTCGGGGACGAGGCGCTGGGACACGTCGAGCTGCGGGGCGATGATCGCCCAGTCGTCGGCGGTCGATTCCCACATCGCCCGGAACGTCGTCATGGGCTTGCGTGCCATCACGTCACACCCTATGCCCGGCACGGCTTCGTCGGGACCAACGCCCCTAGCACCTACCGGCCGCCGCGGCGAGACAATTCTCCCAGTCGTCCATCCGTGCCCGTCCATCCGTGCCCGCCAGCACCCGGCGTGACGCGGATCCGGGCTCGAATGAGGGAGCAGGCACGTGCAGCGAAGGGTGTTCGACCTGTTGACCAGCACCGGAGGCCTGGTGATCGAGATCGTCCTCGTGGTCGCCGGCTCCTGCTCATGTGGGGGTACGCCTTCGCGAGCTCCAACGTCCACGACCAGCTGGCCCAGCAGCAGATCATCTTCCCGGCCAAAGGCAGCCCAGAGCTGGCCGATCCCAGGATCGGCCCCTACCTCGACCAGTACGCCGGCCAACAGGTGCTGGACGGCCCGCAGGCTCAGGCCTATGCCGACCACCTCATCGCCGTCGACCTGAGCAACATGCCCTTCGGTGGCGTCTACTCGAAGCTCAGCGCCGCGTCGCGGGCCGATCCGGGCAACGCCCGCCTCCAGTCGCTCGCACAGACCTCGTTCGAGGGGACGACCCTGCGCGGGCTGCTGCTGGAGGCCTACGGGTTCTGGACCTTCGGCGAGATCGCCCTGTGGGCGGGCGTGGCAGCCTTCTCGCTGGCCGGAGTCCTCGGCGTGCTCGTCGGGGTCGGCTACTGGCGCTCCTGGCGGGCACGGCCGGAATCCGAGGTCCTCCCGGTCGCAGGCGAGAGCCTCCCAGTCCCGTGAGGCTCTGGTCCGAGCGCCGCGCCGCCCGGTCAGGGGCGCAGGTGACAGCCTCAGAGGCGCAGCGGTCGGGTCGGCGACGCGACGAGGGCGGGGTCCGCCCGCCAGTCCACTCCAGGCACGTCGACGTACAGCTCGACTTCGTTGCCGTCGGGGTCGAGGATGTAGAGGCTGTGGGTCACGGTATGGTCGGAGGCCCCCACGACGGTCGCCCCTGCCCGACGGACCCGGTCGGCCATTGCCCGGAGCTCCTCGTCGCTCGAGCCCACCTTGAGCCCGAAGTGGTACAAGCCCACCCGGCGGCCCGCCGGCAGCCCCTGGGCGCCGGGCCCCACCTCGATGAGCAGGAGCTCGTGATGGGTCCTGCCACCGGAGAAGGCCGCCATCCCCTCCACCGGCCGGCCCGGCTCCGGAGCGATCTGGCGCCAGCCGAGCACGTCGCGATAGAAGCCGGCGGAGCGGGCGGCGTCCCGCACGTAGAGCACGATGTGGCCCAGCTCGAGCACGCCCATGGTGACCTCCCCGGTGCGGGCCGTCGCGTACCGGCGGCAGCCTCCCTGGCCGTTTCTAGCATGACGCCATGCACGCCGATGGCCGCGGCCACGGTGCCGAGCGGGTCGCCGACGGCGGGCAATCCGGCGCCTGCCCGCGCGGCGAGGTCGGTATCCCGCCCGAGCCCGTCGACCAGTGGCACCGGGCTTCGATGCGCTGCAGCTCCGCAGCGACCGGCTGAGCGGTCGCCGTTCGGCTGCCGGCCGGCTGGACACGACAACCGTCGATGAGCCGTGGCCGGCGCCGCCGCACCGCAACGGGCCGCAAGGGCCGATCGGGCGCCGGTGGCCAGGGCCGCCCGGCGCCGGCGCATGCCCGCCACGCGGGGGTGCGCCGATGGGTGGTGCTCGTCGTGCTGTGCGTCACCCTGCTCGTCATCAGCCTCGACGCCACGATCCTCAACGTGGCGATCCCCACCGTCGCCCGGAGCCTTCCGGCCACCTCGAGCCAACTCCAGTGGATCGTGGACGCGTACTCGGTGGTCTTCGCGGGGCTGCTGCTGGTCCTCGGCAGCACCGGGGACCGTCTCGGGCGCAAGAAGGTCTTCATGGCCGGGCTCGGCGTGTTCGCGGCGGGCTCGGCCGCCGCCGCGTTCTCCGGGAGCCCCGGGCACCTGATGGCGGCGCGGGCGGTGATGGGCGCCGGGGCGGCCGGGATCATGCCCTCGACCCTGTCGATCCTGAGCAACGTCTTCACCGAGGAGAGCGAGCGGGCGAACGCCATCGGGATCTGGTCGGCCAGCACCGGGGTAGGGGTGGCAGCCGGCCCGATCGTGGGTGGCTGGCTCCTCGCCCACTACTGGTGGGGATCGGTGTTCCTCGTCAACGTGCCCATCGCCGCGATCGGCATCGTGGCGGCGAGCCTGCTCGTCCCCGACTCGCGCAACCTCGGCGCCGATCGCCCCGACCCCGCCGGTGCCGGGCTGTCCACGGTCGGCCTGGCCGTCCTGCTGTGGGGGATCATCGAGGCCCCCGGCCGCTCCTGGTCGTCGCCGGTGATCGTGGCCGCACTGGCCGGCGGGGTGGGCCTGCTCGCCTGCTTCGTCGCCTGGGAGCGGCACTGCGACCACCCGATGCTGCGGGTCGCGTTCTTCCGCTCACGCCGTTTCAGCGCTGCCATCGGCGCCATGGCGCTCGTGCTGTTCGGGCTCCTCGGGGCCTTCTTCCTCGAGACGCAGTGGCTCCAGTTCAACCTCGGCTACAGCCCGCTCCAGACCGGGTTCCGCGTGGCTCCCATCGCCCTCGTGGTCCTCGTGGCGGCGCCGGGGTCGAGCGTGCTGGCACGACTCGCCGGCACGAAGCCGGTCGTCTTCGCGGGCATGGCGTCGATCGCCGCCGGGCTCTTCCTCCTGTCGCGCACGACCGTGGCGGGCGGGTACACCGACGCGCTGCCCGCCTACCTGGCGATCGGGCTCGGGACCGGCCTGGCCCTGGCACCGTCGATCGAGTCCGTCCTCGGCTCGTTGCCCCCCGCGGAGGCAGGCGTGGGGTCGGCGACGAGCGACACGGCCCTCCAGCTCGGCGGAGCGGTCGGCGTGGCGGTGCTCGGCACGGCGCTCAACGCTCGCTACGGGACCAAGATGGCAGCCTTTCTCGCCGGCGTGCCCCTGCCCGAGGGGGTGCGCCACACGGTGCTCGGGTCAGTGGGCGGCGCGCTGGCCGTGGCCAGCCGGGCGGGGGGCGCGGCGGGCGGGCGGCTGGCGGCGGTGGCCCGCCAGTCGTTCGTGAGCGGCATGGACCTCGGTCTCCTCCTCGGCGCTGCCGTGGTGGCTACAGCCGCCGTCGTCGTGCTCGTGGTCCTCCCCAACCGCGCCCCGGGCGGCACGACGCCACGCCGTGCCGCCCGGAGGTTGCCGGGGGGCCGGGAAAGGCATGGTCGCCGCGTTCCGGGGTAAGACCCCGGGCGTCGGCGTTGCACCGGGGGTCGCCGCTGCCAAAGGGGCCCGTCGCGAGTCGCCCGGCGTGGACGGACCGGCCCGTCCGGGCAACCGCCGGTAGAGTCGGACCCGGCCACGAGCCACCGGGCAGGGATGGTCCCCCACCGTCGGCACCGGACTGCGGCGGAGCAGGTGCCACCGGCGCAAGGAGCTGAGAACCATGGCCAGCGAAGGGCTGCACGAGCCAGCGGAGATGCTCGACGACCAGACGATCGACCGCCACCGGGCAATCGTCTCCCTCGGCGAGGAGCTCGAAGCGATCGACTGGTACGACCAGCGGGTGCGCGCCACGAGCGACGCCAGCCTGGCCGCCGTCCTGGCCCACAACCGCGACGAGGAAAAGGAGCACGCCTCCATGACGCTCGAGTGGCTTCGCCGGCACGATCCGGTGCTCGACCAGCACCTTCGCACCTACCTGTTCACGTCCGGGCCGATCGCCGGCATCGAAGCCGAGGCAGGGGCAGAGGAAGGCGAGAGCCCGCCTGCTGCGCCTTCGGCCGGCTCCCTCGGCATCGGCAGCCTGAAGGGGAAGGACTGATGGACCACCTGCACCGCCACCTCGCCCCCATGTCGTCTGCCGGGTGGGATGCCATCGAGACCGAGGCGCGATCCCGGCTGACGACCCACCTCGCCGCCCGGAAGCTCGTGGACTTCGAGGGCCCCCGCGGCTGGGCGCACTCGTCGGTGAACCTCGGCCGCAGCCGGCCGATCGACGGCCCGTCGCCGGGGGTGAGCGCCGCCCAGCGCCAGGTGCTTCCCCTGGTCGAGCTCACGGTGGCGTTCTCCGTGGCCCGCCGCGACCTCGACGACCTCGAGCGCGGGGCAACCGACCTCTCCTTCGGCGACCTCGACGAGGCAGCGCGTGCCTTGGCACTCGGCGAGAACGTGGCGGTGTTCCACGGGTACCCGGCCGCCGGCATCCGCGGGATCGCCGAGTCCGCCTCCTCCCACGGTGGGGTCACGTTGCCGACCGACATCGAGCACTACCCGAACGCGGTGGCGAGGGCGACCGACATGATCCGGCGCACGGGCATCGACGGGCCCTACGGCCTGGCCATCGCGCCGGCCATCTACACCGCCATCCTCGAGACGACCGAGCACGGCGGGTTCCTGCTGCTCGACCACCTCCGCCAGATCCTGGGCGGCCCCGTGGTCTGGGCCCCGGGCGTGGAAGGCGGGGTGGTCCTGAGCCTGCGAGGGGGCGACTTCCGGCTCGAGTGCGGGCAGGACATCTCCGTCGGCTACCTGGGGCACGACGCCGAGACCGTCCGGCTGTACTTCGAGGAGAGCTTTGCGTTCCGGGTCCTCGAGCCAGACGCCGCCGTGGCGCTCCACGTGGCGGGTTGAGGAAGCAGGCAAGCAGCCGTGTACAGGTACGCGGTTCCTCGTTCAACCCCGCCCGCTACCTGGCCCGCCGTCGGGACCCACCGGGCCCGGGTGCCCGCCAGCTCCAGCGATCCCTGTGCCTCGATGAGCAGTCCCTCCGTGCTCCGGCCCTGCGTGCCCCGCAGCCCGGCGGTTCTCGCCGGGGCGGAGCTCGTCGGCCGTGCCTGGTTCCTCGGCGGTGGCACCCTGCGGCGCGGCGCCCGCCTTGTCGAAGCGCACCCGCACTGACTGCTCCGGACGGCGCTGGGCCTGGGTCGCCAGGTCGGTCAGCACGTGGATGTCGGCGGGCGTCAGCGGTGGAGGGAACAGCGATCGCGGCCACAGTCGCCGTGCGCGCACGACGTTGACCTCAGCCGCGTAGAGCGACATCTGCGCAGCCAGGGCGATGTAGGCCAGCAAGCCGAGCACGAAGGCGAAGAACCCGTAGACCTGGCTCGTGTTGCGCAACAGGTGGTCCACCACGAACGTGCCGAGGAGCTGCAGCGCTGCCCACCCCAACCCGCCGAGCACCGCTCCTGGCACGAGCGCCTTGTTCGGGATGAGGCGAGGCGTCAGCACACGGAAGGCGACCAGGTAGAGGGCGACGTCGACCGCGAGCGACAGGACCAGGCTGCCCAACCGCTGCGCCACCGGCCGGCCGGCGAAGGTGGCGAGGCCCGCCAGGCCCGTGCTCACCAGCAAGAAGGCGCCGAGTGCGACGGTCAGGACGCCGGTCCGCGACAGCCGGACCCAATAGCTCGGCCGTGCCACTTCTGGCACGTTCCAGATGTCCGCCATGGCGTGCTGGGCTGCCTGGCTCGCCCCCTGGGACCCCCAGAGCAGGCCCAGGGTGCCGATCACGAGGCCGGCCACGCTGCTGCGGTGGAGGGCGTGGAGGTTGGCGCCGATCTTGCTGCCGATGATCGGGAACTGTGAGAGGGCCGAGTGCTCGATGCGCCGTGCCACGTCGGTGTTGTCGCCGACCACGATGCCAAGGATGGTCACCAGCAGCAGGAGCAGGGGGAACAACGACACGAAGCCGTAGTAGGCAACCAGCGCGGCGAGCGAGCCGCCACGGTCGTCGCCGTACTTCTTCACGACGGCCACGACGAAGCCGAGGACGCTGCTGCGCTGCTGGCGCCGGTCCAGCGCCTTGCCTGCTCGTTCGAGCACGTTCACGACCCACACCTTGCCCGGCGCCCGCCTTCCTCGAACAAGCGCGATCTCGAGCCGTGCACCACCGGAGGAGGCAGCGGTCCAGCTCGACGAAGGTTGCCGGCGCGTCCGGCGGGCAGGAGGGACGAGCGGGCGCCCGAGGGGCACAATCGTAGGAGGAGCACCGCACAGGAGGAGCACCGCACAGGAGGCCCGACATGACCACACAAGCTGGAACCACCCCTTCCCCGCCAGCGGCTTCAGCCCCGAGCTGGCGCGGGATCAACCATCTCGCCCTCGTCACGAACGACATGGACGCGACGGTCCGCTTCTACCACGGGGTGCTCGGCGCTCGCCTGGTGGCAACCATCGGCACGCCCGAGTTCCGCCACTACTTCTTCGAGATAGGGCCGGGAAACACCGTTGCCTTCTTCGAGTACGCGCGCTCGAGCGCCGCTCCGTTCGCGAAGCCGGCCGGGGTGCCCGACGCCCGGGCGGCTCAGTTCGACCACGTGTCCTTCTGCGTCGACGACGAGGAGGCGCTCCTCGCCCTTCGCGACAGGCTCAAGGAGATGGACTGCGAGGTCACCGACGTCGTCGACCACGGGTTCATCCGGTCCATCTACTTCACCGACCCGAGCGGCATCGCCCTCGAGGCTTCGTGGTGGGTCCTCGACGCCACCGAGTCCGACCCGGAGGTGCTCGACCACCGCCTGTTCACGGATCCCGACCCCGTCGCCGCCGTAGCAGAGCTGCGCCGGGATGGGGCCGTGCGCTCCCATCCGAGGACGCGGCTCACCGCGTGAGGCCCCGGGCCAGCGCCCGGTCAGCCCCTCGAGGCATCCAGTGAGCACGCGGGCGAGCGTCGCTGCGGTGCGGTGGCGACGAACACTGCCACCATGGCCAGGGCGACCACGCCGGCCGCCAGGGGCGCGACGGCAGCGACGAGCGCCATGGCGGCCACTCCCTCGGCAGCGATGGTCAGGTCGCGCACGAACGGGCCCGTGCGCTGCACCCATCGGTGGCGAAGCTGGAGCGCCGCGAACGATCGGAGGTCGCGCGAGGCCAGCACGGTGAGCCCCCGCACCAGGCCGAAGACCGTGCCGAGGGCGAGGGCCGCCAAGGGGGAGCCGCTCAGCCCGGCGAGGACCACGAGGAGATAGTTAGCCGCGGTCACGATGTAGGTGCACAGGCCCGTGCCGATCTGCCAGCCGAACCCGGCGCCGTAGACCCACGGGCGGTAGCGGTCGAGCCACCGCTCGTTGACCTGGCGCCGGTGCACCGGTAGGGACACGCCCCCCAATCGGGCATCGGAGGCCATCGCCGTGGCAGCCGACACGCCACCGAGCGCAGCCACGGCGCCAGTCCCCGGATGCCAGGTCGCCACCCCGAGCGCCACGACGGCCATGCAGCACCCGAGCGATGCACCGCCGGCGACCGCGCCACCCACGTACCATGCCGCCGTCGTCGGATAGCGGGCGCCTCGGCTGCGCTCCCCGATCGGCGTGATGGTCGACAGCATCGAGAGGCCGCAGGGTGACCACAGGCCCCTCACCCCTGCAGCGACGGCCACCAGGGCGGCCGCGGCCTCCACGCTCACCTGCTCCATCGATGCTCCTCTCCTGGCACGTCGCGTACGTGGTGTGCCACCTCCCACCGAGCCGCTATGCGGGCGACCCGTCGAAGGCGGCGTCGCCGAAGGCGAAGATGCCCCCGTCGGCCGCCACCAGCCAGTAGCCGTTGCCCGAGGGGCTGGCCGCCATGCCCACGACGGGCTGGTTGAGCCGCTGGCCACCCTCGGACCCGTCGAAGGCGGCGTCGCCGAAGGCGAAGATGCCGCCGTCGGCGGCCACCAGCCAGTAGCCGTTGCCCGAGGGGCTGGCCGCCATGCCCACGATGGGCTGGTTGAGCCGCTGGCCGCCCATCGAGCCGAGGAACGGGGCGTCGCCGAAGGCGAAGATGCCCCCGTCGGCGGCCACCAGCCAGTAGCCGTTGCCAACCGGGCTGGTCGCGATGCCCACGACGGGAGCCGCCAGCGTCGCGGACGACATGTCGCCGGCCGGCACAAAGTCCCCGAAGGCGAAGAGCGCCCCGAAGGCGGTCACGACCCCATAGCCCGCGCCCGTCCTCGACGGCGCCATGCCGACCGCGAGGCAGCGGGTCGCCGGCGAGAAGCACGGTGGCGGAGGTGGCGCAGGGACCGCTGGTGTCCAGCACGGCTGGTCCTGCTCAGCAGTGCCGTTGTCGATGGCGCTCGCTGTGGTGCAGGTCGGGTCGATCTCCCAGGGCGGCACGCACGCCACGACCCGGCACACGATGCGCCCGACGACGGGCACCTGCTGGTTGCACTGGCCGTAGCGGAACTGGAGGCAGCCGGTGAGGAAGCGGCCGCAGTCCCCGCCGCCACACTGGCAACCCACGCCATCGCACGCCGTCGAGCAGAAGGGGAACCCACCCTGCCCGGACTGGTCGCAGGCGCACAGGGCATTGCAGTCGAGGTAGTAGCGCGGGCCGCCGCCGCAGAACGACGACGAGTCGGCCTTCCACCACCCGCCGACGATCGTGTTGGCGGGGCAGTAGTTGTAACCGCCGTTGACGCTGCAGCAGAATTCCGTGTAGCCAGAGCAGCAGGTCGACCCGCACGTGCACGCCTCGTCGCCGCAGGCGCAGATGAGCGAGTACGCGGACGTCGGGGTGAGGACGAGGTCAGCACCGGCCCCGATTGTGACGGCGCTTCCGGCCATGGCGGCTCTCGTGACGAAGCTTCGCCGGGAGAGCCGGGCTCCGAGGAAGCCCGCCACCGAGTCCACCAGCGCGTAGCCCATCAGCGCTGCCTCCAGCGGTGCCGCGCTCCTTCTCCCACGGTGATCCGGCGGGCCATCACCAGGCGACCGGCGGTCGTCATGACGTGGAGGGCCAGCCACGCGCACAAGGCGCTCGCCAGGGCAAGGGGCACACCGTGGAGCGGCTGGGCGCGCAGCGCGCCCACCACCGTGCCACCCGGGTGGTCGGCGGCCACCCAGCAGCCCGCGACCGCCAGCACCGCGTCGACCACGAGGTGCAGGGCAGTCGCTGGCGTGTCAGGCGTGCCGAAGCACCCGCACGTCGCAAGAGCGCCGCCTTTGGCCCGGACGAGGGCCACGTAGGCCGCAAAGCATGCATACGACGCGCCGACGGGCGCCGCGCCGGCGCCGGGCCGCACCAGGGCCAGGACCCCGAGCGCCGCCTCGCTTCCCGCCAGCAGCCGGACGGCGTGGCGCGCCGCCGCCGGGGGCATGGGCACGACCTCCGCCAGAGCCTGCGCTGCCGTAGCGGGCCGCAACGACTTGGCGCTGCCCGCCACGACGAGCAGGGCGCAACCAGCGAGGTACAGCCCGATCAGGGGCATGGTCCCCGCCTGGTCCCCGGCCTGCTCGACACGCTGCGTCCCGACGGGGTCAGTTCCAGCCCCCTCCGAGGGTCGCCGGTGGCGCAGGCTGGACGGCGATCCCTGCGAGCAGCCCGTTGAGCCGTGGTACCAGCGTGGCGCGCCGCGCATGGCTGCCAAGGACCGCGTACAGCGAGAACGGGCGCCCCGCCTCGACGAAGAACCACTGCGTGCCCGACCTGCCGCCGACGCCCTGACGAAGGCGGTAGGGCTGGAAGTCGCTCGGTGCGAGGGCTCGGGGCATGCCCTGGCGGGCGAACAACGCCTGGCCCACGCTCTCGGGCCCGTACTCGAAGAGCACGACGAACACGTCGTTGCCGCCCATCACCTGGACAGCCCCGTTCCCGAAGTCGCCGACGTCGCCGGGCAGGGGAAAGGTGGCCAGATGGACCACGGGGTACGTGGCGGCACCGGCCACGGGGGGCCGACGGAAGATGCGCGCCTCGCACCCCGCCGGGACGGCCATCTCGATGCCGTGGCTACGGATCACGCCCACGGGCTCACCCCTCCCCCGAAGCACCGGCTACCGGGACCGTCGGAGCGAGCACGTCACCCAACTTCGCCGGGTACAGGCTCGGGTGGCCAGGCCCGATGCCGGCCGCCAGGAGCCGTTCGTCGTTGTCGCGCTCGCGCTCGGGGCCGGTGAGGCCGGTCACGGCCGGTGGGCCGGGTGAGCCGCGCCCGGCGGGCGTCGCGGCCCGGCCGGAGCCGGGGCCGCCCACCCGGTCGCGGCGCGCCTGGGCCACCAGCCCGAGGACCTGCTCGAGGGAGCCCGCGAAGCCCTCACCGATCCTGGCCGCGCGGGTGCCGTCGACCAGGGCGAAGAATGGCGAGCCGGGGACCTCGTAGTCGACCCAGGCCGACGTCGACATCACCACCTCGACGGCCCCTTTGGCGAGGGCTCGCACCGCGGGCGGCGACTCGAGCTCGGGCCCCTTCGTGACGACCACCAGGCGAAGGTCCGCCGGAAGCAACGAGCCGTGCGCGCTTCCAAGCGCGGACCAGAAGCCCTCGCAGGTGGTGCAGCCCGACGACAGGAAGGCGAGCAGCGTGTCGGCACCCGTCCCCATGGCGAGCGCGACCGCGTCACCGCCGGGCGTCACCCCGGCCAGGTCAGGTGCCGTCGACGAGCGCTCGGCGGGCAGGGGTGGCCCGAAGGACACCGGCACGGGGCGGGCCGGGGTCGAAAGCGGGCTGCCCGCCTCGGGCTCGCGCGACGGGTCGCCGACGCCGGCTCCGAGTGCGTGGAGCGCAGAGAGGATGTCGGCGTGGCTGCGCAGCAGGCCGGTCACGAGCACTCCGAGCAAGGCGACTGCGGCGACCACCACCACCATCAGCGCGACCATCGGAGATCCTCCTCGAGCAAGGCGACCGGCGGGCTTCACCTATCAGGTAAGCGAACGGCGACCGGCTCGTGGTGGATGCCAGGTGGCCTGGGGAGACGCTCCCTCCCCGGGCCTCCCGCGCCGCAGCTTCCCCGCCCGGGCGCCGCCCGAGGGACGCCCTCGGGCGCCGGAGCCCCTTCGGAGCTGCGCTCGAAGGCATTCCGGCGGGCCCTCCCGCGCCGCAACCTGCCGGCAACCGGAGGACAACCTCGGTGCTCCACACTGGGGACGCCGGTAGTTGGCGGCGTTGGCAAGTCAGGGACGGCGACTTCGAAGGGAAGCCCCCCTCCCTGCGGCGGAAGAACCAGCCTCCCTGGCTTGCCACGCAGCCACCCGCTCCCCCTCGGTGCAGCCTCGGGCTCGACAGCGCTCACACCGTGTTGACCAACGTGCGGGCAGCCATCTCGAAGTACGCCAGCAGCTCGCGCTCGTCGTCGGGCGGGAGGCCCGCTTGGCGCACGGCATCGGTCATGTGGCGCAGCCAGGCGTCGCGCTCGAGGACCGAGATGACGAACGGGGCGTGGCGCATGCGCAACCGCGGATGGCCGCGCTGCTCGTTGTAGGTCGGCGGCCCGCCCCAGTACTGCTGGAGGAAGAGGGCCAGGTGCGCCCTGGGTCCGGTCAGGTCGTCGGGGTACAGGGGCCGGAGCACCGGATCGCCGGCTACGCCGTCGTAGAAGCGGTCGACCAGGTCGACGAAGAACTGACTCCCGCCGACTCGTTCGTACATGGTGGCCACGCCCGCAACGTAGCGCCCGAGGTCAGCGCCTCGCGCGAGGCCGCAGCCTGGCGTCGCGTACACTGCCCCCGCACGGGGCGGCCCGGCCGCCTCGGTACCTGCGGGTGTAGCTCAATGGCAGAGCCCCAGCCTTCCAAGCTGGTTATGCGGGTTCGATTCCCGTCACCCGCTCTCGACAAAAGCCCAGGTGAGCCGGGGTTTAGGGCCCCGGCTCTTCCGCGTCCGGGGGTCCGTCGAAGGGCTCCATCCCGCGAGCATCCCGCGAGACGATCGGCACCACATCCGCGACGGGGGCGAGCGCGGCCATCGCGGCGGCGATCACCTGGTCCCGGTCTTGGGTCGAGGCCGCGAGCCGTCTCCCCGATGGCGGGACTCTCATTGGGTGACGCACCCATTCCGCCGCGGGCTCCCGGTCTCCCCGTGGGTGCATCCCGTCTCCTACATAGGGCCGTGGATGGTTCCCGTGCGTGGGACCAAGCACAACCGGATGCGCGGAAGCACACGAACACGGCTGGGTGCAGGTCGCCGGTCAGCTTCCGCGTCGGGGGTTACCCGAGACCGTTCAGTAATTCGGCACCGGGACCTGCGGAAAGACGCGGAAACGCCCTCCTGCTAAGGGAGAATGTGGGTGTTCGAAGCTCACACCCCCTCACCAGAAGGGCACTTCCGAGATGAAGCGTACTTCGCCCCGCCCGTCCATCGCAGTGACCACCGGAGCCAAGGGCGTCGTCGCCCACGCAGGCGCTCGACTGCTCTGCGACCTGGCCGACGACGTCGGTCTCACCGAGGCGCTCTCTGTGGCCATGGCGCCCACCAAGAGGCGCCGGCGCGGGTATGACCGCGGCGAGGTGCTCGTCGACTTGGCCGTCGCTGTGGCCGACGGCGCGACGTCGATCACCGACATCCGGGTGCTCTCGGACCAGCCCCGGCTCTTTGGCGAGGTGGCGTCGGCGCCGACGGTGTGGCGGACCCTGGAGGCGATCGATGAGGAGACGCTCGAGCGCATCGCGGCTGCGCGCGCCGCGGCTCGAAAGCGCGCCTGGGAGGCCGGCATGGATCCGGGCTTCTACGTGATCGACATCGACGGCACCTTGGTCGACTCCCACTCCGAGAAGGAAGGGGCCGCGCCCACCTACAAGCACGGCTTCGGCTTCTATCCCCTCATGGCCTACCTGGACGGGACCGGTGAGCCCCTGGCGGGGCTCCTTCGTCGGGGAAACGCCGGGTCGGGGACGGCCGCCGACCACATAAAGGTCCTCGACGCAGCCCTCTTCCAGCTCCCGATCGACCCGTTGGCCACCGAGGTCATCTGCCGCACCGACACGGCCGGGTGCTCCCACGACTTCGTGGATGCCGCCCGCACACGCGGGGTCAACTTCATCTGCGGCCATTCCCTCACCACTGAGCTCGCCAAGGTGATCCTCTCGGTCCCGAAGAACCGCTGGCAGACCACCATTTCTGCCGACGGGACCGAAGAGCGCGAAGTCGGAGCGGTCGCAGAGATCACCGATCTGGTCGACCTCTCCGCCTGGCCCGGGCGGACCCGGATGCTCGTGAGAAGAGAAGAGCCCCACCCCGGTGCCCAGCTCACCTTCACCGACGTCGACGGCCATCGCTACCAGGTGTTCATCACGGACCACCCGTCGACGGACATCTCCTTCCTGGAGGCCCTCTATCGAGGTCGGGGACGCTGCGAGTGCGCGATCCGAGATACCAAGGACACCGGGCTCGCCCACTTCCCCTCGCAGAGCTTCGCCATCAACCAGGCGTGGCTCGCGGTCGTCCTCGTGGCTGGCGACCTGCTGGCGTGGACCAAGGGGCTGTGCCTGGAAGGCGATCTCGCACGCGCCGAGCCCAAGCGCCTGCGCTACACGCTGCTGCACACCGCCGGCATCGTCTGCCACTCGGCGAGGCGGACGACCCTTCGGCTCGCTGAGGGCTGGCCCTGGGCCGACCAGCTCGTCGCGGCCTTCGGGCGACTGCCGAGCTGGCAGCTCACCGTCACTTGACGCGCACAGCGCCGCCGCACCGAATCCCCATTTCCGCTCCTTGCTCGACCACGCCCTCGAGCAGTCCAAACGACGTCCGTGACCACCGCTTCGGCTTCAGA
>DATGLW010000115.1:0-3697 GCA_035293965.1 Acidimicrobiales bacterium
ACCTCAAGGGCGACAGCTACCGACTGAAGGACCGAGACCTCGGGAGGGTGCCCACAGACGACGCAGCGTGACGATGGCCACCCGAGGGGGGGTCAGTTTTCAACCGTCCGAAAGGGGTCAAGATTCGGGCGGCGTTGACACCGACCGGGAGACGAGCGTCGTCTCGGCCTTCATCCGAGCTCGCTGTCCGCCTGGTTGTCCAGCAGCTGCTCGAGGCCGAGCAGGCGGACTTCTTGGGCGGGAGGGGCCGCTACGAGCGCCGAGGGGAGGGGCAGCAGGGCTCGCGTAACGGCTACGAGCCCAGCCGGATCCGCACCGCCGAGGGCGCCATCGCCGTCCAGGTCCCCCAGGTGCGCGGGACTGGCGAGCCGTTCCGCTCGAGCCTCATGAGCTTCCTCGAGGCCAACTCCGAGGTCCTCGAGCGCCTCGTCGCCGAGATGTACGCGCGGGGGCTGTCCACGAGAGACGTCGAGGACGCCTTCCGGGACGCAACCGGGGAGCTGCTCATCTCGAAGTCGGCAGTCTCCGAGATCACCGACCAGCTCTGGGAGGACTACCAGGCCTTTTGTTCGCGGGATCTCACCGAGATCGCCGTCGAGTACCTGTTCCTGGACGCCATCTTCGAGTCGCTCCGGGCCCAGGGGGCCAAAGAGGCCCTGCTCGTCGCCTGGGGCATCGACACCGACGGCCGAAAGCACCTGTTGCACCTCGCGGTCGGCAACAAGGAGTCCGAGGCGTGCTGGACCGAGTTCCTGCGCCACATGGTCTCCCGGGGGCTCAGGCTGAACCACCCTGGGTTCGGTGGAGGCCTCATATCTTGGAAAGGAAGATGGAGCCATGCCACAGGAGAAGAAGCCAGGGAGCCCGTCTGTGCGGCGCTACACGCCCGCCGAGAAGGAACAGGCCGTCCGCCTCGTCCGAAAGCTCCGTGACGAGCTCGGGACCGCGCACGGCACGGTCGGACGCGTCGCCCGCCAGCTCGGCTACGGCGAAGAGTCGGTCCGGGCCTGGGTGCGCCAGGCCGACATCGACGACGGCGAGAAGCCCGGCGTCACCTCCGAGCAGGCCAAGCGGATCAAGGCGTTGGAGCAGGAGAACAAGGAGCTCCGCCGGGCGAACGAGATCCTGCGCCGGGCGTCGGCGTATTTCGCCCAGGCGGAGCTCGACCGCCCGCTTCGGTGATGGCGTCGTTCATCGACGAGAACCGTGAGGAGCTCGGAGTCGAGCCCATCTGTGATGCCCTGCAGGTGGCTCCGAGCACCTACTACGCCCTCAAGCGCCGGCAAGAGCAGCCGTCGGCCAGAGGCCGGCGTGACGCCGTGCTGCTGCCGATCCTGGTTGCCCTGTGGATCGCCAACCGGAAGGTCTACGGGGCCCACAAGCTCTGGAAGGCGGCCCGACGGGCCGGCCACGAGATCGGCCGGGACCAGGTCGCCCGCCTGATGCGCACGGCCGGCATCCGTGGCGTGACCAGGCGCCGCCGGGTGTTCACGACGCGCCGGGATCCCGAGGCGCTGCGGGCAGCGGACCTGGTCAAGCGCAACTTCGCCGCTGATCGCCCCAACGCCTTGTGGGTGACCGACCTCACCTACGTACCCACGCGGTCTGGCATGGCCTACGTCTGTTTCATCGTGGACGCGTTCAGCCGGATGATCGTCGGCTGGCGGGTGGCCTCCCACATGCGCACCGACATGGTCCTCGACGCCTTGGAGATGGCCAGAGCCCGCCGCGGGGCCCGCCGGCTCGTCGGGCTGGTGGCACATTCGGACGCCGGGTCGCAACCTGGGTTCAACCGGTCGTCGCAACACCGGCTCCTCTATCAGATTGTAGAAGTACAGCGAGTGCCTCTGCGGGAGTGCGCCAACCGAGCGTCTTTCGTGGGCGTCCGTTGAGAGTGAAGGCAACCGCGTCGAGGTCGTCGCGGTCCCAGCGGGAGAGGTCGGTCCCCTTGGGGAAGTACTGGCGCAAGAGCCCGTTCGTGTTCTCGTTCGTCCCACGCATCCACGGGGAGTGCGGGTTCGCGAAGTAGACGGCGAGCCCGGTGTCGATCCGAAGCTTCGCGTGTTGGGCCATCTCGGTGCCCTGGTCCCAGGTGAGCGATCTTCGCAGGTGCTCTGGGAGCGTCATGATCTTGGCGGCGATCGCATCGCGGACAGCCTGTGCACCGTGGCCGGCGAGCGGCGGCCCGTTCTTCACCTTCACTGCCTGATCGTGACCTTCCATGGGCGGCAGGTGGAGCAGCATCGTGTAGCGCGTGGTGCGCTCGACGAGCGTGCCGATCGCGGACTTGTCGAGCCCGATGATGAGGTCACCCTCCCAGTGCCCCGGGACCGCGCGGTCCTCGGCTTCTGCCGGCCGTTCGGAGATCATCACCTCGGGCGTGATGAAGTTCTTCCCCCGTCCCTTCGCGCGCGCTCGTGGGACCCGCAGCGCCCTTCCGGTCCGAAGGCAGGTCACGAGCTCGCGCTTGAGCGATCCGCGGCCCTGGACGAAGAGCGACTGGTAGATGGCCTCGTGGGAGATGCGCATAGTCTCGTAGTCGGGGAAGTCGAGTGGGAGGCGGTTTGCGATCTGCTCAGGGCTCCACGCCTTTGCCCACCGGCGGTCCTGGCGAGGGCCGTGACGGCGACCCTTGAAACGAACGGTGGGACCGTGCACCTCGGTGCCGTCGGGCCGGGTGACGAGACCCGACAGGCGGTCCTCGACGTAGGAACGGAGCTTCTCGTTGTAGACGAGCTTCGCCTGCTTCGGACGGCGCCTGCGGCGCTCTGCGTGCCACTGGGCAACCGTTGCCCGGTAGCCCGAAGCGTCCGCACGCGTGGCCGCGTTGCGGCGCAGCTCCCTTGAGATCGTCGAGGGCGAGCGGCCGAGGTGGCGGGCGATCTCCCGCACCCCCGAGCCACGAGCCCGCTCGATCGCGATCTCCTCGCGCTCGGCGAGCGAGAGGTAACGGCCAGAGGCTGGGGCGAGGCTGATCGGGCACATCCCGCCAGCCTCTCTGAACCACCTGGCACCAACCGCGGATGACACGCCAGAGCGAGCCGCAGACTCCTCGGTGGTGGCACCCCTCGCGATTTCTCTCCAGAAGCTCTGCTGTTGCTCTCGCCGGATCGTCGTGGGCGCTCCCGGCGAGCGCAGCTTGCCTCGCATCGCCCACGTGGCCCTTCGTGCCCGCCCCTGGCCGGCCGGCGGGCGAGAAACGCCATCTTCAGGGCGTCTTCGACCAGCTCGGTGCGCATGTGGCCGGCGAGTGCCCAGCCGACGACCCGGCGCGATGCCAGGTCGTCGCCAGGTAGGCCCAGCCTTCCCAGGTCATGACGTAGGTGATGTCGCCGACGTAACGTCGGTCGAGCTCGGTGCACGGGCCGAAGTGGCGTCCGATCAGGTCCTTGGCGCGTTCGGCGGCCGGGTCGGCCACGGTGGTCTTCCTCCAGCGCTTCTTGCACCGTCCTTCGAGACCCGCCCGCCGCATCAGCCGACGCACCCGGCGCCGACCGCAGCAGACCCCCTGGCGCCGCAGCTCGGCGTGGACACGTGGACTGCCGTAGGTCCCCCTGGCCGGACTTCCGCAGTTGGTGAGCATACGAAGATCCCAGAATGTGGCGCTGAGCTGGGCGAACGGTCGCGATGAGCGAGAACGCTCGTGTTACTACGTGACCTCGTGACCTGGAACTACGCGACAGGCTCGGGAAGCGTG
>DATGLW010000116.1:0-14318 GCA_035293965.1 Acidimicrobiales bacterium
GGGACCACGGCGGGGTCGAGGCGCACGAAGTTGTGCGGGCCGCGCCATTCGAAGCGTGCGTCGGTGAGCAGGTCGTGCATCAGGTAGGGGCCGTCGGGGGGGAGCCCGAGCACGCCGAGGTCGAGGTCCACCCACCCCGACTGCACGTGGTGGTGATCGAGGTTCACCACGACCACCACCACGTCGGGCTCGCGGGGCTCGTGGGCCGGCTGCGGGCCGAGGTACCGCGGCTCTTCCACGAGGTGTGTCTTGGAGTAGGCGATGAGCTGGTCGTTGTCGACATGGTGGAACCGCAGGGTCGAGTCGTGGTGCAAGGCCGGGTGGTCGCGGCGGATGCGGTTCACCCGGGCGACGAGCTCGGCGAGGCTGTCGGGACGCTCCAGGTCCCAGTGCCGCACGGCGTACTTCTCCGAGCCCCGGTACTCCTCCGAGCCGGCCTCGCGCGCCACGTGCTCGCCGAGCTCGAAGGCCGGCCCGTAGATCCCGTAGCTGGCGCCGAGGGTGGCCGCGAGCACCAGGCGGGCCACGAAGGCGGGCGTCCCCCCGAACTGGAGCTCGTCGGTCAGGATGTCGGGCGTGTTCGGCCACAGGTTCGGCCGGAAGTAGTCGGCGACCTCGGTCCGCGTGAGCTCGGTGAAGTACTGCTCGAGCTCCCACTTGGCGCTCCGCCAGGCGAAGTACGTGTAGGACTGCGAGAAGCCGAGCTTCGCCAGGTGTTGCATGACCTTCGGACGGGTGAACGCCTCGGCGAGGAAGATCACCTCGGGATGCTCCCCTTTCACCTCGCGGATGAGCCACTCCCAGAACGGGAAGGGCTTGGTGTGCGGGTTGTCGACCCGGAACACCTTGACGCCGCGGTCGATCCAGAACCGCACCACGTCGAGCAGCGCCAGCCACAGGTCGCGCCATGCGGGGGTGTCGAAGTCGAAGGGGTAGATGTCCTCGTACTTCTTCGGCGGGTTCTCGGCGTAGCGGATGCTGCCATCGGGTCGATGCCGGAACCACTCGGGGTGCTGGCGCACCCACGGATGGTCGGGTGAGCACTGGAACGCCAGGTCGAGGGCGACGGCGATCCCGTGCTCGGCGGCGGCAGCCACCAGTCGATCGAAGTCTGCCAACGTGCCGAGGTCGGGATGGACGGCGGTGTGCCCACCCTCGTCTGCCCCGATCGCCCAGGGGCTCCCCGGGTCGTCGGGCCCTGCCGTGGGCGCCCCGTCAGGCCCCTTTCGGTGCGTCCGCCCGATCGGATGGATCGGTGGCAGGTACAGCACGTCGATGCCCAGGTGCGCCAGGTAGCCGAGCCGGGCCTCCACATCGGCCAGGGTGCCCGGGCGCGAGGGGTCCGGCGACGCCGAGCGCGGGAAGAGCTCGTACCACGTGCCAAAGCGCGCCAGCTCGGGCTCGACCCGCACCGCGAAGGTCTGCGAGCTCGTCACCTGGTCGGGATCGGGGTGCCGCCTCACGAGCTCGGCCAGCAGCTCATCGAACACGAGCCCGCCGACGGTGCCGTCGCCGCCGGGCAACGGGGAGGCGTCGACCGGCGCCCGCAGGCGGCCCGGAGCCCGCCGCAACGCGCCCGCCGCCTCGAGCAGGAGGGCCCGCTCGGTCGCGCCGGCCCGCTCGGCGGCCTCCTCGAGGAGGGCCGCCCCCACCGCCAGCTCGCCCGAGAGGTCCTCGTGGACGGCGACGCGCGCCCGCAGGTCGCGCCGCCACGAGGCGAAGGGGTCGGGGGCCGCCTGGATGACGAAATGGTGGTCGCCGAGCGCGTGCACCGGGAAGCCCCCCTGCCAGCGGTCGTTGCCGAGGGCCCGCAGCGGGGCACGCGACCACGAGCGCTCGGCAGCGTGGGCGTAGAGGAGCACGCACGACAGCTCGTCGTGCCCGTCGACGAACACGTCGGCCTCGACGGCCACGAAGTCGCCGATCGCTGCCTTGGCCGGGTACCGCCCGCCGTCCACCTGCGGGCGTACGGCACCGATGACCGGACGGGGCGGGGCGGCGGCTGCGCGCGGCCGGTCGCCCACCTCGAGCCACGGCCCCGCGGGCAGGGGCGGCGCCGCCGCGCCGTCGAGCTCCCGTGATGCCTGCCGCGCCCTCGCCGGGCGACCCACCGCCATGTGCGCCTCCTCGAACCGCCACTCTCCTACCCACCATGCCTCGGATGACAGCGCCGGTTGCGTCGGGGGCGCCGCACCCGGGCCCTGGGGATTGCCCGCCGGGAGGCGCCGGGGCCCCATCCATGCCGTGCCCCGGCGTCGTGGTCGATTCCGCCACGTCGCCTCAGGGCATGGAGGCGGCGTGTGGATTGCCCGTTTCGAGCGTCTGAAGGTGGGAAGAATGGGTGCCACTTGAGTGATGGCGTGGGTCCATCAAGGGGAGGATGCAACGATGGGAGCCGGGACGAGCCTCGTAGTCTTCGCCGTGGGGGCAATCCTTCGATTCGCCGTATCCGCCACGGCGCGCGGCGTCGACCTCCACGTCGTCGGCGTGATCCTCATGATCGTGGGTGCCGTCGGTTTCCTCGTCTCCCTTGCCTTCTGGGGGTCGTGGGGCGGTTTCGGCGGCTGGCGCCGTGAGCGGACCGTCGTTCGCGAGCCAGGCCGGACGACCGTGGACGACCGGACGTACGGATAACGGGGCGCCCATCCTCTCCGATATTCCGGTCCTCTCGTCTCCGGTCGAGCTTCCCAACACCTGTCCAGGCACCTCTCTTTTCAGGTCGGAGAGCGCGCAGGATTTTCGCTGTGTCGTGGCGCCTCGTTCCAGCGGACGGCGAGGGTACGCCCCGGCACGGGCGTCCGAGCAGCGGGCCACGTCGCATGGCGAGTCACGCTTCGCGGCGGGTTCCGGCGCCGGCACCCATGAGGTCCCCCAGCTCGGCGACCCGGCGCAGGACCTGGTCCGGTCCGAATTGCAGCACAGCCGGGTCGGCACGATCCTGACAGCGGGCGACCTCGTCCCACGTGACCGGGGTGGACACGAACGGGGCGTCACCGCCCCGGAGTGAGTACGGTGCGACGGTCGTCTTGGCCGGATGGTTCTGGCTCCAGTCGATGAGCACCCGCCCGGAACGCAGGGAGCGGCGCATGTTGGACAGCACCAGCTCGGGCCTGCGGCGCTCGAGGCGACGGGCGAGCGAGCGAGCGGCTGCGTGCACCGACTTCCAGGGCTGGGGCGGGTCGATGGGCACGTAGACCTGCAGACCCTTGGACCCGCTCGTCTTGGGCGACGCCCGGAGCCCGGCAGCGTCGATCTCGTCGCGCACCATGGCGGCCACCTCGCAGCACTCCACCACGGTGGCCGGCGCTCCCGGGTCGAGGTCGAAGACCATGGTGTCGACCGGCCCGATGGCGCCGTCGGCGACCACCCGCCACATGGGCACGTGCAGCTCGATGGCGGCCAGGTTCGCCACCCACACGAGCGCCGGCAGGCCGTCGATCACGAGGTGCTCGATGGTGCCGTCCCTTCCCCCGGCACCGGTGGGGACGGCCGCCGTGCGGACCCAGCCGGGCGCGTGCGACGGCACCCGCTTCTCGAAGAAGGACCCGGCGGCCGTGCCGTCCGGGAAGCGCACGAGGGTGACCGGCCGGCCGTCGAGGTGGGGCAGGAGCACCGGGGCCACGTGCACGTAGTAGGAGATGACCTCGCCCTTCGTGAAGCCGCTCGGGTACAGCACCTTGTCGAGATTCGAGAGGGTGAGCCGCCGGCCGTCGACCTCGGTCGTCGTCCGGCGCTCGGCGCTCGCGCGCGCAGGGCGCGCTCGCTCAGGGCTCACGGACGACCTCGCCGGGGCCCTTGTCGGGCCGCAGCCCCCGCCACGTGGGATGGCGGAGCCGCCCATCGCGGGTGAGCTCGCCGTAGCGCACCTCCCCGACCAGCTCCGGGGCCACCCAGTGGGCCCGCGCCGCGTCCGCCGCGGGAAGGGGGGCGGTGAAGGGGCTGCGGCCCCGGGCCAGCGGACGGAGCCGCCCTGACAGGTCGCGCAAGGTGGCCTCGTCGAAGCCCGTGCCCACCTTGCCCACGTAGCGCAGGCCGCCCCCATCGGGGATGCCGAGCAGCAGGGCGCCGATCGTGCCACCCCTGCCCCCCTCGCCGGCCGTCCACCCGCCGATCACGACTTCCTGCGTGCGCCCCTCTTTCACCTTCACCCAGGCGCGGCTCCGCTGCCCTGGGCGGTAGGGCGAGTCGAGCCGTTTGGCCACCACGCCTTCGAGGCCGGCGTCGGTCGCTGCCCGGAGGACCGCCGCGCCGGGTCCCTCGTGCCACGGGGGTGTCGCCCAGCGGGGTCCCTCGAGGTGCAGCGACTCGAGCAGCGAGCGCCGGTCGCGGTAGGGGAGGTCGACGGTGGCGTGGCCCTGGAGGTGCAGGACGTCGAAGGCGAGATAGCTCACGGGCACGCGCTCGGCGACGCGCCGGACGCGCGCCGAGCCGGTCACATGCATCCGCTCCTGCAACGTGGCGAAGCTGGGACGGCCGGTGGCGTCGAAGGCGACGATCTCGCCGTCGAGGACAGCCTGCACGGTCCCGAGCGCCGCCGCCATCTCCTGGAGCTCGGGGTAGGTGCCGGTGACATCGAGGCCGTTGCGGCTGAGCACTCGGGCTCGGCCCCCCTCGACGTACACGGCTGCCCGCATGCCGTCCCACTTGAGCTCGTAGCCCCACCCCTCGCCCTCGGGCAGCGAGCCCGCCACTGCCAGCATGGGGGGGACGAGCTGCGGCAGGGGCTGCCACCCGGGCACCGGGTCCATGCGGTGGATCATCCAGTCGTCACCGCGCGTGGCGAACAGCGCGTAGCGCCCCTCGACGCGCGACCCATGCAGCGTCACCTTCACCTCGCGATCGGTCCAGGCCTCGCAGTCGTAGGTGCCGCTGTCCCAGATGGTGACCGTGCCGGCCCCGTACTCGCCTTCGGGGATGACGCCCTCGAAGGACCCGTACTCGAGAGGATGGTCCTCGACGTGCACCGCCAGGTGGTTGGTGCCCCGGTCCGGGGGGAGGCCCTTGGGGACGGCCCACGACACGAAGACGCCGTCGCGCTCGAGGCGCAGGTCCCAGTGCAGGGACCGGGCGTGGTGCTCCTGGACCACGAAGGCGGGCGCCCTGCTGGGCGCCGTCCGGGGGCTCTTGTGGTGCGGCCTGTCTTGCTGGGACGCGGGTTCGGAGGCCGGGACCGGTTCGGGGGTCCGCGAGGGGTCGCGCTTGGCCCGGTAGCGGCCGAGGGACGGCACGGGCCCGGACGTCAGGAGGCCTTGCGCCGAGGTCGGGCCTGCTTGGCCGGCTCCGTGGCGGGTTCCCTGCCCGGCGCCGCCCGTCCCTTGCCCCCCGTGGCCCGTTCCCTGCTGGCCGTCGCCCGTCGCCTGGCCGGTCTGGCCGCCGTGGCAGGTTCCCCGGCCGCCTTGGCGCGCGTCGCGGTCCGGGCCCCGGACGCCCCCGGGCCCGGCTCGCCGCTGCCCGAGGTTCGAGGCGCCACGCCGGCCCGTGCCGCCTCGACGCTGGCCTGAAGGGCGGCGAGGAGGTCGACGACCGGCGCCGGCGCTTCGGGTGGCTGCTCGGCCACCACCACGGCCCCGGATCGCCTGCGCTCGATGAGCTCCTCGAGCCGCTCGCGGTAGCTGTCGTGGTAGCGGGTCGGGTCCCACGCCGTCGACATCGAATCGATGAGGAGCTTGGCCATCTCGAGCTCGCGCTCGTCGAAGGCGGCCTCGGGCAGCTCCCCGATCACGTCGGCCGGGTCGCGGACCTCGTCGGCAAAGCGCAGCGTCTCGAGGACGAGCGCGCCCGCGTGCGGTCGGACGGTCACCAGGTGCTGCTTGTCGCGCAGCACCAAGGTGCCCACCGCCACCTTGCCCGCCTCGCCCATCGCCCGGCAGAGCAGCGCATAGGCCCGGGCGCCCGCTTGCTTCTGCGGCCCCAGGTAGTAGGGGCGTTCGAAGTAGACCGGGTCGATGTCACGTGCTTCCACGAAGTCGCTGACCTCGATCGTCCGGGTCCGGCCGGGCGCCACAGAGGCCAGGTCCTCTGGGGTGAGGAGGACGAACTCGCCGCCCCCGAGGTCGTAGCCCTTCACGATCTCCTCGTAGGGGACCTCGTCGCCGGTCCGCTCGTTCACCCTCTTGTTGCGCACCCGGTCCGACGTGCCGGCCTGGAACTGGTTGAAGCGGATCGACCGCTCCTCGGTGGCCGGGTAGAGGCTCACGGGGATGTTGACGAGCCCGAAGCTCAGGGTGCCGGTCCAGATCGCTCGTGCCATCGTCGTTCCTTTCCCGCTCGGGAGCCCTTCGACTCCCCGGGGGCGTCCACAGAGTCAACCAGCCAGAGGGGCTCCCTGGCCAGAGGCCCCCACGGTCGGCGCCGATCTGACAGCCCCGCGGTCGAGAGGAACGCCTGGCCGATCCAGATCCCCACGGTCCGCGCCGATGTGACAGCCCTCTGCGACACTGGCCTCGTGAACGGCCGCGCCGACGTCTCGACCACCCGCCCGAGCGGCGTCTGGCGCGACCGACCGGCCGGTGACGGCTTCGTGGCGGACGCCGCCCGGTGCATCGCCGCCATGGAGCCCGCCGACCTGGCGCCTGGCGCGCTGGCATTCCCGCTCGCTCTCAGCCGCTGCGTGGTCGAGCACGGGCTGAGCTGGGCCGAAGCGGCCGACGGGCTGCTCGAGCTCCGCGCCGCACTCCTGGCCCATCCTGCGGTCGACCCGATCTCCGAGCCGGTGCCGCTCCTCCCGCCCGACGCCCGGACCCGCGTCTGGAACCTCGCCGTCTACCTGTGGCACCTCCTGACCCGCATCCGGAGTTGCTGAGAGCGGCAGCTCGGCGCTCGAGCGTCGGCCGCGTGCACCCGCTCGTCGAGGTGTGCACCGTCGAGCAGCGGCCCGCCAAGGTACGGCCCTCAAGGTGAAGTCGAGGTTGGGGTCGAGGTTGGGGTCGAAACGACCAAGTCGAGACGACCAGCAGCCCTTCCCCCGTCCGCCAGCTGGGCGGGCACGGCGCGCGGGGCGAGCTCTGCCATAGGCCCGTCCTTCCCCCCTCCGCCGGCGGGCGGCAGCCGAGGTGTGGATCGGGTCACACCCGTGGCCGTCGCCACGAGGACCTGAGTCAAGCTTTGCCCGCTCGGCGCGCCAGCCCGCGCAACGAGCTCCCGAGCGAGGCGGGCTGCAGGGGCGGCGTGGGGCCACCGGCACCTTCGGCCATGCCGGCAAGCCCGGCTCGCAACGCCTCGACCGAGGAGCTCCTCGGCGACCACCCGAGCACCCTCCGAGCGCGCTCGGTCGACATCACCGGCAGGGAGCGAGCCAGGTCGAGCAGCGCGGGCTCGGCTGGCACCAGGTGGGCGAGCCAACCGACGCGCAGCGCGCCCTTGGCCAGCTCCGGGGGGATCGTGACCACCCGGGCGCCGAAGACCTCCTGGGCCGCCGCCTCGTCGACCACCGGGTCGGCGGCGATGTTGAAGGCACCGCTGGCATCGGACTCGATGGCCAGCCGGTAGGCCTCGGCGGCGTCGGCAGCGTGCAGCGCCTGGATGCGCAGACCTGCGGGCCACGGCACCACCGGCAGCCGACCAGGCCGGAGGAGAGACGTCGGGGCAAGGGGGCCGGCGAAGAGCCGAACCTGCTGGGGGCCCGCGGCGGGCTGGAAGATGAAGCCCGGCCGCAGCCGCACCACCCGCACGTTGGGACGCTCGGCGGCGAAGATGTCGAGCAACCGCTCGACGTAGGCCTTCTCGCGCCCGTAGGCTGCCTCGGGATAGCCGTGGGTGGGCCATGACTCGTCCACCACGTGCCCCGGACCCGGCGAGTACGCCCCCACGGAGGAGGCGCAGACCAGTGCGCCCACGCCCGCCTCGGCGGCGGCCCGCAACACCCGCTCGGTGCCCTCCACGTTGACTCGCCAGGTGACGCTCGGACGGTGCGTCGGCTGGAAGATCCAGGCCAGGTGCACGACGACGTCGGCGCCCCGGAAATGGCCGACCAGGTCGTCGGTCGTGATGTCGGCCTGCCGGAAGCCGGCCACACCGTGCGCAGTCGGGCGACGTCGGGCCAACCCGAGCACCTCAGCGCCGCCCGCAACCAGGGCGTCGACCAACGCGATCCCCACGTTGCCGGTGGAGCCAACGACCACCACTCGCACCGCTGCCCTCCCTCCTACCCGGTGGCTCGCCACCCGGTGCCCCGCTACCCAGCCCCGGCGGCCCAGTGCCCCGCTGCCCGGCGCCCAGCCCCGGCGGGCCAGCACGCCGCCGCCGCTCGGCCGCGAGCGCCGCGTGCTCTCGCGTGACCTGGCGGAGGTGATCGTAGACAGTCGTAGGGGGCTGCCGGCCAGCAGCCGCCGACCAGAGGCTCGATCGAGGCCCGCCCGCGCCGAGCGCGCTCGGACGTCAGCCGGCGAACCAGGTGCCGGCGTCGTTGATGATCGTCTGGCCCGTCATCTTGGCGCTGTCGTCGGAGGCGAGGAACAGCACCACGCCGGTCATGTCCTCCGGCTGGAGGGTGGTGTGCAGGGCCGCGGCCTCGACGAGTCGGTCCACGATGGCCGGCGGCACCACTGCCTTGGTGGCCGGCGACATGGTCACACCCGGGCACACCGCGTTCACCCTGATGTTGCGCACGCCGAGGGTCCGTGCCATCTGGCGCGTCTGGAAGATGAGCATCCACTTGGTCAGCCCGTAGCCCTGCGGGTCCACCGACGGCGGCGGGGCGTCGTCGGGCACGGCCAGCAGGTTGCCGAGTGGAAGGGGGAAGGCGGCTGTCGACGAGATGTTGACGATCGAGCCCCCTCGCTGCGCCCAGAGGTAGGGGACGACGGCGTTCGAGGCGTTGACGGCGCCCATGAAGTTGACGGCGAGGAACTGCTCCCAAGTGGCCGTCAGCTGGTCGAACATCAGGCCGGCGTTGTTGACGAGGCAGTCGACACGGCCCAGCTCGCCGACCACGGTCGCCGCCATGCGCTGCATGGCCTCGGGGTCGGTCACGTCGGCCTCGATGCTGAGCGCGCGCCGGCCCATCTTCTCGATGTCGGCCACCACGTCCTTTGCCTGGTCGACCCTCGTCAAGTCGACGATGGCGACGTCTGCGCCCTCCGAGGCGAGGCGGCGTGCGTAGGCGGCGCCGATGCCCTGAGCGGCGCCGGTGACGATGCAGACCTTCCCTGCGACCCGATCGCCCATGGAGCCCCCCCTTCCGGGTCCTCAGTGAGGGCCCGACGGCCGATGCAGCTGCCAGGATACCGCTCCGTGGCCGCGGCGGTGCTCGAGCGGGCGCCGCGTCGATCCGGGGCTCCAGGCTCGGCTCGGGAACCCCGGGTAGGTTGGGGGTCAATCGGTCGAACACACCCCGACCGGCAGCTCGCGATCGATCAGGGAGGGTCGCCGTGCCCAATGCCTGCGACGTGCTCGTCCGGCTCGCCGGCAGGGACCTCCCCACCGCAGCGGCGCCAGCTGCGCCCCCGGGGCGGCCGGGCGGCGAGGTCGCCCGGGGCGCCCGCTGAGCACGGCGGTGGCCACGCCGAGCGCCGGCCCTGATGCCGTCGTGGTGGGCTCGGGACCCAACGGCCTGGTGGCGGCGAACATCCTGGCCGACGCCGGGTGGGACGTGCTCGTCCTCGAGGCCGGTCCGTCCCCGGGCGGGGGCGTGTCGAGCGCCGGCTACCTCGGCGAGGGCTACGTCGCCGACGTGTGCAGCGCCTTCTACCCCCTCGCCGCAGCGTCGCCGGCTCTGTGCTCCCTGCACCTCGAGGACGCCGGCCTCGAGTGGTGCCAGAGTCCCGCCGTCCTCGCCCATCCGCTCCCTGACGGGCGGGTGGCGGTGCTGCAGCGCGACGTCGATGCGACCATCGCCGGGCTCGACGCGCTCACCCCAGGCGACGGCACCGCCTGGGGCCGGCTGTACCGAACGTTCCTGGCGGTCGCCGACCCGCTGCTCGCCATGCTCTTCACGCCGTTCCCTCCCCTACGTGCCGGCCTCCGGCTGTGGCGCTCGGCGGGCGCCGCCGGCTTGCTCCGCCTCGCCCGGTCCGCCAGCTTGCCGGTCCGGCGGCTGGCCGAAGAAGAGCTGACGGGTGCGGGCAGCTCCCTCCTGCTGGCGGGGTGCGCGCTGCACGCCGACCTGTCGCCCGAGTCCGCCGGCAGCTCGTTCATCGGGTGGCTCCTCGCCATGCTCGGCCAGTACGTCGGGTTCCCGGTCCCGCGGGGCGGGGCGAGGGAGCTGACGGCGGCGCTCGTCCGGCGGCTCGAACGACGCGGGGGGCACGTGTCGTGCGCGACGCCGGTCTCTGCCGTGCTCGTCGAGGGTGGCCGCGCCCGCGGGGTGCGAACCCTCGGCGGTGCCACGGTGCCCGCCCGACGAGCCGTCCTCGCCGACGTGCCCGCCACCACGCTCTACGGCGGCCTGGTCGCCTGGGAGCACCTTCCTGCACGCCTCGCAGGCGACCTCTCCCGCTTCCAGTGGGACTGGGCGACGGTGAAGGTCGACTGGGCACTCGACGGCCCCGTGCCCTGGAGCGTCCCCGACGTCGCCACTGCAGCCACCGTGCACCTGGCCGACGACCTCGACGAGATGACCCGCTTCGCTGCCGAGCTCGCCATGGGCAAGGTGCCCGCCAGGCCCTTCGTCGTCATGGGCCAGATGGCGGTCGCCGATCCGAGCCGGGCGCCGGCAGGCGGCGAGGTCGTGTGGGCGTACACGCACGTGCCGCGCCGCATCCGCGGGGACGCGGGCGGTGAGGGCATCACGGGAAAGTGGGACGACGACGACGTCGAGGCCTTCACCGCACGGATGGAAGCCCGGATCGAACAGCACGCGCCCGGGTTCCGCCGGCGCGTCGTGCGCCGCCATGTGCTCACGCCCGGCCGGCTGGAGGCCCACGACGCCAACCTCGTCGGCGGGGCCATCAACGGAGGCACCTCCGCCCTGCACCAACAGCTGCTGCTCCGCCCGACCCCGGGCCTGGGGCGCCCGGAGACTCCGGTGGGCAACTTGTACCTCGCTTCCTCCTCAGCCCATCCGGGGGGCGGGGTGCACGGGGCCTGCGGCGCGAACGCGGCCAGGGCCGCGCTGCGGGCGAGCACCGTGGCCGGCCGGGCACGGGCAGCCACCCTCTCGGCTGTGCAGCAGCGCCTCCTGCGCTGACTGCCGGAGCGGTGGGCGCCGACTTGCCCGACTGGCGGCGGCCGGCAGCCAGCTGCCGGCGGCCGGTGCGCAGGGTGGGGGCAGGGCGCGGGTCGAAGCGCGCGCGTTTCGGCCCGCGCACGGCGGGTACCGGGCCGGCGGTGCCCGGAGGGGCTCGGACGGGGAGGTGGCCACATGGCCGGCTGCGAGGTGTGCGGCAACGAGTACGACAAGACCTTCGAAGTGGTGGCGGCAGGAGCCCGCCACGTCTTCGACAGCTTCGAGTGCGCCATCCACCGGATGGCGCCCATCTGCGAGCACTGCGGCTGCAAGGTGATCGGGCACGGTGTGGAGGTCGACGGCCGCTTCTTTTGCTGCGCGCACTGCGCGCGTGCGGCGGGCGTCGGTGCCTCGGCCCGCGATCGGGTGGACACGGTGGCCACCGGCTGAGCGCCCGGCCGTTCTGGCCTGGGCACGGCTACGCTGCACCGGCACGCGACGGGTGCGCCCGCTCCGGCCAGCGGCGACCACGGTGCAAGTGAGGGCGAGGGCGACCACGGTGCCAGGGAGGTCAACGCCATGGAGTGCTCCGATGTCCTGCTCGACGCCTTCGGTCGAGTCCGACAGGCGGTCGACCACGTGCTCGCCGGCCTGTCAGCCGCCCAGCTGACCGTCCGGCTCGATCCCAACGCCAACACGATCGGCTGGCTCGTCTGGCACCTCACCCGGGTGCAGGACGACCACGTGGCCGGCGTGGCAGGGGTCGAGCAGGTGTGGACGTCGGAGGGGTGGGCCGATCGCTTCGCTCTCCCGTTCGCGCGAGGTGACATCGGCTACGGCCAGGGTCCCGACGACGTCGCCGCGGTCCGGGTCGGGCCCGACCTGCTGGCCGGCTACCACGCGGCCGTCCACCGCCAGACCGAGCAGTACCTGCGCGCCCTGACGGCGGCGGACCTCGATCGCATCGTCGACGAGTCGTGGGACCCGCCCGTCACGCTCGGCGTCCGGCTGGTCAGCGTCGTGGCTGACGACCTCCAGCACGTCGGCCAGGCCGCCTTCGTGCGAGGGGTGATCGAGGGGGGCCGCTACCGGCCGGCGTGAGCGATCGGGTCCTCGACCCGAGGCGCTCGCCGACCGACGTGTGTACGGCTGCCGGCTCTCGCCTTCGCCGGCGGTGGACGAGCACCCCGTGGGCTCCCCCGCCTTCGAGGCGGGCGGCTGTGGCGACTCGCGGCGGCGGGTTCGATTCCCGTCCACCTCCGCCGCCGGCGTGCCCGGGCCTGTCGACGACCGGCGCACTCGCACGTCCCCGGCCGGGCCCCGAGGGCTCATCCGAGCATTCTCGCGTGCGCCCGGCTCAGGGGCCTGCCCTCAGCCCTCGGACTCGGCCTCCCGGTAGTACCGCCGCCAGATGACGCGGTGGAGCGGCACCAGCCGCGGGATCGACCGGAGCCCGGGGATGAACGGGATCAGCAGCAGCAAGAGGGTGGCCAGGCCGGTGAGGTAGATGGCGATGAGGTCGACGTTCGTCGACGAGTCGAAACCCGGCACGTGGTACCAGAGCTGGTACAGCCACAGCCACGGCTGGCCGGGATAGCTGCCCGTCTCGTTCATCACACCCCACTGGTCACCCTGGAGGTGCTGCGCCGCGGCCTGGGCGGCGTAGTAGCCGCCGTCGCCCAGGAACAGCAGGGGCTTCGTGAAGTTGGTCCCGTAGAAGTGGTTGCCGGCGAGCAGGCTGGCGTCGAGACCCCCGTCGCGCGCCAGATGGAGCTCGGACGCCATCAGCACCGGCACCGGCCCATAGTCGCCGGGCTTCACCACCGGCTCCCCCCGCGCGTCGAAGCGGACCTTTGCCGCCGCGGCCGCGTAGGCGCGCGCCCACCGGGTGCGCGCCGCAGTGGAGGCCGAGGACCATCGGGCCAGCGCCGCTTGGAGGGCGGGGTCCTGCCCCGCGGTGGCCCGGAGCGGGTCGATCACGAAGGACCTGGCGGGGTCGATCGGCTCGCGGATGCCGGCGAGCTCCTGCCACGACACGCCGATCCGTTGCACCGATCCGTCACCGTTGTTGTACGGGGGCCCGTACTGGGCCGTGAGGGATGTTCCCGCCAGCTCGGAGGCCGCCGTGCCGACGAAGTCCGCAGGGTCGGCGGTCGCCCACTGCTTGGTCGAGATGGCACGGACGTCCGGAGAAGAAAGGATGGAAGCCAGCGCGACGGTACCGGCGACGACGACTGCCGTCGCGGCCACCGCCTCGCGCACCAGGTCGTAGCGCCGGACCGGCCCACGCCACTCGGCGGCGTCGGCCTGCTTCAGCCGCCGGCCGCCGAGGCGGGGCTGGCCACCGCCCGTCCGCACGCCGAGCGCGTCGCGACCGCGCCGGGCCGGGAACGGGTGCACCACGCCTCGCACCCGGACCAAGAGGATGTGCAGGGCGACGAGCGCCACCAGGATCACGGGCATGAGCACCACGTGCCAGAGCAGCATCTGGCCCATGTTCATGAGGTTGAAGAACCCACCGACACCGGCTGCGTTGAACGCGTCCTTGCCATTGGTGGCGATCCACTGGGAGTCGAAGTTCGACTGCGAGAGGTAGCCCGTGAACGCCTCGACGATGGAGGCGAGGAACGCCAGCATGCCCGTGATCCATGTCCGTGCCCGCTTCCCTCGCCATGCGGCCATGAAGAACTTGGCCCACAGGTGGATCACCAGGAACGCCATGAAGAACTCGACGCTCCAGAGGTGCAGGCTGTTGAAGTACCGCCCAGCCGGGTTGGTGTGCCACCAGTCGGCACCGCCGAGCGCGATCAGGAACCCCGACGCGATGGCGACAGCCAGCGCACCGAGGCTCGCCACGCCGAACACGTACACCCACGAGGCGACGTATGACGGCTGGGTGTCGGGGAGCAGGCGCTCGGGTGGCAGCCAGCGGACGGCGAAGCGCCGCACGCGCCCCACCCACGAGCCGCCCCTGCCGGCCGGCTCCGCTCCCGACCCAGGGCGCGGCTCCGCCGGCGCCTGCTCCTCGGGGACCCCGGGGGAGAAAGGCAGGAGCAGTGCCGCCAGGAAGATCCCGAGCATGACCACGATCACGACCAGGTTGGCCAGCGAGATCGTGAAGACGGACCAGTGGAGGTACCTCCCTGGCCCGCTCAAGTCCACGACCGATCCGGGTCCGAAGGCCCGCATGGGACTCCTCTCTACCGTCCAGATC
>DATGLW010000117.1:0-5660 GCA_035293965.1 Acidimicrobiales bacterium
GACGTCAATCCCGAGCACAGGCTGTTCTCGACCCAGAACGAGGTTTCGGCCCTCGCTCTGCTCGCCGTCATGTCCGGGTCAAGGCTTATTGAACGGTCTCGGCTAGCGGCCCTCGAGCATCGAGTCGATCACGTGGAGGACGGCCCGTCGCTGGTCGGTGGTGAGCCGCTCCCACTTCTCCCCGGCGAGCGCCGGGGCCTCGGCCGGCTCCGCTCCCGACGCGCGCGCCGTGGGCTCGCCACCTTCGAGCACGCGCCGAGCACTGCCCGGTTCCCACCTCATGAACCGATCGAGGGCAGCGAGCGTCTTGCGCTGCGGGTGCTCGGCGACGCCCTGCTGCACGTAGCTCCGCAGCGTGGCGACGTTGACCGCCGTACCCAGGTCGGCAGCAAGTGCCGACCAGCTGGCGCCCCGCCGGTCGACCTCCTGTGCCAGCTCCTGTTGCAGCCTGCGCCGCCCTTCCACCGTCGACACGTCAGCCCCCGTCCTCCAGCCGGGCCATCTTCCTAGCCGAGTTCAGCAAGGATGGGCAAAAGCTCAGTGGAGATCGATGCAGGTCCCGACCGGTTGGCCCGGCGCGGTTCCCTTTCCGGGAAGGTTCCGAGGCTTGGTGCGTCCGAATCCCGGGCCGTCCGGATGGGTGTCAGAAGCTGTCAAGAGCGGTCCATACCTGCTAGGATCGGCACCCGTGAGGATCAATCCCGAAGCGCTCCGAACGATCCGTCGCGACCGCGAGGTCCGCCTCGTCGACCTGGCCAGAGCCGTCGACTGCACCCCGAGCCACCTCACCAACGTCGAGGCCGGGCGCAGGGAGGCCAGCGTGCGGTTGATCAAGGCCCTGGCGCGCGAATTGCGCGTCCCACTGCTGAGCCTCCTCGGCCCCGAGGTGCGGCCTCACGAGGACGAGCCGGCGGTCCGGTGAACCTCGTGCCAGCCCGCCGCTCGTCGGACCCAGTGGGGACAGGCATGCTCGGCCGCATGCCGGTGGCGCGCCGCCGCCTGCTCCGGCGAATGGCGAGCGACCAGATGCGGTGCCAGGTGAGGCTCCCGGGGTGCGGGATCCGCGCCGTGGGGGTGCGAAGGCGCCCGCAGTGGCTGCGACCCGACGTCTCCGGGGATCACGGGCCAGTGCTGGTGTGCGGACCGTGTGACCGGCGTCTGCGGTTCGGGCGGTCGTGACGGAGGCCGGTCGCGTCGGCCTGGCCGGGGGCCCCCGCTACGCTCAGGGCTGCGCACGTGCGCGCGCGTCGCCCCTGTAGCTCAACTGGATAGAGCAGGTGGCTTCTACCCACCAGGTTGCGGGTTCGACTCCTGCCGGGGGCACTGCAACTACTGCTGCCTCTCTCCCGCCTCGCCCGCTACGAGCGGCCTTCGCCGCGTCGATCCCTCCACGACGTGAACCCTGAGGGCAGCGGCCACGCCATGAGGTGACTTCTCGGCGAGACCGTCACATTGCCCCCGTGCTCCCGCCCATGCAGGAACAAGACTTCATCGGTGTGCTCGAGCGGGCCGGGGCGTATCGGCGGGCGATGCGTTCCGGGCGTCACAGGAGGGTCGCTCGCGCGCGAGGAGGGCCGGCCCCGGAGGGCCGGCCCTCTGCTTGCGACGTCCTGGTGCCTGTGTCAGGGCGCGATCTCGTTCTGGGACGGGTAGTCGAGCTGCGCGCCCACGGGAATGATCGGCACCACGGCTGACGTCACGTCGAGGTGCATCCCCTGGGTGTGCCCGTACGTCCCGGTCGTCGGCAGCGGCACGCTGATGGTCGTGGTCTCGGCATTGCCGATGATGTCGATCCCCACCAGGTAGAGCTTGCCGCCGCTCGTGTACCACGTCACGCCGTCGCTCGTGTCGTGGGCAGCGGCGTCGGTCGCGTGCCCTCCACCGAGGTGGATGCAGTCGGTCTCCTGGTAGTCCACTGTCCCGTTCGGGTACAGCGCCGCCCAGATCCAGAAGTTCCCCTGGAACGACGCCGGCGACGTCGGATTGATGTTGGCGGAGATCTCCACCTGGTACATGGCGCCGGGCCCGTAGTTGCCACCCCGCAGCGCCAGCACCGTCGAGAAGAGCGCCGATCGTCGGCTCGCCCGTCTGCTCAACGAGCAGCCGACAGCCGCCGTCGGCTCGGGGTGACCTGTGAGGCCAGGAGGGTGAATGCGGTCATGAGATCGACGGCGTCCCCGTTGGATAGCCCCCGGTCTCGACAGAGCGACCGCCAAGTGCAGAACGACGCTGCATGTCCGACGACGGCGCGCAGGTGTCGTCGGACGCGCGCCTTGGCCGGAAAGGCCGAAAGGAGCACGGTCACGTACCGGCTCTCGGCAGCCCTCAACATCTGGCGGATTCCTTCGGGCACGTGGTCGATCTCACCATAGATGCGGGCCAGCATTGCCTCCCCGTCCCGGTAGTAGCGGTACAGGTCCGCGAGGCCGGCTTTCATCCGCTCTTCGGGACCCACGATCCGCGCCCAGGCTTCTGGGTCCGGCAGGGCTTGACCGGCCAGCCAGTGAGCAGAGCAGGCAGCGTACAGGGCCTCGTCGTCGGGGAAGTGGCGGTAGACCGTCAGGCGGGTCACTCCTGCGGTCTTGGCGATCCCCGCGATGGTGGTGGCGGCAGGTCCCACGGTCTCGTGCATTGTGACCGTGGCCTCGATGATGCGCTGGCGCGTCTCCTCGACGTGCGCAGCCCGCCTGACCATCGTATATGCACGTCGGCCCGACGAGCGCGCCTCTTCATCGGCCCCTTGACGCCTCCTCGAGGTTCGCGCCATCATTTCACCAAACAGTAGTGTACAACGAAAGTGCCGAGGAGCATCGCGATGCCCGAGCATGAAGCGCCACCCCTGACGATCGTTCGACCGGGTGAGGGGAGAGAGGGAAGCCTCGGGTCGATAGGAGTGGTGTTCAAGCTCTTCGGCAGGGACACCGGGGGACAGCTCTCGATCGTCGAACACCCGTTCCCGGTCGGGGCGCTCGTTCCTCCACACATCCACACGCGAGAGGACGAGTATTCCATCGTGATCGAAGGGGAGATCGGCTTCCGTTCGGGCGACCGGGAGGTCGTCCTCGGCACCGGCGGCTACATCACCAAGCCGAGGAACGAGCTGCACACGATGTGGAACGCAGGGAAGGTCCCGGCCAGGATGATCGAGGTCATCCAGCCCGCCGGGTTCGAGGGCTTCTTCTGGGAGATGGCAGAGCACCTGGCTGCCGGACCGCCGGACCCCGACACGGTGGCCCGCATGGCCGAGAAGTACGGGCTGATCTTCCGAGAGGCTCCGTGGCTCTCCGACGTCGTGGCCCGGTACGGGCTCCCGGGTCACGAGCCGCTCCGCCCATCTTGAGATTGGCAGCCTCCCACATTGGGGACCACAACCACGACAGGAGGTGTGCAGATGGCAAAGGAAGTGACGTGCCCGCCGTGCGGACAGGTGATCCGAGGAGAAAGCGACGACGACCTCGTTGCCAACGTGCAGCGGCATGCCAAGGAGCAGCATGACCGCAACCTGGACCGCGAGCACATCCTTGAGTCGGCTCGCGAGGTGGAGTAGCGCGTATCGCGTGAACCCTGAGGCGTCGACGCAGCCCCGCGATGGCGCGGGCGCTCGGCGCGTCGATGAGCGGTTCGGCCGCCTTCAGCACACGCAGCGGTTCTCTGAAGGCGCCGGTCCGCACCGGCGACAGGGTCGGCTCCCTCCTGCCCGCTCTAGGCCGCGCAGCACGAGAGCTTCTCCACATCGCGGGTGAAAGTCTGGGCGGCGAGCTTCAGGGCCTCCGCCATCGTCAGGTAGGGGTGGAAGGTCGCGGCCAACTCCGCGGTGGTGATGCCGTGACGGATGGCCAGCACCGCCGACTGGATCACGTCGCCCGCCCCCTCGGCCAGGACCGAGGCGCCCAGCAGGCGCCCGGTGCCGGCTTCGGCCACGAGCTTCACGAGGCCGGCAGTGTCGTGGTTGACGAGGGCCCGGGGAACGGCGTCGAGGGGAAGGATGGAGGTCTCCACCCCGAATCCCCCCGCCGCGGCCTGCGCCTCGGTGATGCCGGCGCTCGCGATCTGAGGGGCGGTGAAGGTCACGCGGGGGAGCCCGGTGAAGTCGGTCCGGCCCCCAGCTCCCAAGAGCGCGTTGTCGACGGCCAGCGCGCCCTCGTAGGCGGAGACGTAGACGAACTGCGGTGACCCGGTCACGTCGCCCGCGCCGAAGATCCGCGGGTTGGCAGTGCGCAGCTCGTCGTCGACGAGGATCGCCCCCCGGGCGTCGAGCTCGACGCCGGCCTTCTCGAGGCCGAGCCCCTCTGTGTTGGGCCGCCGCCCTGTGGCGACGAGGATCTCGTCTGCGACCAGGTCGAGGTGCTGTTCCCCCGCGCGCACGGTCAATTCCACCTGGTCCCGCGCCCTTCGCACGCCGAGCACCTGGGCACCGGTGTGGATGACAGCTCCCTGGGCGGTGAGGATCGAGGCCAGGGCCTCGGAGACCTCGGGTTCCTCGAAGGGGGCGATGCGCTCCGCCACGTCGACGAAGGTGACCTCGCTGCCTACGTGGAGAAAGAACTGGCCGAGCTCCAACCCGATGGCGTTGGCCCCGATCACGACGAGGCGCTTGGGCACGGCGGTCAGCTCGAGGGCGCTCGTCGAGGTGAGGAAGCCCGACTCGGCCAGGCCCGGAATGGGGGGCACGGCCGGAGAGGCACCGGTCGCCACCAGGTAGACGCGCGCCCGGAGGCTCCGGCTGCCGACGTCGAGCACCTCGGGGCTCGTGAAGCGGCCGTGACCCTGGATCACCGCAAAGCCGTAGTCGTCGGCGAGGTCGGCGTACTTCATCTGGCGCAGGGTTCCGACGAGCTCGTCCTTCTGGGCGACCAGGGCCCGGAGGTCGACCGGGCCCGCGCTCACCGACAGGCCCGCAAAGGGGTGGTGCCCGGCCGCCCAGGCCAGCTCGCCGGCGCGGAGCAGCGCCTTGGAGGGCACGCAGCCCACGTTCACGCACGTCCCGCCCAAGGTGCCGTGCTCGACCAGCGCGACGCGGTAGCCGGCCTCGGTGGCCTTGATCGCCGCCGCGAAGGCGGCCGAGCCCGCGCCCACGACGACCAGGTCGTAGTCGAGCTCCCCGTCCGGCCCCTCCTTCGAGATCCCCGTGCCGAGGAGCCGCAGCGGCCCGGGGCGGTACCCCGCACCTTCGACCGCCGACCGCAAGGCGTCCTCTGTGAGCCCGTCGGGCACCGTCAAGCGCGCCTCGCCGGCGCGCCACGCCACCGAGACACCCTCGGCACCCGCTCCCTCCAAGGCGGCGGTCACGTGGTGAGCGCACTCGTCGCAGGTCATGCCCCCTACTGCCAGGATGGCGGGTCGAGCGTTCGTGCCCATTGGTCGGCTCCTTGCCCTGTCGTAGTTGCCCTGTCGCAGTTGCCCTGTCGCGGTGTCGGGGCTCTGTCGTGGGGCTGCGGTCGACGTGCCCTGGTTGGCTCGTCGACGGCCCTTGCGAGGTGACGCCCTGATGCGAACGCCGACGATCAACCACCAAATAGATGCTCACAACGGGATATCAGTATTGATACCATACCGGTGCCTGTCGTCATCGTGAACCGGGCGCCCGGCCGGCTGGTCCACCTCGGCGTCGAGCTCGGGAAGGTCGCTGTCGAGCTCAGGGGGGGAGATGTCCGGCGCCA
>DATGLW010000118.1:0-23379 GCA_035293965.1 Acidimicrobiales bacterium
GTCGAGACCCCCGGGCGTGCCGGCACGGCTCGACCGCCTCAGCCCGACGCCCCTGTGGGCCCAGTTGGCCCAGCACCTGCGCCAGCAGCTGGCCGGCAACGAGTTCGGCGACCGCCTCCCAACCGAGAAGCAGCTGACCAGGACCTACGGGGTGAGCCGGCACACCGTGCGTGCAGCGTTGCGCGAGCTCGAAGATGACGGGCTCGTCGTCCGCCGGGCCGGAAGCGGCACCCAGGTGGCCGCCCAGCGGCTCGAGCAGCCGCTGCAGGGCCTGTACCGGTTGGCCCACACCTTCCGGGAGCAGGCTGGCGACGAGCGGAGCGAGCTGGTCGCCCGTGCCACCGTGCCGGCTGGTCGAGTCGGCGAGCGTCTCGGGCTCCCGGCCGACGCGAGGCTCGTGGCCATCGAGCGGCTCCGCTTCGCCGGCGGCGAGCCGATCGCCGTCGACCGATCCTGGCTGCCGCTCTCTGTCGGCAAGCCGCTCCTTGCCGCCGATCTCCGGCATGGCTCGCTCTACGACCTGCTGGCCGAGCACGCCGGCGTCCGCGTCACCGGTGGGTGGGAGCGCATCTGGCCGGTCAACCCCTCACCCGAGGAACGCCGGCTCCTCCGGCTGGCCCGACCGCACGCCGCGCTTGCCATCGAGCGCCTGGCGCTGGCCGGCGAGCTGCGCATCGAGTGGCGCGAGACACGCATCCGCGGCGATCGCTTCTGCCTGCGGGCAGAGTGGGACGCCTCGCCCCGGCACGAGTGACACCCGATCAGCTCGAGGGCGGCAGGCGCAGCGGGGGCACCGGATGGGCGAGCAGATAATTGAAGACCTTCCGCACGATCGGCGCCGCACCCTCGGACCCGTACCCTCCCTCGCCGATGGCGGCGACCACGACGTACTGCGGGTTCGGCAGCGGACCGAACCCGACGAACCACGAGTCCGGCTCGACGGCATGGGACACGCTGGCCGTGCCGGTCTTGCCCGCGAGCGGGAACGTCTGGAGCGGGAACCCGGTGAAATCGGCGTACGCGGTCCCCCGCGGGCTCGACACCGCCCCCTCGAACCCCTGCAGCATCGCCTGGTAGTCGGAAGGCGAGAGCGTCACGTGACCGGTGACCTTCGGGGCGATGCGCATGAGGAGCCTGCCCGAGGGCGACAGGATCGCTGCTGCCACCTCCGGCTGGTACCTGGTGCCGCCGTTGGCGAAGGTCGCGTAGGCGTCCGCCATCTCGATGGGCGTGATGACGGTCGCCCCCTGACCGAAGGCGAGCTCGAGGTTGTCGCCGGCATACCACGAGGTGACCGGGAAGGCGCTCGGGCTCAGCTGGTGGAGACGCTGGCGCAGCTGGGGGCTGTCGACACGCCCTGCGGCTTCGCCCGGCAGGTCGATCCCGGTCAGCGAACCCAGGCCGTAGGAGCGCGCCGCCTGCTGGATCGGGTCGGTCCCGTAGCGCGGCTGCTGCGCCCAGAACTGGTAGCCGATGTTGTAGAAGTAGTCGTCGTCGGACTCGGTCAGGGCGAGTGGCATCGTGATGCGCCCGGCGTCACTGGGTGACGCGTCGTGGAAGGTGCACCCTCCCGTGCAGTTGGGGATGGTGAAGGTCCCCGAGTCCGCGTACACGCTGCTCGGGGTGAGGAGACCCTGCTCGAGGGCGGCGGTCGCGGTCGCAAGCTTGAAGGTCGACCCCGGTGTGTAGAGGCCCTGGATGGCGAAGTTCTCCTCGGCGCCGCTCGCCAGGATCGCCGAGTACTGCGAGCTCGAGATCCCCCCTCGCCATTCGTTGAGGTCGTACGTCGGGTACGAGGCCATGGCGAGGACGGCGCCGTCGCGGGGATCGAGTACGACCACCGCGCCGTCGACGGCTTCGGGGTGCCTGCCGGTGGTGGGGTCGACGCTCTGGCGGTCGGCGACGATCCCCGACGCGAGGGCGTGGTCGACGTAGCCCTGCAGCGGGAGGTCCAGGTGCAGCTCCACGGTGTCGCCGGGCTTGGGCGGCGTGCTCGAGAGGCGCAGCGCGTGGGTGCCGGTCGCGTTGACAGCCAGCTCCTGGCGGCCAGGCACGCCCCGGAGGTAGGACTGGTACTCGGCTTCCACTCCGTCTTGGCCGAACGTGCTGGTCGGCCGGTACCCGTCTCCCGCGTGCGACGCCAGTTCGGTGGCGGAGATCGGCCCCACGTGCCCGAGGACGGCAGTGGCGACGGCACCGCCCTGGGGATAGGTGCGGCCCACGGCGGGCTGGATGCCGACCCCCCGGAAGCGCCGGGGATGCTCCTCGACGAACTGGAGCTCGTCCATCGAGGCAGCCCGGACGACGGGCACCGGCTGGAACTGGTCGTAGCGGGGGTCGGCCAGCGCCGCACGGGCCTGGGCCACCGGCTCACCGGCCAGTGCCGCCAGGGCCGCCAACGACGCGGGGTGCCGCGCCGCCTCGGTCCTCGAGATCACCAGGTCGTACTCCGTCGCGTCCCCGGCGAGAACGATGCCGGCCCGGTCGACGATCGGCCCTCGGGGTGCGGGGATGGCGACCGTCCGGAGGTAGTCGGCGATCGCTGCGGCCCGGTACCGCCGGCTCGAGAGGATCTGCAGGCCCCAGAGCCGGAGCGGGAGCAGCGCGAACAACGACAGCCCGATGACCCCGATCACCCGCAACCGTCTCGCCGGGTCGTACCCGACGCGCTCGGGCTCGGCGAGGCCCCGGGTCACCGCCTTGCGCTTCGCAAGGCGGAAGCGACGCCGCCTCACCGGGCACCTCGGCGGACCACCTCACCATGTTGGCTGGCCGACGTGCCGCAGCGCGCGCGCCCGAGCGTGTCGGCGACGTGCCCGGCTCCCGCCCTCCCGGCCGCCGCGTGCGGTCGGCGCGTCCTTGTCTTGGCCGCGAACGGCGGCCTCCGCTGCGGGTAACCTCGTCGGCTTCACCCCGGCGCGGGCAGCCCTCCAGGCTCTTCGGCCGGCAGGGGCGGCCGCGCGACCCGGGCCGGCCGGGACGCGTTCGGTGCCGAGCTCGGGCAGGTCGGGGAGGCGCGACGGCACCGCGTCGGAAACGCGTCGGCAACGCGTCGGAAGATTGGAGAGGGATGCAGCCGCGGCGGGACCAGCTGAGCGAGACGGGCGCAGCCGCCAGAGGAACGAGGCGATGACCGTCGAGCCGGTGCCCGGTGAGCTCGAGGGGGTCATGAGCGCGGTGGGACAGCCTGTCGTCGAGGCCCGGCCGAACCGCGGGGCCGGGGCGTGCGCACCGCTGTCCGAGGGGTCCGCCGCCACGGAGGCGACAGGGCGGTTGCTGACCGGTCCCTTCGTCGTGCTCTGGCTCTGTGGATGGACCTACTTCCTCGGTATCGGCGCAGTCAACCCGCTCCTGCCCCTGTTCGTGAAGGACCACATGGGCGAGAGCGACGTCGTCGTCGGTCTCGTCGTCGCCCTCATGGCGCTGTCGGCGGTGGTCGTGCGCCCGTTCGCCGGCCGGTTGGCCAACCGCCGAGGTCGGCGCATGGTGACGACCGCAGGCGCCACCGTGCTGGCCGCGTCGCTCGCGCTCTACCCCTTTCCGAGCCTGGCGATCCTGGTCCCCGCCAGGCTGCTCACGGGCGTGGCCGAGGCCCTGTTCTTCACCGCAGCAGCCACCATGGTGACCGAGCTGGCACCCGCGCACCGGCGCGGGGAGGCCGTGTCGTACTTCTCGGTGGCCGTCTACCTCGGCACGGGATTGGGGCCGGCCGTCGGGTCATGGGTGTCGTCGCTCTGGAGCATCCGCCTGGGCTTCCTCGCCGCCGCGGCCTTTGCGGTTGTGGCGGCCATGATCTCCAGGTTCCTGGTCGAGACCGAACAGGGCGCTCGCGCAACGGGATCGGGACGGAACGCCGGCCGGATCAGCACCGTCGCGCTCCTCCCCGGCTGCGTGCTCGCACTCGGCATGGTGGCCAACGTCGCGTTCGCTTCCTTCATGCCCCTCTACGCGGCCCAGCTCCGGACTGGCGTGGCCGGCGTCTACCTGACCTACACCGTGGTCGTCATCCTCGTCCGCCTGCTCGGAGCCCGGATCCCCGACGTGCTCGGACCGAGCAAGTGCGGGAGCGTCGCGACAGTCCTGATCGCGGCCGGGATGGCCGCCATCTCCCTCTCTGGCACCGTGTGGGGCCTGTACGTGGGCGCAGCGACGCTGGGGGTGGGCATTTCCTTCCTCTACCCGGCCCTCATGAAGCTGGTGGTCGACCGGGCGGCAGACACAGCGCGCGCCGCGGCCGTCGCAACCTTCACCGCATTCTTCGACGTGGCGTCCGGCGTCGGCGGTCTCGCCGTCGGCATCGTCGCCTCGGCCGGGGGGTACCGGGCGTCGTTCGCCGCGGCGGGCGCGTCGGCCTTCACAGGGCTCGTCGTCCTCAAGGCGCTCGCGCTGCGCGCCGCGCCGGGCGATGTCCCGGCACAAGCGCTTCGCGCAGACCCGTCCGATGGGTGACGGCGTTGCCGACGGGAGCACCCGGGACGTGGGAACGGAGAGGCAGCAACCTCGCCTGCCTCCCGAGCGGAGAGGGAGGGATTTGAACCCTCGGACCAGGTTCCCCCGGTCAACTCATTAGCAGTGAGTCCGATTCGGCCGCTCTCGCACCTCTCCGGGCGGGCCACATCAGGCCCTCCGTGGCGCCCCGGGGTCGACCTGGAGGGCCGCGACCGGCTGCGCCAGACCTCCACAGGGTACCGGATCGCCCAGCACGGCTGGCGTGGAGGGCCCGGCCGCCCGCGCACCCAGGCGGAGGAGTGCGGGCAGCGGTGGTGCCACGTTGGTGGCGGGTGACACCCAGGCGTTGCGCCCACCCGCTGGCGTTGCGCCGACCCGCTGGCGTTGCGCCGGACCCGCTGGTGTTGCGTGTACCTACAGGTGTTGCGTGTGGCGCCGCCCTTCTGTAAAGTCGACATAAACGATCATCTTTATAGGATTCGTGATCGGAGTGGCCGGATGGATGCGGGGATTGTGGTCGCCAGCGCGCTCGTGGGTCTCGTGGTCGGCCTCACCGGCGCCGGGGGCGGCGCTCTCATGACGCCGATGCTCGTCCTGCTCTTCTCCGTGAAGCCTTCGGCAGCCATCTCCTCCGACCTCGTGGCTGCGGTCGTCATGCGACCGCTCGGGGCCGGGGTCCACCTCCGGCGGCGGACGGTCAATCTCCGCCTCGTGACGTGGATGTCTGCTGGCTCGGTACCGGCCGCCTTTGCGGGGGCCTACGTCCTGCGAGAGATCGGCCACACCGGGGCGGCTCGCCACCACGTGGAGGTCGCGCTCGGATCGGCGCTGCTGCTCGGCGCGGGCGCCATGGCGGTGCGCAACCTGCTCGACCGCCGTTCGGGGCGCCAGCGGCGCGGCACCGTCCGCGACGTGGCCGTCCGACCCTTCGCTACCTTGGCGATCGGTATCTTCGGCGGCTTCGTCGTCGGCATGACATCAGTCGGGGCCGGGTCCCTCATGGTCGTGCTGCTGATGTGGTGCTATCCCACCCTCGCCGCCAACCAGCTCGTGGGGACGGACCTCACGCAGGCGATCCCGCTCACCGCCTCTGCGGCACTCGGCGCCCTTGCCTTCGGGCACGTCGAGCTGCCGCTGACGGCGTCGGTCGCCCTCGGCGGTGCTCCCGGAGTCCTCGTGGGTTCCCTGCTGTCGTCGAGGGTCTCCGACCGCCTCCTTCGGCCCGCGATCGGCGTGGTGATCCTGGTGTCGGGGCTCAAGTACGTCGGCGTCGGGACCCCGGAGCTCGGTTTGGCCACCGTGACGCTCGGGGCACTGGGCGCTGCTCGGTGGCTCCAGGCATCGGCGCGCCGGCGCGGCACGGCGACCTCTCCCGCTCAGCTCGAGTTGCCACTGGGCCCCCACGAATTGCAGGAAGCTCGAGCACCGGGGGGGCCGTAGGCTCGCGGGCGGGGGCGCCACGGGCTGCCCCCGCCCCGCTCCCCGTTCAGGACGCCGCCGCGATCTGCCGGTTGCTGTCGCTCGTCGTGATGGCCAGGCGGCGCGGCTTGGCCTCCTCACGCACCGGGATGACCAGCGTCAACACCCCGGCGTGGTAGTTGGCGTCGATGTGCTCCGCATCGAGCGTGTCGCCGAGGAACAGCTGGCGGGTGAAGCTGCCTGCGGGCCGCTCGTTGACGATCATCTGAGCCCCGTTGCTCGCGGCAGCGCCTCGTTCCGCCTTGACAGTCAGGACGTTCTGCTCCACCGTGAGCTCGATCGAGTCCGGGTCGACGCCGGGCAGATCGAAGTGCACGTAGAACTCGTGCTCCTTGCGGTAGGCGTCCATGGGCATGGGCGCCGGGCGACCGGCGGTGCCGAAGACCTGCTGGGTGAGCCGGTCGAGCTCGCGGAACGGATCGGTGCGCATCAGCATGGTTGACCCCCTTTCATCCCCGGCCCAGGGCTCTCACCCGGGCCTCCTCTTGGCATCTCACGTTTCCATGAACGCCGGCGTACGGCCGGCTATGCCCTTCTTTGTACCACAGGAGCATATAATCTGTCAATAGTAGACTTAGATTGTCCGCATCGAATGGCGCTGATTCTCGGCTAGCATCTCCTGCAGGTCGTAGAGGAGCACGCAGCGATGGTCGGCCAGGAAAACTGCCACGACCCTGATCTCTACCGGCGCCTCGGCGTCGCCGACGACGCCCCGCGCGAGGAGATCGTCCGCGCCTACCGGCGGCTGGCACACGAGGCCCATCCCGACGCCCGGCCGGGGGATCCCGACGCCCCGCGCCGCTTTCGCGAGCTGACCGACGCGTACGACGTGCTGAGCGACCCGAGGAAACGGACCGCCTACGACCGGTCGCGGGCAGCCGGGGCGCCTCGGGGCCCCGCGTCCGATGCTGGGCGGCGGCGGCCAGAGGGGGGATGGAGCGGCCCTGCGGCGGGGAGAGAGGGCCCGGTGCCGGCTCCCCCGATTCGGATCGGGCCGGTCCGGGTGGAACCGCTGCCCGGTGCCGCGGGTGATCCCGGTGCCGCCGGTGCGGCAGCCGACGCACTGGCCGGTCCGCTCCTGCGCCGGTGGCTGTCGGCGTTGGTTGCCCTGCGCGAGGTCACAGGGCGCGTCCCCTGGATCGCCCCGTGGATCGGTTCAGACCCCGACGTGGAGAGGAGGTAGGGAACGGTGGACTGGCCCGACGTCGACCGCGGGTTGTTCGCCATCTCGATCGCAGCCGAGCTCGCCGGGCTGCACCCCCAGACGCTGCGGATCTACGAGCGCGAGGGGCTGATCGAACCGGCCCGGACCCCCGGGGGCACGCGCCGCTACAGTGCCCGCGACCTCGAGCGGCTTCGGGAGATCGCCGCCCTGACCGACGCCGGCCTCAATCTGGTCGGGGTGAAGCGGGTCCTCCAGCTCCAAGAAGAGACCCGCCGCCTCCAGGCGCAGGTGGACCAGCTCCGCGCGCAGCTCGAGGACGGCTCGTGAGCCGCCACCCCTCGAACGGGAGCTTGCTCGCCGGTAGACTTGCCAGAGCACGCAAACCGACGATGCGGGTGGGCGCGATGACCCGATTCCGTCTGGAATTTGCAGACGACGGCAGCACCATCGACGTCCATGCGGACGATTTCGACGACGACGGCGAGCAGGTGACGCTCTACCGCTACACCGACGCCGATGCCGATCCACTGGCCACCGGCAAGGAGATCATCGCGTCCTTCGATCGCAGCTCGCTGCTCGGGCCGCCCCGGTCGGTCGACTGAGCCTCCGCCGGCAGACCTCCTCGAGCCAGTCGCTCACCTCGGGCGCTCCTCTCGGGCGCAGAGGGCCCGTCGAGCCGTCAGTGCCGGTACGTGACGGAACGGGCGCGCAGGTGCGCGCGAGTGACCACCCTGTGGTGGCAGTGGGGGCACGCCGGTGCCAGGTTGGACGGCGATCGCAACGCCAGGTGGCCGCACCGTTTGCAGGGTACGACGGCGACGGCCCCGAGCACGCCGAGCACGCCGAGCACGCCGAGCCAGAGGATGGACGCCGCGATGAGGGCTGACACCGCCGAGAGCACGATCCCCAGCACGTCGAATGCTGCCATGACGCACCTCACTTCCTCCCTCGGAACGAGCGCGCACCGCGTGCAACGCCGTCCCAGGACGCCTTCTCGGATCTTGCCGACGCCCTCTATCGTACCACGATCTTCTTCTGTCGACAGCAGGAGCAGCTGAACGGCGGAGGCCGCGATTTGGCAGGATGGTGCGGTGGCTCGGGCACTGGGCGACGAGGACTACCGCCGGCTGCTGGCCCTGCGCACCGGCCTCCGACGGTTCCTGCGGTGGAGCGAGGAGCAGGCTCAGGCCGCCGGCCTCGGTCCGGCGCAGCACCAGCTGTTGCTCGCCGTTCGCGGCCACGACGATCCGCGCGGGCCGACCATCGGCGACGTTGCGGGGTACCTGCTCCTCCGGCACCACAGCGCGGTCGAGCTCGCCCAGCGAGCCGAGGCAGCCGGCCTTCTCGAGCGCGTGGAGGACGCCGCCGACCGGCGCGTGGTCCGCCTGCGGATCACGCCCAAGGGGAACGCGGCGCTGCGCAAGCTTTCCGCGCTCCACCTGGAGGAGATCGACCGCCTGGCTGACGACCTCCGCCCGTTGTGGTGGGGCCTCGACGACCACCGCAACGAACCCGGCCCGAAGCGCGACGAACCCGCCGCGCCGAGGCGGCCGCCCGGGCCCGCAGGCCCGGCGACAGCCTAGGGTGCACCCCGCCACGCACCCACACCAGCAAGCGGGGTCCCCCCGCTTCGAGGGGTCCGGACCTCGGGTGGTAGCCTTTTGAAGCGGGGCCGTTGGCGCAGCTGGTAGCGCACTTGCATGACGCGCAAGGGGTCAGAGGTTCGAGTCCTCTACGGCCCACGCATCGTCTTGGAGAAGGCCAGGACCAGCCGCCGAGGCGACGACGCAACCCGCGTACGGACAGGCGAGGATCTCCCCGAGGTCCCCTCCATCGGCTCCTCGGCGGTGCGCGACCCTTCGGAGGAGCATCAGGTCAGGGCCGACCGCGGCGCTGGCCTCGTCGGCGGTGCTCGAGGCGCCGGCGGATGAGCTCCCGCCGCTCCTGCAGCTCGCGATGGGTCAGGTGCTCGACGCCTTCGGGGAGCCCGAAGGAGGCGCGGATCCCCGAAAGCTCCACCGCAGGCAACGTGCCTTCGGCCAGCCCCAAATCGCGGGCGATGCGCTCCCCGTGGCGGACCTGGAAGTGGGTGAAGATCTTCACGACCTCCGCGAGGACGTCTACGTTCGGCGCCATCGTGGCCATGGCGCCGTCTAGGAACAGCATGTCCTTCACGAAGAGCATGAGCTCTTTCGGCATCCGCGCGCCGTAGTCGAGGAGCAACTTGGTCATCTCGCGAATCGCCGCCGTCAGCTCCTCCGCGCTCAAGGTCGTGGGGTCGACGGCAGGCCGGTCGAGCCCGAGGTCGCGGATCACCGCATCGATGTCGACGTCAGGGGGAAGCGCCCCGAGGTCGCGCATGGCGGCCACCTGGGCTGGGACGTCGTTGGCCGCACTCGCCACGACGAGGCGCAGGAAAGCGAGTCGCCTGGCGCCTTCGAGGCGGCCGGTGATCCCGAAGTCGAGCAGGGCCACCCTCCCGTCGGGTCGTACGAGGAGGTTCCCGCCGTGCAGGTCCCCGTGGAACACGCCGAAGAGGACTGCTCCTTCGAGGAAGGCGACCAGCGCGCCCAGAAGGACGGCCTCGGTGTCGATGCCCGCCGCACGCATCGTCGGGGCGTCTCCCCATGCGTAGCCGTCGAAGCGCTCCATCACCAGCACCCGTCGCGTGACGAGCTCAGGGTGGGGTCGGGGAACCACCAGCCCGTGCTGGCCGGTCTCCACCAGCACGCGCGCCACGTCCAGCATGTTCTGAGCCTCGAGCCGGAAGTCCAGCTCTTCGGTGATCGTCTCGGCGAAGACGTCCACGAGCGCCGGCGGGTTGGCCAGGGCGGCGACAGGTATTCGCCCGACCAGCAGCGGCGCGAGCCAGCTCATGACGGCCAGGTCGCGCCGCACCAACGCCCCGACCTGGGGGCGCTGGACCTTCACCACGACCTCCTCGCCGCTGCAGAGGCGCGCCGAGTGCACCTGGGCGATGGAGGCGGCGGCGACGGGCACGCGGTCGAACCGGGCGAAGAGCTCGGGGACCGGCCTGCCGAGGTCCTCTTCGACCGTTCGTCTGACGACGTCGAAGCTCTCTGCGGGCACCTGGTCGCGGCAGAAGCGGAACTCGGCGACCAGCTCCTCGGGGAACACCCCCTCGCCCGACGACAGGATCTGCCCGAGCTTGATGTAGGTCGGGCCGAGAGCCTCGAACGCCCGCCGCAGCCGGCGGGACAAGCCGGCGCGCGACCTCGACCGGCCGCGGCGGCGGTCGAAGGCGTACCAGCCGGCGACCGCCCCACCCAGCAGCGCACCCACCCGCAGCACCCTGACGCCGGGAGGAAGACGGCGTCTGCGCGTCAGCGCGGGCACCTCCGCCCGCGTGCGCGCACGCAACTCGTCGATCCCTGCCCGCCAGGCGAGCGCGTCCGGGTCGACGGACCACGGCGGCTCTTCGGAGAACGCGCCCACCGCGAGGTCCGCGGGCTCCCCTCCGGCGGCGCCCAGAGGCTCCCCGGAATGGTGGGTTCGGTGGTCAGGGCGGGGACCCATCGATCAGCAGGCTCGCTCTCCGGCAACAGTCGTCGGTCGGCACAGGCCTCGAGGATCGCCTGCGGCGCGTGGGGCGAGACCGGCAACCTTGATCGCGATCACCGCGGTTCCGGAGCTGACGTTTCGGCGCCGCCGGAGCCAGCGCCCAGGGCGAGCACGCGCATCGCAGTCTCCGATCCAGGGTCGGCGCACGAGCCGCCCTCCCGTCCGCTTCATACCATGGGGTGCCGTTGGATACGCCAGCAACCGTCACGAGATGCCGGCGCCGCCGTCGACGCGGAGCAGCTGACCGGTGACCCACGCTGCGCCAGGGCTGCAGAGGTAGGCCATGGCGTTGTAGAGGTCGCGGCTGGTGCCGAGCCGCTTCACCGCGTTCCCGGCGACGACCAGGTCGGCGTTCGGCAGGGCGCTGCGCGCCGACTCGAAGGCGGAGATACCCGGCGCGATGCAATTCACGGTGATGCCCAGGTCGCCAACCTCACGAGCCATGCCCCTCGTCATGTGCTCCACGGCGTTCTTCGTGAGACCGTACGGATTGCCGCCAGCGCGCGAGGCCATCGACGAGATGTTGATGACCCGGCCGAAACCGTGCTCGGCCATCAGCGGAACTGCCTCCTGGTAGCAGTGCAGGCTCCCGGTGACGTTCACCGCCCACGCGGCCTCCCAGACCTCGTCCGGGCAGTGGAGCAGGCCGACCTCGTTCATTCCCCGCCACAGACCTGCGTTGTTGATCAGCACATCGAGTCGACCGAACTCCCTCTTGGTGCGATCCATCAGGGCGATGACGCTGGCCCGGTCGGTGACGTCGACCTCCACGCCGATGCAGCGCGGCCCGGCGGCCGACGCCTCGTCGACCGCATCCGCAGTCGCCTGTACGTCGGCCAGCACGACGTGGGCGCCATCCTGGGCGAAGTAGCGGGCGTAGTCACGGCCCAGCCCCCGGGCTGCGCCCGTCACGATCACCACCGCGCCGTCGAAGATGCTCATGTCAGTCGCCCTCCGCGATCGTAGCGAGCTGGCGGCCGAGGAAGTCGCGTGATGCTCGGGGCGAGACAAGACCCTTCCGGCAGCTCGGGATGGTGACCTCTCGAGCGCCGCTGGCCACCCCTCGTCGAGGTCCCGACAACCCTTCGGGTCCTGGGTCATCTAGCGTGCGCGTCCGTCGACAGCTGTTTGCCGACAGATCGTTCACCGCCCCGAGGAGGCACGATGGCCCTTGGTGACAAGTCGCTGCGGTTTCAGGGAAAAGGGGCGGACCTGGGCGTCCTCCAGCAGAGGATAGAGGAGTACCTCGAGTCCGAAGGATTCTCGGTGCAGGCCTCGCCTCCGGGCGAGCAGGGAACGGTGCTGCAGGCAAAGAAGGGTGGGTTCCTCCGAGGGATCGTCGATGCCGACCGGGCGCTCACGGTTCTGGTCTCGGGCGAGCCCGACGACTTCACCGTCCGCGTGGGGATCGGCAAGTGGCTGCAGCACCTCGGGGTGGCGGCAGTGGAGACCCTGCTCATCTCGGACCTGTTCCTCGTGATCGACGTCGCCGAGACGGCATGGAATTTCGAGGTCGAGGACAAGCTCATGAGGCAGATCGAGTCGTTCGTCAGCTGAACCCCGAGCGTCTGCTGAACCGCAAGGCTGAAGCGGGGGGATGGTCATCACGGCCAGCGAGACCGTCGGCGTGCGGGCTGCCTGGCTTGGCAGCCACCGGCCCGCCACCCGCGGGTGGCGGGCCCGAGAATCCGGTATGCTGGCCTGCGGTCGAGATCGCGACCCCACGCGAGGACGGGCACCATGACCATGGTTCACGCCGACGAGCCCGGTCGGTGGTTGCTGGTCGGGAGGCCCGAAGGCGCGACCCGCATCTGGATCATGAGGATGCAGCTCTCGAGGGGCATGTCGATCGGGCTCCATCGTCACGGGGGGGACGAGATCTTCCGCGTCATGAGCGGCGTGGTTCGCTTCACCGTCGACGGCAAGAAGACCGAGGTCGGAGAAGGGACGATCGCGGTGTTGTCCCCCAACACCGAGCACGGGCTGATCGCAGTGAGCGACTCGCTCATGGAGACGGTCGGCGAGCTGGAGATGGGTGAGTGGGTGACGGTCATCGACCCTGACGGCAGCCGGCGCCAGGTCGAGGTCCGCTCCTCGATCTTGCCGTGGCACCGCCCACCCGTGGACGGAGAAGGGGTCGACCTGCGGGCGATGGACGCGATGATGGAGACGACGCGTCACCTGTTGTGACGCCGTTCTGCGCGGCGCAGAGCTCTCAGGCCAGCCAGAGCCTCGCCCCGACATAGCAAGGAGGGACCATGGTGAGAGTCGGTGAACACGCCCCCGAGTTCACGCTCCTCGACCAGCACGGAGAGCCGGTCAGCCTGTCGGGACTGCGCGGGCGGAAGGCGCTCGTGTACTTCTACCCCAAGGCTGACACCCCGGGGTGCACCGCCCAGTCGTGCGGCCTGCGGGACATCGCCGACCAGGTCGGCGACACGGCCATCATCGGGATCAGCCCGGATGTCCCCGAAGACCAGCTCAGGTTCGACGAGAAGTACCACCTCGGCTTCCCCCTCCTGGCTGACACCGACCATCGGGTCGCCGACACGTACGACGTCTGGGGCGAGGTCGAGCTGGCCGACGGGAGGACGTTCACCGGCGTCAAGCGTTCGGCCTTCCTGATCGACGAGGAGGGGCGGGTGGTCGAAGCCTGGTACAACATCACGCCGGCGGACACGCCCCGGAACCTGCTGACGGCCCTCGGCCGAGCGTGACCATCACGAGGGGAGGGGCTCCAGCACCACGACGGGGATCTGGCGGTACGGCGCCGCGCGGTCCTGGTAGCCGTAGAGTCCGGGGATCACCTCGTTCATCCTGGCGAACAGGACATCTCGCTCGGGGCCGTTGGGAACCGTGGTCGCCCTCGCCCGGAACATCCTGCCGCGGTGCTCGACGGTGACCTCCGGATGGGCGAGGATATTGCGGTACCACTGCGGGTTGGTCGGCAGCCCGCCCATCGAGCCGGCGATCACCAGGCGATCTCCGTCCTCTTGGACGCACACAGGAGTCGTGTGAGGCTTCCCGCTGCGGTTCCCGATGGTGGTCAGCAGCAGCAGCGCAGAGAGGCCCTCACCCGTACCGCCCGTGGCGCGATAGCGGGCGATCACGTCTCTGTTCCTCTCCCTTATGTCCGTGGGGCGCGAAGCATCGTCGGTCATGGCACCATTACAGCACCGGGACCGCACCGGGAGAGCACGGTGACCCGCCCCCAGCCGGTTCGGGGAGCGTACCGAACTGCCGGAGGATCCGACCTGCCAGATGACCCAGGAGGCCTGGACGTGAACGTGGACCGCCTCATTATGTCGTCGCACACGGTCAACTGCCCGACGTTCCGCGAGCTGGTGGAAGCCACGGCGGCTGCCGACGTTCGAGCCATCGCCCTCACGTACCAGCAGTACCGGCGCTTTGCGGAAGGCGGGGAGAGCGACGCCGACATGGTGCGGATCGCGACCGCCAACGGCGTGCAGGTCGTCGACATCGAGGCGCTCTTCGGCGTGCTCGAACCGGACCCGTCCGGACGCACCGCGGCGCACGCCGAGCGCCTCTTCGGGCTGGCCGAGCTGTTCGGCGCGGCGAGCATCGGCACGCACTCCGACTTCGACGGCGACATCGAGGTCGCGGCCGAGCGACTGAGCCGCCTCTGCAGATCGGCTGGCGCTCGTGGCTTGTGGATCGGAGTCGAGCCCGTTCCGGTCATGGGCCTGGGCGATCTGGCGACCGCCTGGGAAGTGATCAGGTGGTCCGGTTGCTCCAACGTCGGGCTCGTCCTCGACACCTGGCACTTCTCGCGGGGGGCGGGCACGCTCGACATGGTGCGCTCCCTGCCCGGTGCCGCCTTCAGGACCGTGCAGATCAGCGACGGGCATCTGGTCCCACCTGCGGGGATCGACTACCTGGAGGACACGCTGTCGAACCGGCTCCCCCCGGGCGAAGGGGAGTTCGACCTTGCCGGGATCGTCGCATCCCTCTCCCACATCGGTGCCGACGTGGGATGGGACATGGAGATCTGCTCCTCGAAGCTCGACGAGCTCCCCGGGTCCGAGGCGGCTCGGCGCGCCGCGCGGGCGACCCGAGCCGTCCTCGCGGCTGCCGGCAGGGCCTCGTAGATCGAGGCGAGACACTCGGATGGGACGACGATCCCGTGTCGGGGCGGCGATCCCGGGTCGGGACGACGTTCCCGTGTCGGCAACCTGGCCCGGTTCCCGTGCCTGAGCCGAGCTCGCCGTGCGGACGGGGTCAGTTGTGCGGGACCTGGCTCCACGGAAGCGTCCGTGCAGGGTCCGGCTCTCGCGGCAAGCCGAGCACCCGCTCGGCGATGATGTTGCGCTGGATGTTCGAGGTGCCGCCGGCGATGGTCCCCGACGGGCTGGTCACGAACGCCCGCTGGAGCGAGACGGACCTGCCGTCGCCACCGGAGGGATCGTACCCCTCGATCCTTGCCCCCTCGGGACCGAGGAGGTCGACCGCCAGCTCGGCAATCCGTTGGCCGAGCTCGGACCCGGCGAGCTTGCCGATCGACCCTTCGGCGCCGGCGCGCCCGGCTGCGCGGGCCTCGGTGGCCCGGAGCGTGGTGAGCCGCTGGACCTCTGCTTCCACCCACAGCCGCAGCAGGCGGTCGCGCTGGGCTGCGGCGGCGGGAGAGGTCCTGTCCGCGCGGTCCGACCACGCCCTCGTGGCTCCGGCGATGGCACCCGCACCGCGGGCGGGGACGGTGCCGAAGTTGTAGCGCTCGTTCATGAGCGTGGTCGTCGAGACCGCCCAGCCCTGGCCGACCTCGCCGAGCCGCTCGGCATCCGGCACGCGCGCATCGGTGAGGAACACCTCGTTGAAACGGGCGCTCCCGTCCATTTGCCGGAGCGGCCGGACCAGCACCCCGGGCTGGTCCATGTCGAGCACGAAGTACGTGAGCCCGGCGTGCTTGGGCACGTCGGGATCGGTGCGGGCCAGGAGCAGGCCGTACCGGGCGAGGTGGCCCCGGGTGGTCCAGACCTTCTGGCCGTTGACGACCCATTCGTCGCCATCTCGCACGGCACGCGTCGACAACCCCGCCAGGTCCGAACCCGCTCCCGGCTCGCTGAAGAGCTGGCACCAGATGTCCTCGCAGGTGAAGATGCGGCGCAGGTAACGTCGCTGCTGCATGTCGGTGCCGTAGGCGAGGATCGTGGCAGCGCCCTGCCCGTAGCCCGTGGTGTTGAGCAGGCGCCCGCTCGGTGCTCCGGCGTCGGCGAGGCGACGATCGACGAGTTGTTGGAGGGCTACGGGTGCACCCAGGCCACCTCTTCCTTCGGGGAAGTGGACCCACGCCAGGCCTGCGTCGAACTGGGCACCGAGAAAAGCCGTCATGTCAGTCGACGCCGGCGGGTGCTCGACGAGCAGCCGCTCGACTCGCCTGGTTAGCTCGGCTGCCGCCTGCGCTGCGTCCATCGGAGGTGACCCTACCCGACGGTGGTGGAGCCTGTACGAGTTCCGAGATGACGAACGGGGCCCCCTTGTCCGCCGCCGGCCTTGGTCGTGGTGTTGCTGAACAGGAGGATCGTCGGTCCAGCTCGGCTACGGTCAGGCTGGGGGTGCGGTTCACGCTTCGTCGGGACCACCGGTGTTCTCGTCACCGGCGGCTCGTTTGTAGCGCCCGGTCAGGCCGCGCTCGTCAGGTTCCGGTGAGGTGACGCCGAAGGGCCTCGAGCCGGTCGTCCCACTCATGAGCGAGCGCGCCAAGGAATTGCTGGGCGAGCTGCACCGGCTCTGGGCGCAGCCGGTAGCGGACGCGGCGGCGCTCGCCGGGTTCGGGGGTCACCAGGCCGGCACCGGTCATGAGGGCGAGATGCTTCGAGATCGCCTGGCGGGTGATGGGCAGGCGGGAGGCGAGTTCGGTGACGGTGGACGGCCCGTCGGTTGCCAGGGCTGCGAGTATCGCCCGGCGGGTCGGGTCGGCGAGGGCGACGAAAACCTGCTCGGCGGCCGCCTCCAAGTCAGCTGCCATCGAGGTATTCGACCAGCTGAGCCAGCTCCCTCGACCAGCCCTCGCTGTGCGAGTCGTAGGTCTCCCTGCGGGAATCGACAGGCAGCTGGGCGAAGCCGGTCTCGGTGACGCGCAGCAAGGTGCCCTCCCCGTCGGGCTCGAGGACGAACTCGACATAGGTCCGCCGCGGGTCGTGGCGAGGCATGTCGGGAAGCCGCCACGTGTAGGCGAACACCCTCGGCTCTTCGACCCGTTCGACGCGCATCTCGACGGTCACGCCGCTGTCGAAGGTCATCGACGCCTCGCCGCCTGGGCGAAGGTCGATGGTTGCCTTCTCGCCGAACCAGGCGCTCAGTCCCTCAGCCGTCGTGATCGCCGGCCATACCTCCTGTGGCGGGCGGGCCAGCCAGATGGAGCGTTCGATGCGATCGGGGAACGCCATGCGCCTCCTCCTCGACGTGATCGTTGGTCGGAGCGAGACCAGGTTGTCGCGACCCTACTTCCGGCACATCGTCCCCTCAGCCACGCGGCGGGCGAGGTCCCGCGGACTGCGATTGGGGGCACCGGGCCCGCCTTCGGCCAACTCGCGCAGGCTGGTGCGGACGAAGTGATCCCAGCTGCGGCTGCACACGTCCTTGCACTCGAGCTCGTCGTTGAGGCCGACGTGCTCGAAGGTCAGTTCGCAGGTGACCTGGTCGATCGGTTTGATCGTGAAGGTAGGTTGCGTCCCCACCCAGTCCTCCATGAAGGAGCACTCGACCACTGTCCAGCGGACGGTGGTCGGAGGCGCCGCCTCATCGACGTGGATGAGCAGCGGCGGATGTTCCGCCACCATCGGAAAGCGCAGCTCACCACCGGTCGAGCCCGATCCCGTTGCCGGGCTCCACCACGCGGTGAGCTTCTCAGGGGAGGTGATCGCCTCGAACACGGTCTCTGCTGGGGCGTTGACGCAGACGGTCGTGCGGTAGTCGGTGGTCACGGTCGGACTCCTCTCGTTCATTGCTCTTGATGCAACCCGATGGTTGCATCATATGGCAACTGAACAGTTGCGTCAACCCTTGGGCCGGGGCGTCGAACATCGCGAGCAGTAGGCGGCTGCCTTTGGCAGGCACCCAACGGGCCGGGGGATGAAGGGGGCTCCGCCGGACGGACGACGTGACGCCGGGCATCCCGCCGCAGGGGGCCCCGAGGCGCAGAGACGACCCGACTCTCAGGTGACGGTGCCCGTGGCTCAGCTGGTGGGGGCGCTACAGGCGACCAGAGCCGTTCCCTGCCCCCAACACGTGTCGAACCCGTCGGCATCGCTGTCGGGCGAAGAGGGGTTGGAGGTCTCGCCGTTGGGGTTCACCGCCACGACGGCGTCGGAGGCGACGAGCCCGGGGCTCGAGCCGGCGGCCGTGCCTGGGTCGAAGGTCGCGGTCCCGTAGTCGGCCAGGGGCAGCTGGACGCAGTACCTGCCGATGCAGCCGACCGGCGCCTCTTCGATCCACTCTGCCGACAGCAGCGACGAGTTGTAGGCGACGGTCGTCGACCACGTGGATGCCCATCCCGACGGCTGGGTGACGGTCATCGACAGGGTCCAGGTCTGACCGGACCCACCACCGCCCCCTCCGTGACCGCCGTGTCCCGGCTTGGCGTTGCCGTGGACGGCGACCGAGGGCCCGTCGGCCAAGCTCGCCGTGACTGTGTCGCCCGACTGCACCGTCAGGGGGATCGTGACCGGCCCACTGGGGAGCAGCTCGTACCAGGCCGAGTAGGTCGCACCCGAGGAAGAAGCGTCCTGCTCCGTGCCGAGTTGGATGAGCGTCGAGTCGACGGCGGAGCACGCGGCGTTCTCGCAGAACCCGCCGACGCCGACCCACGACGACGAGTAGCCCGAGCTGTAACCGGGCGGCGGCGTGACGCTCGGCACCACCCAGGTGCCGCTGGCGGACGTGTACGTGAGGCCGGTCTCGAAGTGGGCCACGGCGTAGCCCGACCAGTTGGTCGTCTCAACCTGGTCGACCGGGCCGCGCAGCGCAGCGCCGTTGGGCCCGCGGACCGGTTGCACAGGATGCCCGAGCCGGGCGGGGGACGCTATCAGGGCCCCGCCGCCGACGAGGGCTGATCCCGTTGCGAGGAGCCCCCCCGCCGCCACCGCCGCCATCCGCCGCATCCTCATGGCGCCTCCCGAACTTGCTCGACCGCACGTGCCGGCGCGCCGGCCCTCGGCACCCGAGCCGGCGCCGGTGCCGAGGGCACCAGCATAGGCCCGCCCCGTCCCTCGGGCGTCCCGGCTCGCTCGACCTCTCGCAGTGGCCGGCGCGCGCCGCCCGTCTCCAGGTAGGCTCGGCCGCGGGTTCGCACCGGGCGCCGTCAAGCGGCCCGGGCGAAAGGGGGAACACGATGGCCAAGCGCGACTACAGGCTGATCTCCGCAGACTCGCATCTGAGCCTGCCGCCAGGCTTCTTCCAGCGTTACCTGCCACAGCGCTACCGCGACCACGACTGGGTGCGCATGGTCGAGGCAGGCACCAAGCAGTCCCTGAAGATGGCCGGCATGGGCCTGGGCCACATGGCGGGCAAGCGGTACGAGGACTTCAAGGAGAAGGACATCACCGAGGACGACATCCGTGTCGGTGAGTTCGACCCCACCGCTCGATTGAAGGACATGGACCTCGACGGGGTGGACGCCGAAGTGCTCATCTCGGGCGGGGCCGTCCCCACCGGCGAAGGGGTCGACGTCGACTTCCAGCGGGCCGTGGTCCAGTCCTACAACAACTTCCTCTCCGAGTTCTGCCAGGCCGACCTCGACCGGCTGATCGGCCCCGCAACGGTGCCGTTCCAGAACCCCGAGCTGGCGCTCGAGGAGATGCGGCGGGCCGCCAGGCTCCCTGGGATCCGCGCCTTCCTGTTCGACGCCTTCCCGGCCGTCAACTACTGGGACGAGATGTACGAGCCCTTCTGGAAGGTCGCCGACGGCCTCGGCTACCCGATCCACTTCCACATCGGGGCGCCACGGTCCAACGCGTTCACCATGGGGTCGCTCGCCGCCAACCAGCAGGGAACGGCGATGAGCTTCATCTCGCTGTCGCCCCTCGGGCTCGCCGAGACACTGTCCATCCTTCTCTTCGCCGGGGTGATGCAGCGCTACCCGAACATCACCTTCATCTTCACCGAGGCCGGGGCCTCGTGGCTCATCTACTTCCGTGATCGAGCAGACGACGTCTTCAGGAAGCACCGCTACTGGACCAAGTCGGAGCTGAAGGAGAAGCCGAGCTTCTACATCGACCGTCAGGTCGTCAACACGTTCATCCACGAAGACGCTGCCATCCGGCTCCGCCACGAGGTCGGCATGGGCAACATGATGTGGTCGACCGACTACCCGCATTCGGACTCGACGTGGCCACATTCGTGGAAGTACATCGACGAGGCCTTCGCCGGCGTGCCCGCCGACGAACGGGCCCAGCTGCTGGCAGGCAACGCGATTGCCTGCTACCGGCTCTGAGCTCTCCGCCGTCACTCGCCTCGCCGTGCCCATGATCCGTGCCCGTGCTCATGACCCGTGCCCGTGCCCATGATCCGTGCCCGTGCTCGCACAGTTTCCGCCCAATCGGGACCCACCGCAGGAAGGAGACAGCCATGCCATCACTGATAGAGGACCGCGACGAGATCCTCCAGCTCCTCTACCGCTACAACCACGCCATTGACGGCGGCGAGCCCGAGCGTTGGGCGGACACCTTCGTCGAGGACGGCGCGCTGGAGGCCGGCGGACAGGTGATGGCAGGGCGCGACGAGCTCGTCGCGTTCGCCTCCACTGTCCATGGCCTGCGCCACGTGGTGACCAACCCCGTCGTCGAGGTGACCGGCGACACCGCGTCGGTGCGAGCCTACGTCCTCGTCTACCGGGGGACCTCGATGGTCGTCATCGGCACCTATCGCGACGAGCTCGTGCGCACGCCGGCCGGGTGGCGCTTCGCCAAGCGCGTCTTCACGCCCGACACCCCGACCTGAGCCACCTCGCGGCGCCCGGCCTGAGAAGCCCGTCCTGAGAAGCCCGTCCTGAGAAGCCCGGCGTGAGAAGCCCGGCGTGAGAAGGACGGCCCGGCCGTCGAGAGGAGAGAAAGATGGTCGACGAGCCGGCGTCGTTCGAGCTCGACCTTTCCAGGTCTTCGGACCCGGCTCGCCGCCTGGCCGGGAGGGTGGCCATCGTGACCGGAGCCGGCTCCGGCGGCCCGTTGCCGGGCATCGGGGTCGCCACGGCGGTCCTGTTCGCCAGCCAGGGCGCACAGGTGGGCATCATCGACGTCTCGCCGGGCCGCGCTGCCAACACCCTCGAGGTGATCGAGAGGATCGGCGGCACAGGCATGGTCGTCGTCGCCGACATCACCAGGAGAGAGGAATGCGAGCGAGCGGTTGCCGAAGTGGTCGACCGCTTCAGCCACCTCGACATCCTCGTCAACAATGCGGCCGTCGTGGGAGGGGCCGGGGACCCCTTCGACGAGGAGGCATGGAACCGGGTGGTGGCGGTCAACCTGAACGGCGCCATGCTGATGAGCAAGAGCGCGCTACCCCACCTGCGCGCCCGCGGCGGTGCCGTCGTCAACATGTCCTCGATCGCAGCCATGCGAGGCATGGGGAGCGGTGCCTACGCGGCGACCAAAGCAGGCCTCATCGGCCTCACCTACGATCTGGCCTACTCGTGGGGCAGGGACGGCATCAGGGTAAACTGCATCGCTCCCGGGCACCTGTTCACCCCCATGGGAAACCAGGGCGGTGAGGACATGCGCGAGCGGCGCAGGCGGGCGGGGCTCCTCGGCACGGAGGGGACCGCGTGGGACGCCGCGTGGGCCGCACTTTTCCTCGCCTCCGAGGAGGCTCGCTGGATCACCGGGGTCGTCGTGCCCGTCGACGCCGGCACCACCGCCTCGACCGCCCTTGGCCTCCAGACTCTCGAGATGCGCTCCCCCGCACCCTGATCGTTTGCGCCGAGGACGGTCGGCTGCCTCGCCGCACCATGCCCTTCGATGTGCCCTGTGGCAACATGTCAGCCCGAGGCGTCGAACGGAGGCCGCCATGCTCATCAGCACCATGAACGACATCCCCGGTTATCAGGTGACAGAGGTCTTGGGCGAGGTGTTCGGCCTCACCGTTCGATCTCGCAACATAGGCTCGCAGCTCGGTGCCGGCCTGAAGTCCCTCATCGGAGGCGAGCTCCGCGGCATGACCAAGAACCTGGCCGCCAGCCGCCAAGAAGTGATCGAGCGCCTGGTGGAGGAAGCCCGTGCCAGAGGTGCCGACGCCGTCCTCGCGTTCAGGTTCGACACGTCGGAGATGGGGGGGAACTGGACGGAGATCTGCGCCTACGGCACGGCGGTCAAGATCGCCCGCGCCTCCTGAGCCGCCTCGCGCGCCGATCAGGACTGCCGCCGGCTGTTCTCGGGTCCAGGGGTCGGCCGCGCCTCGAGCCGACAACCGACCGTCGCGCCGATCTGGCGGGTTCCGAACCCAGCGATCCGTGCAACCACCTCGGACCCGCGAGCGCGCGGGCGCGGATCAGGCCCGGAGGGAACGGGCAAAGAAGTCGAAGATCTTGGCCCACCCGTCCATGGCCTGCTCGGGCCGGTACATGGGGGTGTGGTAGTAGAAGAAGCCGTGCCCGGCGTGGTCGTAGCGGTGGAACTCGTACGTCTTGCCCCATCGCTTGAGCTCCGCCTCGTGCAGGTCGACCTGCTCGGGCGTCGGTGACTGGTCGTCGTTCCCGAACAGGCCGAGCAGCGGCGCCTCGAGCGACGACGTGTAGTCGATGGGAGCCACCGGACGGGCGTCGGAGAGCGCCTCCTTGGGCATGACCACCCCGCCTCCCCACAGGTCGACGACCGCGGCGAAACCCTCGGCGCGCGACGCGGCGAGCAGCGCATGGCGGCCTCCGGAGCACGACCCGATGATGCCGACCTTGCCGTTGCTGGCAGGCTGCTCGGCGAGCCAGCGGCGTGCCGCGTCGCAGTCGGCCACCACGCTGTCGTCGTGCACGCCACCCTTCGCACGGACCTGCGCCGCCACGTCGTCGGGGGACCCGTGCCCGAAGCGGCAGTAGAGGTCGGGGCAGATGACACGGTACCCGTGCCGGGCCAGGCGCTCGACCAGCTCCCGGTAGAACTCGTCCCACCCCGGCATGTGGTGGACGGCCACGATCCCGCCCATCGCTTCGCCCGTCACGGGAGCAGCGACATAGGCGTGGATCTCGTCGCCGTTGCCCCCCGCGAACGTGATGGTCTCGGCAGCGATGGCGAGCCGCTCGTCAGTCCGAAAGGCGTTCCACACGTCGTGCTCCTCTCTCTTGTCTCTTCGCTCGCAATCAAGGACCTCCGGCGTCCGGGCCGGCTGGTCACGATCGCAGGTGCTTGTCGAAGAAGGCCACGATGCGCCGCCGGGCGTCCTGCGCAGAGGGGTCGTGGTAGCCGCCCACCAGGCGGCCGAGCACGACAGCCAGGCCACCTTCGTGGCGGTTGAGGAAGCCGTGCCCGGCATCGGGGTACTCCTTCACGTCGTGGTCGACGCCGGCACTGGCGAGTGCCCGCTCGAGGCGTCCGGCAGCGCCGCGCAGGGTGCGGTCCCTTGCCCCGAAGCTCCCGACGATGGGGCAGGCCTCGGCGAGGAGCCGGTCGGCATCGCCAGGGACCTGGCCGTAGTTGACGCTCGCGGCCGCGAAGCCGTGGCCAGGCGCCAGCAGCAGGGCGAAGCCGCCCCCGAGGCAGAAGCCG
>DATGLW010000119.1:0-23537 GCA_035293965.1 Acidimicrobiales bacterium
CGACGGTGGCACGGTGATCGTGACCTGGGTGCAGCAGGTGGGCGGATGCTCGGGCGGGGCGAGGATCTCGGGACGGGTGGAGTCGAGGGCCATCGAGGCGGGACGCAGTGGGCAGCGGAGCTTGCCGGCGACCGCCGGGCAGCCGACGCGGTGGAAGCCGTCTTCGTCTGTGGCCGTGAGGCGGCCGAGCTTGTAGCGGGCGAGCTCGGCGGCCCGCTCGTCGTGGGCCCTCACCTCCTCGACGCTGGCGTCGCGTGCGAGCGGGGAGAGCTCGAACAGCTTGGTCGGGGTCCTTGGGCAAGAGAGGTTGCCGTTGTGGCAGATCGCGCCGCCATGGGTGCCCTGGGGACCCCGGTCCTGGGGGTGCACGTCGACCACGAGGTCTGCTCCTGCTGCCCGAAGCGGCAGAGCGAAGCGGCTGGGCACCCGATGGGCATAGCCCGAGTCGGCGAGCACGTCGCCCAGGTGGAGCCGGCCACTTCCTGCTGAACCACCCTGGGTTCGGTGGAGGCTCGGGCTATTGGATTCCAACCAGTGACTGGTCGGCCTGCTGGGCAGCGTAGAACGCCGCCTCGAACTCTGCCGGTGAGACGTCATGGCAGTAGCCGTGGAGGCGCTCCTCGTTGAACCAGTGCACCCACGAGAGCGTGGCGAGCTCGAGGTGGCTGACGTCCTCCCAGCCGTTGGCATCGGGCCCGTAGACGGTGAAGCGCACGGATGTGAATTGCGACCCGGCGTCCGAATGTGCCACCAGCCCGACGAGCCGGCGGGCCCCGCGGCGGGGAATCGAGGCTCAGCTGGCAAGGAGGTCCTGGACCCCGCGCACGTCCTCCACGTCGATGGCGTGCCAGTCGGCGATCTGCTCGACGCTGTGGGACACCAGCTCCCTGGCGATGACGGCGATAGGGAGGCGCGTACCCTTCACGACGGGCTCGCCGAACTGGATGTTCGGATCGATCTCGACACGGTCGGTCAGCTCCCAGGCAACCGCCTCGTTCTCAGCGCCGAAGCGGATCTCCTCGGCGAACGTCTCGATGACTGGCAGCCACACGTAGTGGCCGGCACGTCTCCCGACCAGCTCGATGACCTGCGGCTCTGCGCCGGCCGCCGCCAGGTCGGCCCAGATCGCGGCGCCGTCAGTGAAAAAGAGCCGCCGCGCGAACGGACGGGCCATTTCCGGCAGTGACTCGGCCAGCGCGGCTTCCAGCTTGCGGAGCTTTTGGAGGCTCACCCCTGACCGGCGGAAGCGCCGGACGACCTCCAAGCTGACGAGGTCGTGGAACGAGAGCAGGCGCGGCTCGTCGGGGCCAATACCGACGCTCGGCGGGGTCAGCCCGGCAACCCAGCGGCGAAGGGTGCTAGCCCGCACGTCCGCGGCCCGTAGGCCGAGGATCCGGGCAGCCTCAGGGAAGCTGTAGATCCCGGTCCCGAACGCGGGCGCAGTGAGGGTCGAGGTGGGCACGGGGAAATCGTATCGGTCAGGTCCGACAGCCCAGAGCTCATTCGAGGACCAGTCGCCGGCTCAGCAGCACGACGCGTCGGAGGACTGGCCCGGCTCCTGCCGGGGCGCTCGCCTCGCCAGACTGGGACTCGGAGAGCGTGCCGGCCTCGAACGCCGGGAGGTGCTCGATGGCGTTCTCGGTCTTCGTGATCCCGGCGTTGACGACGGCAAGCTCCTGGTCGTGGTCGGCGCGCTGCGAGTGTGCCCGGCGCTGGGCAGCCGGCACGGCCTTGTCGAAGAGGTCGGTCCGCTCGTGGACATGGAAGAGGGGGCCGAGGGCGGACCTGCTGGCAGCGGTGCCGAACCTGTGACAGTCGGTTCAGCCGTCACCCACCCGGTGGCGCGGACCGGCGGCTCGCGAGCGGAGGTACGCGAGCACCATGCGCTCGCCATCAGGAGTCAGGGCGATCGTGTGCGGGGTGAGCTCTCGAGCGGTGCCGTACTCCCACGTCGCCTCGACCTCGTCGATGGCGTCGAACAGTCGCCACCAGCGAAGTGGACGATATACGGCCGACGAGACGTGGCTCACGGTGACCGGACTGCCGCCCGTCGACCAGCCCTGGGCAATAAGGATCGGAGCGATATCGGCGACCAGGTTGCGTTGCTCGATGCGCCCCTGAAGGAGGCGGAGGCCGACCACCTCCGTGACGGCACGGGTGAAGTCGTCGCCGTCCTCGGTCTCAGTGGCCATTGCCTCCCACAATCGCTGCGGGGAGGCGAGGAGCTCGGCTCCCCGCAGCGTGACGTGCAGCCGCCGACCACGTCGTCGGAGCAGGCGCAGCCGGTTGGCCGTGTCGCGCAGCGTGGAGAGCTGGTGGACGTCGGCCTCCGAGCGCGGCGGCTTCTCCCAGTCCCACCAGCCGAAGCGTTCGACGGCCGCCAGCACGGTCGACCTGGCGAGGTAGTTGTTCTGGGTCAGCTGCATGCCACCGGGCGACGCGGCGAGCTCCAGCAGCCAACGTATCGGCGCGACCGCATCGCCCGTGTCAGGCGGCGGTTCGATCGGATGCAGCAGTCGGTTTGCCACGCCTGATCGCCACTCCTGGTGCACGGGGTGGCGGGCGGCGTCGATCCAAGTCCCGATGCGCTCCGTGGTGACCAGGCCGGCGAGGGTCTGCCCAGGCGGCAGGTCGAGCGGCCGGCTGAGCACCGTGTCGGTGATCGCCGCGGCCTTGGCCTGCCAGCGCGGGGCACCGGGCACCAGGGTGCCAGCGGCGACAGCGTCGCCCAGCGCACGCTCGACCGCGTCCAGGGCACGCAGCTCGTCCACCCCCATGACCGACCCCCACGCGAGCAGCGCCGTGTCCGGTGGCTCGACGCCCGACCTGGCGTGTGCGGAACGGAAAGCGGCCGCTCCCTCCTTGCGGCCATGAGCCCAGGCGGCCAGTACCGACCGCGTCGTCGCGGACCTGGCCACCTCGGCCAGGTGCGGCAGACCGAGCTCGTCGAGGAGCGCCGCGGCAGCCTCGACCAGCTCCTCCCACTCGTCGTCCGGGTGGTCGCGGGGCATGTGCCACCAGAGGTATTGCTGGAGCGCAGCCTGGTGGATCATCGCGATGCCTTCCCCCGCCGTGAGCTCGCCGGCCACCGCCTCGGCCGCCATGGTGAGGTCGGGGCGGCGGACCCCGATCCGGCGCACGGCGCGGTCGACCTCCTCGCCGCTCACGAGTGACCGCCCGGGCTTTCGACGACGCGAAGCGTCGGCCGGGGGTCGCCTCCGGCGGGCACCCCCCGCCAGGGGAGGGTCTCCTCCTGGTAGTCGAGGGCATAGTCCTCGACTACCAGGAGGTCGCACACGTCGGCCCAGTAGTCCTCGGCGCCGAGCCCGGTCGCCTGCCAGTCGATGCCCAGATAGGTATGCCACGCGTCTCGTCGCAGCTGCCCGACGTTGCCGTGTGAGCCGTCGGCTCGGTCGGCCAGCTCGAGCCCCGCGGTTTGAAACCTGCGGTACAGCGCCAGTCGCTGCGCCGGGGTGAGGGACGGCTTGTCGAGGCTGCGCACCCGGCGTGGCGAGATCCTCCTCATGGACTCATCCCTCGAGGTACCGCAGCACGGCGAGCACCCGGCGGTGGTCGGTGGGGGTCGCCGGCAGGTTGAGCTTGGAGAAGATGTTGGCGACGTGCTTCTCGACGGCTCCCTCCGAGATGACGAGGTTGGCGGCGATGGCAGAGTTGGTCCGCCCCTCTGCCATGAGCGCCAGCACCTGTCGCTCGCGGGAGCTCAGGGCCGCCAGCGTGTCGGTTCGGCGCGAGGAGCCCATCAGCTGGGTCACGACCTCGGGGTCGAGGGCGGTGCCGCCCGAGGCCACGCGCACGAGTGCTTCGACGAAGTCGCTGACGTCGGCGACCCGGTCCTTCAGCAGGTAGCCGATCCCCGCGGCGCCGCCTGCGAGCAGCTCCGCCGCGTAGCGGGTCTCCACGTACTGGGAGAACACGAGGATCCCGACGTCGGGGTGGTCGCGGCGCAGCGTGAGGGCCGCCCGCAGCCCCTCGTCGGTGAAGGTCGGTGGCATGCGGACGTCGACGACCGCCACGTCGGGGGGATGGTCGGCGACCGCTTGCTCGAGGCTGGCCGCGTCGCTCACGGCCCGCTCGACGTCGAAGCCCCGGTCGGACAGGAGCTGCACCAAGCCGTCGCGCAGGATGGCCGAGTCCTCGGCGATGACCACGGTGATGGTGTCGGAGTCCGGCATGCTCAGGAGCCCGAGGGCACGTCGATGGTGACGGTGGTCGGGCCACCGTGAGGGCTCGCGATGCTGAGGTGCCCGTCCACGGCGCCGATCCGCTCGGCCAGGCCGGCCAGCCCGCTCGAGGACGTGCCGGTGCGGCTGACGGTGGCGCCGCCCCTCCCGTTGTCGCGCACGACGATCCGGAGCCAGGGTCCGTGCTGGGTGCACGTCAGCGACGCGCGCGACGCGTGGGAGTGCTGGGCCACGTTGGAGAGGAGCTCGGCCGCGCAGAAGTAGCAGATCGTCTCGATGGCGGGGCTGGGGCGCTTCTGGATCGCGACAGTGACCTCGGTCGGGATCGGGCTGCGCGCCGCAAGGGTGGCGAGGGCGTTCTCGATGCCGGTGTCGAGCGCCGGCGGGTGGATCCCCCGGGCCAGGTCGCGCAAGTCGGTGATCGCCTCCTTTGCCCCCCGGTGGGCTTCGTCGACCAGGCGGCAGACGGCGGAAACTTCGGCGCCCCGCTCCTCGGCCGGCAGGCGCTCGAGCATCTCCTTGGCCTGGCCGAGCCGCATGGCGAGGGCCACCAGCTGGGCCTGCGTGCCGTCGTGCAGATCGCGTTCGATGCGGCGGAGGGTCTCGGTCGCCGCGTCGAGCGTCCTCGACCTGGATGCTTCGAGGCTCCGCACCCGTGAGGCCGACGCAGCCGGGCCGAGCAGGAGGTGCATCAGCTGGCGGTCGATGGACACGACGAGGCGCATCGTCCAGGGGGCGACCAGGAGCAACACGGCCCCGGTTGCGAACGCACCGGCCCGGGTGACCGCCGCCGGGCCGGGGGCGAGGCCGAGGGAGGCGACGTGGACGAAGGGCCCGAACCGTCCGAACCCGTCTGCGCCGGTCAGGGGGGAAGCGATGCCCAACAGGGCTTCCACCCAGACGCTGAGGGCGAACCACACCCCGAAGATGGTGAGCGGGACCTTGGCGACGTGGTAGCCCGCAGCGCGCCAGGCGGCCGGGTCGCCGAAGGACGCCCGCAGCCACCCGAAGAACCCCGGCCGGGGGCGGAAGGCATCGGGCTCGGGGATGTCCTCGCCGAGGAGCCGCCACGCGAGTGACCGCTGCCAGCGGCCGAAGCCTCGCGCGGCGCGCAGGCCGCCCGCGAGGAGCACGACCCCCACGGACACGACGGTGAGCGCCAGCCCGGCGATCCCCAACGCGCCGATGGCGAGCACCGCGGCGCCGGTCAGCCCGGAGCTGGCGAGGAAGAACCCCAGCTCTGCCCAGCTGCGCTTGTGGAACGGCTCCAGCGCGATCCGGCGGGCGAGGCCGACGGCGTGGTCGCCCTGCTGCTGTGGGACCTGGAGCTCCACCCAGCCCTCCCGGGCGCCGGCCTCGTTCAGGGGCACGCTTCGTGGATGCTACGGCGCCCGCCCGGCTCAGGCATCTCGCTTCGCGAAGAGCACGGCGCCAGCCGCGAGGGCGACCGCCGCGTAGCCGGCCATGAGCAGCAACCCGATGGTCGGCGACACAGGGCTGAAGGGCCCCCTTCCCTGGTCGGCAGTCGCCATGACCGAGTTGGTGAGGATGTTCGTCGGCAGGTACCGGACGTCTGCCTCGGCGATGGCGTGCATCACGAGGGGCAGCACGAACACGACGCCGGCGAAGGAGGCGATGGCGCCCGCCGTGCTCCGGCAGATGAGGCCGAGGCCGAACGCCATCAGGGCCAAAAGGGCGATGAACACACCGGTCATGAGCACGGCCCGCAGGGACCCAGGCGACGCGAGGCTCGCCGCAGGGATCCCGCGGCCCGAGAGGATGCCCTCGCCGAGGAAGAAGCAGGCCAGGCTCAACAGCTCGCAGAACACCACGGTGGCCGCGGCGGTGACGCCGATCTTCGCGGCCAGGAGGAGGGGGCGTCTCGGGGTGGCGGCCAGCGTGGCCCGGATGGTGCCGCTCGAGTACTCGGCCGTGATGAGCAGCGCCCCGAAGACGCCTCCGGTCAGGCCGGCGGCGATCATGCCGGTGAGCGCCATCTGGGTGGCGTCGAACCCGAGGCCTCCGTGATAGGCGGCGTTGTGAGTGGCGAGCCCCGTCACCAACAACGCGGCGACCACCGTCACGCCGAGGATGATGGCGGTCGACGGCAAGGTCAGGAGCTTCGCGACCTCGGAGGCGACCGCATGCCTGAGGCGGTAGCGGTCGCGCGGGACCTCGTGGACGGCTACGGACATGTCGGTCACTCCTCCTCGCCGGCAGCTGCCGCGCCGGCCACGGTGGACGGGCGGAATTCCACCTCGTCCTGGGTGAGCGCCATGAAGGCGTCCTCCAGGGAGGCGACGATCGGCACCAGCTCGTGCACCCGCAGCCCGTCGCGGGCGGCGATGTCGCCGACCTGCGGGGCGGCCAGGCCCTCGACGGTCAGGGCCCCGTCGTCGCCCAGGCGGACCGCCGCCCCCGACGCTCTCAACGCGGCGGCGAAGGCGGCCACGTCCGGGGTGACGAGCTTGACCGCGCCGCCGCCGCTCCTCGTGACGAAGTCGTGCACGGTGGTCTCGGCGATGAGCCGGCCGCGTCCGATCACGACGAGGCGGTCTGCGGTCAGCGACATCTCGCTGATGAGGTGGCTCGAGACGAAGACGGTCCGACCCTCGGCGGCCAGCCCGCGGAGGAAATGGCGGACCCAGCGGATGCCCTCGGGGTCGAGACCGTTCACGGGCTCGTCGAAGAGCAGCACGGCGGGGTCGCCGAGCAGGGTGGCCGCGATGCCGAGGCGCTGGCTCATGCCGAGCGAGAACTTCCCTGCCCGCCGGCCGGCGACCGAGCTGAGGCCCACCTGGTCCAAGACCTCGTCGACCCTGCGCAGCGGGATGTCGTTGGAGAGTGCCAGCCATCGCAGGTGGTTGCGGGCCGACCGCGCAGGATGGAAGGCCTTGGCGTCCAGCAGCCCGCCGACCTCTCGCAAGGGCCACGCGAGGTCGCCGTAGGGCCTGCCACCGATGAGGGCGGAGCCCGAATCGGGCACGTCGAGGCCCATGATCATGCGCATCGTGGTCGACTTGCCCGACCCGTTCGGCCCCAGGAACCCGGTGACCACGCCGGGCAGCACCTCGAAGGTCAAGCTGTCGACGGCCGTGGTGTCGCCGTAGCGCTTGGTCAGGGAATGGGCGGTGATCACCCCACGGAGGCTAGGGCGCGCGCGGTGCCGGGCGGAAGGTGGCCAGGTGGCGTCTTCGCGCTCCGGTCCACCCCACGCCAAGGGTGGGGAGAGCCCCACCTGCGCTCGGTTGCCCGGTCCCGGAGGCTCTGCCCACACGGTGGCCCGCACGGTGTTCCTGCGTTTGGCGTTGGTACACTCGCCGCCTGCGGCCAGGGGCTGGAGGGGGCATGAGCGAACCACTTCCCGCTGCCGAGCGTTTCGGGCTCGGTGCGATCGACCAGGTCTCCTATGCCGTCGCCGACGTCGAGGAGGCGGCGAGGCGTTACGGCGCGATCTTCGGTCACTTCGAGGTGGCGCAGGTGCCTCCCATGGCGGTGACCTACCGAGGCCGGCCGGCGACGGTCGCCCTCCGGCTCGGCTTCGCCCGCTCCGGGCCCGTCGAGATCGAGCTCGTCGAGGTCCTCGAAGGGGAGTGCCCTGCCCGCGACCACCTGCTCGCTCACGGCGAAGGGGTCCACCACGTCCGCTTCCCGGTGAGCGACCTGGCGGCGACCCGCGCCGCCATGGAGGCGGATCGATGGGTGACCACCTTTGCCGGCGAGAGCGGTGAGGTCTCCTTCGCCTACCTCGAGCCGCCGGGGGGCACCGCCGGTCCCGTCATCGAGCTGATCCGGGCCGCGCCGCCGCTCCCGTCATCGGGCTGATCCAGACCGCGCCGCCGCTCCCGTCGTCGAGCTGATCCGGGCCGCGCCGCCGCTCCCGTCGTCCAGCTGATCCGGGCCGCGGGCCCGCGATGCGGCGTGCACCCTCCTGAGCAGGCGGTGCGAAGCGCGGAGGTGACCTGCCAACCGGACCCCGCCGAGCAGCGGCCGCGCGGTGGCTGCGCTGCCGGCCCAGGTCAGTCGGCATCACCGGTCCCGGTGCGCCGGGTTGCTACCGTGACCCGGCGATGGCGTAGCCGGGTGTCGGACGGTTCGCTGCGAACGATCCAGCCAGACGACATCCGAGAGGAATGCGGTGCCCAACGCACGAGCGAAGGCAACGAGGCACGTCCCCGTCCGGTCGGCTGCGCCAGGGGAGCGTCGGGGTGCGCCGGCTCACGTAGAGGACCTGGGGGCGCTGGACGAGCAGCGCCTCGAAGCCCTGCTCGAGCTGCGGCCCGATCTCGCCGACCCGGCGCCGCCGTCGATCGACGACCTCGAGGTCCGTGCGCTCTCGGTCCCGAGCGTCCAGCGGGTGCTCCTGCAGGCTGATCGATCCGTCCTGCAGCTCGCCCAGGTCTTCACCATCCTCGGGGAGAAGCACGCACGGGTGGCCGGCGTGTGCCGTCTGGTGGGACCGGGAGCCGAGCCCGAAGTCCACCGCGCCCTCGAGTGGCTGGCCGCCCGTCAGCTCGTCTCGGTGGTCGGGGACGACGAGCTCTGCGTCCACCCGGCCCTGCTCGCCATCGTCGGCGCGGGGGCCCTCGGCCCGCCCGCGGCCCAGCTCGTGGAACGGCTCACGGTCGGCGACCTCGAGACGATCCTGCGGGCGGTCGGCAGGTGGTCCGCTTCCAGGCGCAAGGCCGAGCTCGTCGGCGCGCTCGTCGGCTTCCTGTCCGACGCGGCTGCCGTCTCCTCGCTCGTCGACGCGGCGCCATCCGAGGCGCGCGCGCTCGCCCGAAGCCTCTCAGCCAGCTCGCGGCCCCTGACGCTGCCCTGGCCCCTGGCCGCCGATCCCTACCGCCGCTCGGCGTCCGGTGCGGCCGCCTGGCTGCTCCAGCACGGGCTCGTCTACCGCGAGACCTGGGCGACGGCGTCGATGCCCCGCGAGGTGGGGCTGGCGCTGCGCGGCGGGCACCCCTTCGCGCCGGGCTCCTACCGCAGACCCGTGCTCGACCTGGCGCCGCTCGCCGATCCCCCGGCGCCCGCCGTCGAGGCGAGGGCGGCCGCGCTCGTCACGGTGGTCGAGCGCATCGTGGAGTGCTGGGGCTCGCGTCCTGCTGCGGTGCTCAAGTCCGGCGGCGTCGGGGTCCGTGAGGTGCGGCGGCTCGCTGCCGACCTCGAGGTGCCCGAACGCGATGCCTTCCGCCTGGTGGAGGTGGCGGCAGCTGCGGGGCTGGTCGTGGAGGACCCTCGCCAAGGGATGGTCCTCCCGACCCCCGCCGCTGACCACTGGCTCGAGCTCACCAGCGCGGACCGCTGGTGGGCGCTCGCCCGCGCCTGGCTGGCGGCCACGGTGCCCGCCAGCCTCGCCGGCGCCGTCGACGTCCGCGGCAAGGTCGTTCCCGCCCTGGCCGGCGGCAGCCGGTCCCGAGCGGTGCCCGAGCAGCGGCGGACCGTGCTGCGCCTCGTGCTCGAGCTGCGCCACGGCAGGCTCGACGCCGCCGCCGCCCTGGCCGAGGTGGCGACGTGGGACGCCCCGCTGGCGTGGAGCGAGGCCGTGGCCCCGCCCTCCCTCGCCGTGGAGTGGACGCTCTCGGAGATGGAGCTGCTGGGGCTCGTCGTCGGGGGCTCGCCGAGCCCGCTCGCGGCGGCCCTGCTGCACGGCGACGCCGAGGCCGCCCGCAGAGCCCTCGCCAGCCCCGAGGCCGAGGCGTGGGAGATGGTCCTCCAGGCCGACCTCACCGCCCTGGCCACCGGCCGGGTCCCCGCTCCGGTCCGGGCCGAGCTCGGCCTGCTGGCCGACGTGGAGAGCCGTGGGTCGGCGACCGTCTACCGGTTCAGCGAGGCCTCGGTGCGCCGGGCCTTCGACGCCGGGCGGACTGCCACCGAGATCCTGGCCTTCCTGGCCACCCACGCGGGCAAGGGAGTGCCCCAGGCCCTGGAGTACCTCGTCGGCGACGTCGACCGGCGGCACGGCCACATCCGGTTGGGCGCCGCTGGGTGCTACGTCCGCTTCGACGACGCGGCGCTGGCGACCGAGGTCCACCGCTCCAAGAAGGCCGGCAAGCTCGGGCTGCGCCAGATCGCCCCGACGGTCCTCGTCTCCGACCGGCCCCCCCATGCCGTGCTGAGCGCGCTCCGGGGGCTCGGGTACCTGCCGGTCGCCGAAGCCGAGGACGGCAGCGTCGTGCGCACCTCCGTGGCCCCGCAACGAGCGGCACCCGCGCAGCGCGCCCCGGGGCCGCCGGTGCGTGCAGGCGACGAGCGCGCTCGCACCGAAGGCGGATGGGACCGGGCCGGACCACCGGGACCGGCCGGTGTGAGCCCTGAGGCCGGTGTGGGAGCCGGGGCGGCCAGCCGGCGTGAACTGGTAGCCCGGCTGCTCCGCTCGCCCCGGGGTGCCTCGACGCCCACGGGTCGGCGGCGGGGGGCGCCCCCGTGGCCCGGACAGGTCCCCCGGGTGGAGATCCCGACGGTGCTGCGCCGCCCCGACGAGCCCGACGGCGTCCCGGGGCAGGGCCCCGAGGCCCTGTGGGACGAGGTGCCGGGAGCGAGCCTGCTGGCGTCCCCGGGGTTCGGGCGCAGCGGGCTTCCCGGCGCGTCCAGCGCCGGTGGCCGCGACGACGCGCTCGGGATCGAGGACGAGGACCTCGACGATTTCGAGGACCTCCTCGTCGGCACCGGCGGGGGCGGCGGCGAGGAGGAGTGGCACGAGGGAAGGCACCGCCCGTCGGAGATCGTCCGTGCCCCCGACGCCGTGCGCGAGCTGCTGGTCCTCGCTGCAGAGGAGGAGTGGCTCGTCCGGATCTCCTACACCTCTGGGGCGGGGAAGTCCTTCGAGGCGACCGTCAGCATCCTCGACGTGTCGGGTGGCGTGATGGTCGCCCTGGCGGCGCCGCGCTGGGCGGAGCAGAAGTACGTGCTGGCCCGGATCGGATGGGTCCGGGTGCTGACGGAGGCAGAGGAGGACCGGATCCAGTGAACCAACCGGGTGCAGCGGGGGGAGCGGCGGGCGGGCCGCTGATCGTCCAGTCGGACCAGACGCTGTTGCTGGACCTCGACCACCCCGGCGCGGAGGAGTGCCGGGGGGAGATCGCCGCCTTCGCCGAGCTGGAGCGCTCCCCCGAGCACGTGCACACCTACCGGATGACGCCGCTCGGCCTGTGGAACGCCAGGGCGGCCGGGCTCGACGCCGCGTCGGTCTGCAGCTCCTTGCAGCGCTGGTCGCGCTTCCCGCTTCCCGAGTCGCTCCTCGTGCAGGTGAGCGAGACCATCGCCCGCTACGGCCGGCTCGTGATCGAGGACGACGCGCAGCACGGGCTGGTGCTGCGGGCCGGTGACCGCCCCGTGCTCGAGGAGGTCGCGAGGGCCAAGACGGTTGCCCCGCTGCTCGGGCCCCGCATCGACCCGGCGACCATCGTCGTCTACCGCGAGCACCGCGGCCGGCTCAAGCAGGCCCTCATCAAGCTGGGATGGCCGGCAGAGGACCGAGCGGGCTACGTGGACGGGAGCCCGCACCACATCGCGCTGCGCGAGGACGAGCGCTTCACCTTGCGCGACTACCAGCGCCAGGCTGCCGCGGCCTTCGTCGCCTCGGGCAGCGGGGTGGTGGTGCTGCCCTGCGGCGCCGGCAAGACGGCGGTGGCCATGGCGGCGATGGCGTCGATCGGCAGCCGCACCCTCGTCCTCGTGACGAACACGGTGGCGGCGCGCCAGTGGCGTGCCGAGCTCCTCGCCCACACGTCGCTCACCGACGGGGACATCGGCGAGTACTCGGGCGAGCGCAAGGAGATCCGGCCCGTCACCCTTGCCACCTACCAGATCGTGATCACCAAGCGGGGCCGCCTCACGCCGCACATGGACGCGCTGTCGGCCGAGGACTGGGGCCTCATCGTCTACGACGAAGTCCACCTGCTGCCGGCTCCGGTCTTCCGGATGACGGCGGACATCCAGAGCCGCCGCCGCCTCGGCCTGACCGCGACCTTGGTCCGGGAGGACGGCAAGGAGGGCGACGTCTTCAGCCTCATCGGTCCCAAGCGCTTCGACGTGCCTTGGCGCGACGTGGAGGCCCAGGGCTACATCGCGCCGGCGTCGTGCACCGAGGTGCGGGTCACGTTGACCGACGAGGAGCGCATGTCCTACGCGCTCGCCGATCCGCCGGAACAGTACCGAGCGGGGGCGACGGCCCGCTCGAAGCTGGCGGTCGTCGAGGCGTTGTGCGCGGCGGCGCGTGCGGCGGGCGAGCCGACCCTGGTGATCGGCCAGTTCCTCGACCAGCTGGAGGTGCTCGGCGAACGGCTGTCGGCCCCCGTGCTGACCGGGGCCACCCCGACACTCGAACGCGAGCGCCTGTTCGCCGCTTTCCGGGCGGGCGAGATCCCGGTGCTCGTGGTCTCGAAGGTGGCCAATTTCTCGATCGACCTGCCGGAGGCGAGCGTGGCCATCCAGGTGTCGGGCACCTTCGGCAGCCGCCAGGAGGAGGCCCAGCGGCTGGGCCGCCTGCTGCGGCCCAAGCACGACGGTCGGGCGGCGCACTTCTACTCCGTGGTCGCCCGCGACACCAACGACCAGGAGTTCGCCGCTCGACGCCAGCGCTTCCTGGCCGAGCAGGGCTACGCCTACCGCATCGTGGACGCCGAGCACGTGCTCGGGGAACCGGCCGTCTGACCCAGCCCGTTCCCGATGCCCGAGCCAGGCGGCGCCTGGGCCCTCGACCGCGCGCCTCACGGCGCGCGGTCGTCACGGGTCATGCGTGGCGAGGGGTGTGGCGAACGGCTCCGCCGACGAGCGGGGCAGGCGGCGCTCGTCTGGTGCCCCGGGCTCCTGACGGCGCGGAGCGGGCCTCAGCCGGAGGCCCTCGGGAGGCGCTCGCCGTCAAGGCCGTAGAAGCGCAGCGGATTGTCCCAGAGGATGCGGCGCTTCACGTCCGGCCCGACGCGGGGGAGATCGAGGAAGCAGCGCACCGCGTGCGGGTACATGGCGTCGGGGTGCGGGAAGTCGGTGGCGAAGATCACGTTGTCAGGTCCGAGGTAGTCGACGACCTGGTAGAGCAGCGCCTCGTCGGGGTCGCAGGAGATGAAGCACTGGCGCGCGAAGTACTCGGAGGGCTTGGCCGTCAGCCAGGGCGCGTCGCGCCACGCGACCAGTTCGGCGTGCTCGTCGAGGCGATGGAGCCAGGCGGGCGCCCAGGCTGCACCCGACTCCATGAACGCCACCCGCAGTGCAGGGTGGCGTTCGAGCACACCCTGGACGATGAGCGATGCGAGCAGCATTTGCTGCTCCATCGGGTGGACGCACGCGTGCTGCTCCAGCCACGTGCTGTTCTCGAACCGGTCCGTCCCGATGTTGTGCATCTTCGATCCCGAGCCCTCGTGGAAGGAGAGGGGTGCGCCGAGTGACTCGATCGCGTCGAAGATGGGGTCGAAGTGGCGGTCGCCGAGCATCCGTCCGCCGACCGGGTTGGGCCGCGTCCAGAACGCGCGCAGCCCGAGCTCCTCGGCGGCGTACTCGAGCTCGCGCAGGGCGAGGCCCACGTCGTGGAAGGGGATGGGGGCCGCGCCGAGCAGGCGGCCCCCGGACTCCTGCGAGTAGTCCACCAGCCACCTGCTGTACGCGCGGGCGATGGCGCAGGCGAGCTCGGGGTCCATGCCCTCGACCCAGCAGTCGTAGAGGGGACCGTAGAGGACGGACACGTCGATGCCCTCCACGTCCAGCGCCCTCACGACAGCCCGGGCGCTGAACTCCTCCGCAGCAATGTCGCCGAAGCGGGCGGCGATCAGCTCGGGGGTGAAGCGCAGGCTCTCGAGGGTCCCGGGCGGGTGGTGCGCGGTGGGCCGGCCGTCGACGAGGCGCCCGTCGGGGCCCAGGGCGACCCGGTCGCGGTACTTCTTGTCCAAGTACCTGTCGAGCAGGTCCAGCGGCTCGAGGGTGTGGCCGTCGGCGTCGATCACCGGTGTGCCCGTCGTCATCGTTCCCCTCCCTCGAGCTCGAGGCGTGCGCGCCCGCCGTCGCGCCGGCCCAGGGCGCATGGTGCCGGGCTCCGCGGCGGCGCGCGTGACCCGTCCACCCTGTTCGGCTGCCTTGTCGCTGCATGATGCGACCGCTGCGACGCGAGCGCAAGCCCAGGCCGGCATGCGAGCTGCCGGCACCGTCAGCCTCCGGCCACCCTCGTCGCTGCGCCCGAGCGCCCGGAGGGTCCGCCCGGCAGGTGGCCGCCGGCCGGGCGGCCGCTGCCTGGCAGGCCCCACCTCGGCCGGCATCGCCAGGTCGGGGCCCGGGGGGTGGGGCAGCAACGAGCTCGCCACGATCGAGCCCGCGATCCGGCGCCCCGTCACGTGGCAACCTACGGCCGCGTCGGCGATGAGCGTGGGCGGACGAAACCCCCCTGCACGAACGAGGCGAGGAGGGTGCCGTCTCGGGCCTGGAGCGTCCCGCGGCTGAGGTAGCGGCCGCCGGCCAGCGCCAGCGGCGCGCAGTCGACATACCACCATCCGCCGTCGGCAGGAAGCCGGTGGAACCACAAGGTGTGCTGCAGGGTCAGGCTCACCAGGTGCTCGCCGGCGCGCCGGCCCTTCGAGAACGGCGTGGCGATCACCCAGTAGTCGGAGACGAACGCCAGTCCGCAGGCCCCCAGGACCGGGTCCCCCGGCAGGTCGTGCACCCGGCACCAGTACGGATGCTCGGGTTCGAGCAGATGGGGCGGACCGGGCGCCGGCCGGACCTCGGCCACGTCGACCGGTGCCGGCAGCTGCGAGCCTGCCAGCTCCTCGGGCGGCGCCAGTCGGGGCCGGGCTGTCCGCGACCAGTCCTCGCCCGGATCGGGCCGGTGGAACACGACGTCGACCACCACAGCCAGGCGACCCGAGTTCACGAGCTCGACCCGCCGCGTGGCGAAGGATCGGCTGTCGTTGACGCGCTGGACGGCCAGCTCGTGAGGCCCCGCCCATTCGCCGCCGGCCAGGAACGAGGCATGGAGCGACATCGGCACCTTGGCGTCGCCGATCGTCGCCGCCGCCCCGCGCAGGGCCACCGCCATCGACAGGCCGCCGTAGAGGAACCCGGCACCCTTGCTGCGGACCACGAAGCGGTCGTCGCCCTTCGGCTCGAGCTGCAGGAGGTCGGCGAAGGGGAGCGTCATCTCGGATCTCCTGGCGCCTCGGGCGCGTCGATGGGCTGCACAGGCCCCCTTCGGGCTCGTGAGCGGTGGCGCGTGGCCGGCCCCCGCGTGGCGGATGCCAGAGCATGTCCGCCGTCGGCGACCGGCGTCCATTCGGCGAGCGCAGGCGGCGGCATCCGATGGCTTCCACTCGCTGGCGCGCCGGCGCGCCGGCGGCCTACGGCGCCGGGGCCGTCGTCATCGTCGCGGCGGCGTCCGTGGCGGCGAACACCGGCTACGGCGCCGGGGCCGTCGTCATGGTCGCGGCGGCGTCCGTGGCGGCGAACACCGGCGAGACGTCGAGCGTGCCGCCGTTGCACGCATTGACGTCGGGGGAGACCGCCACGACCGCGTGCGAGGTGGCACCTGGCGGGGTGATCGCCACTTGCGCTGCGATCGAGCAGGTCGTGGCGTCGGTCGTGACGTCGCTGTAGCCGACGTTGAAGTAGGCCGCCTGCCCGGGCGACAGGGCGACGTCGCCGACGGGGAGGTCCTCGAAGGCGAGGCCCCCGCCCCGCACCACGGCAGTGGGGAGTGGTGCCCCACCGGCCCCGAGCAGGAGCATGCCCGGGTAGCCGTGCATGGTGCAGGGTGCGGACGAGGTGTTCACGAGGGAGAAGGTGACTTCGATGGTGCCGGCGGCACCCTGGAACCCCGACTGGGCGATTCGGAGCTGGGAGGGCTGGCACGTGGTGACCCCTGCAGTCGTGCTGGTCGGCGCCGGAACGGTGGTCGTGGTCGGCGCGGGGGCGCTCGTCGTGGTCGTGGTGCCCGTGGTCGCTCGGGCGCGCGAGCTCGACGTGGTGGCGCGCGACCCGGTGCCCCCGCAGGACGCGAGCAACGTGGTCGCGAGGAGGCCGGCCAACGCCGGCGCCGCGGTCCTAACCGTGGTGCTCCTCGTCGTGCTGCTCGTAACCTTCCTGCCCCCCGCTCAGCTCCGCGCGCGCCGCGTACTGGACGGGGATGCGGTGGCGGACCGCGGCCGCGCTCTTCGCCAGGCGGAGCCTGAGGACGCCGTGCTCCAGCTCGGCCTGGCACGACTCGGTGTTGACCTCGCCTGGCAACGTGAGGCGGTAATCGAACTGCGAGGCTCGCCGCGAGCGGCGCCGCTGGGGTTCCTCTTCCACGCGGCCGGCGATGCGCAGGTCGTTGCCCTGCACCTCGACGGTCACGTCCTCTGGCTTGACACCCGGCATGTCGGCTTCGACCAGGTAGGCGTCGTCAGTCTCCTCGACGTCCACCGGAGGCGACCATGCGTTGACGCTGATCCGTCCCACGTCGGGGAAGACGTTGGTGAGCAGGCGGCTCATCTCTTCGGACAGGTCCTCGAGGGCGGCGAAGGGGTCCCACAGCCCTGTCGGGCGAGCGGTGCGTCGAGCGGGCAGTGCCATGGCTCCTCCTTGCGGTGCGTGTGCTCCTTGCGGTGCGTGTGCTCCTTGCGGTGCGTGACCTCGGTCGGCGGAGTGCAGCCTCGGCTCGGTGCATGCCGGCCGGACCACCTCCCCACGACCCTATATTCCCCGGCGCCGCTCGTCGATGCGCGTCAGCCGCCCTCCTCCGCGTCGATGCGCGTGGTGACGGGACCCGCGTGCTGAGCGGGCCCGAGGTGCGCACGGGCGCGGCGACCGTGGCGCTCGTCTTGTCCTCGCCGTCCTCGCTTCTCGCGCAGCGCCGGCCCGGCGAGGCGAGCGAGGAGGTAGATGGCGAAGCTGAACGCCGTGATGAACACGCTCGGTTTGACGTTGGACGCCTCGAAGCTGGCCACGAGCCCCCCATCTGCGGCGACGACGGCGAAGCCCACGGAGAGCGCGGCCACGAGCAGCGGGTTGGCCGAGAGCCGCTGAGCGGCCGCAGCAGGGGTGATGGCCAGGCTGAGCACGAGCAGGGTGCCCACGACCTGGGCGGCCCCGGTCACCGTGAGGGCGAGCACGAGCAGGAAGAGAAGGCCCAGGCGGTGCACGGGCACCCCTCGGGCCTCGGCGACCTCGGGGTCGATCGAGGCGAAGAGGAGGGGACGGTACCAGATCCCCATGACGACGGCCACCGCGGCGCCGATCCCGACCAGCACCAGCAGCTGGCTGCCCGAGACCCCGAAGATGTTGCCGAAGAGGATGTTGGTCGCCGCGGTGGCAAAGCCGTGGTAGTAGCTGAGCAGGAGCACCCCGACGCCCAGGCCGAAGGCGAGGATGGCGCCGATGGCCGAGTCGCGCTCGCGCGGGCGGCTGCCCAGGGTGGCGATGAGGGCGGCCACGACCAGGGAGCCCACGAGTGCGCCGGCGACGGCGTTGTTCGCGACGAGGAGGCCCGCAGCGGCTCCGGTGAAGGCGAGCTCCGCAGTGCCGTGGACGGCGAAGGACATGCCCCGGGTGACCACGAAGGGGCTGACGAGCCCACCGGTCACGGCCACGAGGGTCGCAGCCAGCAGGGCGTGCTGGGCGAAGGGCTGGGCGAGGTAGAAGCCGATGCTCACGGGCCTGGCTCCCGGTCGGCCGAGCCGCGATGGCGCGGGCGATCGCGGTGCCCGTCGGGGTGCTCGAGGTCGAGGTGGTGGATGTCGCCGTCCTTCCCGCCGACGACCACGATGCGGTCGTGCACCTCGATGACGTCGATGTGGCTCCCGTAGAGCCGGGAGAGGGACGCGCTCGTCATCACCTCTGCGGCGCTGCCCGCGGCCCAACGCCCGCCGGCCACGTAGAGGACGCGGTCGATCACGCCGACCACGGGGTTGATCTCGTGGGTGACGAAGACCACCGTCGCGCCATGGGTCCTCCGGTATGCGTCGATCACCGACACGACCTCGCCCTGGGAGGAAGGGTCCAAGGAGAGCAGCGGCTCGTCGCACAGCAGCAGGCGCGGGTCACCCACCAGCGCCTGGGCGATCCGCAGGCGCTGCTGCTCGCCGCCCGAGAGCAGCCCGATGGGCGCGCTGGCGTAGCTGCTGGCGCCGACCGCGTCGATGACCTGGCCCACCCGGCGAGCTTTCGTCCGCGGCAGGCCGTGGCGGTGCCCGTCGAGGCCGAGGCCGACCAGGTCCCGGCCTCGGATGGGGAGGTCGCGGTCGAAGGCGCGCTGCTGGGGGACGTACCCGACTGACGGGCTGCCGCGCGCCGGCGGGTGCCCGTCGATCGCTGCGGTGCCGCCGCTCAGGGGGAGCAGGCCGAGCAGCACCTTGAGCAAGCTGGTCTTGCCCGCGCCGTTCGGTCCCAGGACTGCCAGGCACTCGCCTGGGGCGATGTCGAGGTCGAGGCCCTCCCAGACCAGGTGGTGGCCGACGCGCAGCGTGGCACCCCGCAACTCGATCGCTGCCCCACCCCTCACGGCCGGCTCCCGAGCGCCCGGAGCAGCGCCCGTGCCTGGCCCAGCTGCCAGGCCTGGTAGGTGGCGTCCGACGGCGGCATGGTCTCGGTGACCGCGACCACCGGGACACCAGCCGTGCGGGCCAGGTTCTCGACGTGCTGGGTCACCGCGGAGACGGTCTGGGCGTTGTACAGCAGCACCTTGATCTTGTGCCCCGTCACGAGGCTGTCCATGGCCAGGGAGGCTTCGGGGCTCGGGTCGTTGCCGTCCTCGACGGCCGTGGCGAAGCCGAGGGGCGTCTCGTCGTGGAGGCCGGCGGCTCGCAGCAGGTAGCCGGGGACCCGTTCGGTGTAGGCGACCGGGTACCCCGGGTAGCGCTGGCGGATCTCGGCGATCACCGCCTCGAGCGGGCCGAGGGATCGGTCGAAGACGACCAGGTTGCCGGCGAAGGCCTTGGCGTGAGCCGGCGCGAGCTCGGCCAGCGCTGTCTCGACGGCTCGTGCGACCCTGGGGATCTCCGGGATGTCGTACCAGAAGTGCGGGTTGACGCCCGTGCCCGTCATGTCGAGCACGCGGGAGACCGTCACGACGCGCCGCCCCGCGTGGCTCGTCGAGCCGAGCAGCTGGGACAGCCAGTCGTCGTAGCCGGCGCCGTTCCGGATGACGAGGCCCGCCTCCGCCACGGCAAGGGCATTGGCGGCCGAGGACTCGTAGAGATGGGGATCTGCGTTGGGGTCGGACAGGATCGACGTGACCGCGACGTGGGGGCCGCCGATCTGGGCGGCGATGTTCCCCCAAAAATTCTCACCGGCTACGATCTGCAGCTTCCCCGAGGGCGTGGTGCTGCCGATCGTGGTGCTGCATGCAGCAAGGCAGGCGGCTGCCAGCCCGAACCCCACCGGACCCCCGATGGCGGCCAGCCGGCCGCGCGTCCAAGACGCCAGCCGGCCGCGCGTCCAAGACGCCAGCCGGCCGAACATCGCCGGGCCGGCGTGCAGCCAGGCGGCCAGGGGCCGGCAGCGCGCGTGCCAGGGTCGTGCCCGCATGGCGCCCGACGCTAGAACGAGAACAGTTCTCATTGCAAGTGCTTCGTGCACCGGGTATGATTGCTCGATGGTCGAGGACCTGCACGCCCGGGTCGCCACCCGGCTCCGCCGCGTCGGCCAGCGCTACACACCCGGGCGCCGGCTCCTCGTCGACGCCCTGGCGACCTCGACCCGCCCCGTCACCACGGCCGAGCTGGCCGCGGCCGAGGGACGGCTCCCGCAGAGCACCATCTACCGCAACCTGGCACTGCTCGAGCAGGCAGGCGTCGTGCGCCGCGTGCTCGGGAGCGACGAGTACTCGCGCTTCGAGCTCGCCGAGGAGCTGACCGGGCACCACCACCACCACCTGGTGTGCGTGAGCTGCGGGACCGTCGAGGACTTCGAGGCGCCCAGGCGGATCGAGCAGGGCCTCGACGCGGCGCTCGACGCGCTGACCAACGGCACCGGGTTCCGGGCGGAGGCCCACCGCCTCGACGTGCTCGGCACCTGTGCGAGGTGCGCCGGCTGACCCTCGGCTCCCGGTGGGGCGCCTGCCCCGGTGGGGCGCCTGCCCCGGTGGGGTGCCAGCCCCGGGGGGCGCCTGCTCCGGTGGGGCGCCTGCTCCGGTGGGGTGCCAGCCGGCAGGTGGGGTGCCAGCCGGCAGGTGGGCCCTGCGGGCAGGTGGGCCCTGCGGGCCCCCTCAGTCGTCTGCCAGCTCGAAGTCGTACTCGAGGGGCACGACCAGGTCGTAGGGAACGAAGGCGAGGGGCTCGTAGGCGCCCTTGTGGGGCGGGAACCGGCCGAGGGCGACGGCGGTGCGCTTCGCCTCCTCGATGCGGGCCAGCACGCGGCCGGGCGGGTCCTCGCAGAGCAGCACGTGCAGCAAGGTGGCCGGGTCGCCACCGGCCGCCGGGTCGAAGCGCATCGCCGCGAGCAGGCCGGGCACGGCGAAGAGGTCGACGAGGTGCGTGCGCTCCCACCAGTCGACCGCCTCCTGGCGGCGTTCGACAGACGGTGCCCTCCCGTAGGCGAAGATGACGCCCCGGTGGGCGAGGTAGGGGACGGCGCGCTCGCTCACCAGCACCGACGGCCGGGCGACCGACCGGGCCAGCCGCCAGCGCGTGCTGTTGACGGCTCGACCCTCGCGCCAGTAGCGCCCCTGCTTCACGATGCTGCGGTCGAGGGTCGTCCACAGCTCGCGCGCTTGGGGACTGTCGAAGTCGAGTGGCCCCCCGTGGAAGTAGATGGTCGCGTACGGGGCGTCGGCACCGAACGTCTCGTGCACCAGCGCGCCGGGCAGGCCCTTGAGCGACGCAGGGCTGACGTAGCGTCGGCCCATCAGCACGTCGGCCTTCGCCACGTGCTCGGGCATGTGGTCGAGGTCATACCAGCGGTTGTACTCGCGTGTCAGCTCGGCGGGGATGTCGAGGAACGTGAGTGCGATCGCGTTCACCTCCATGGATCTCCTCCTCCCCCTCCCCCTCCTCCTCGGTCGGGCTCGGCCCGAAAGTCCTTTCGGCCTGCCCTGGCGTGCAGAGCCGTTCAGGGGACGGCGCCCGCCACCTTGAGCTCGGCGCCGGTCGTGTAGCTCGAGGCGTCGCTGGCCAGGAAGACCACGGCGCCGATCATCTGCTCGGGCTCGGCGATCCCCTCGGGGATCGATGCCCAGAACCGCGTGACGTCGGTCCGGAAGGCACCGGGGATGATCGTGTTCACGCGCACCTTCATGCCCCATGCGCGTACGAACCCCTTGGCCATGATGTTGAGCCCTGCCTTCGCTGCCCCGTAGGGGATGGTGTTCGGCTGCGGCTGGAGGGAAGCGAGGGTGCTCAGGTTGATGATGGAGCCGCCGGCGCCCTCGAACATCCGCGTGCCGAACTCCACCGTCATCTTGAAGGGACCCTTCAGGTTGACGCCGACCACCTTTTCCCAGTAGTCCTCGGTGACCGAGCGGAGGTCGTCGTAGAGGGGCGACATCCCGGCGTTGTTGACCAGCACGTCGACCTTGCCGAAGTGGTGCCAGGCCTCCTCGGCGAAGGCCGTGATGGCGTCCCATCGGCCGACGTGGAGCTGGCGCGCCCAGGTCCGGCGGCCCGTCGACTCGGCGATCTCGCGCGCCGCCCGCTCGCAGTTCTCGAGGTTGCGACTGGCGATGATCACGTCGGCACCGGCTTCGGCCAGCCCCTGGGAGATGGCGCGCCCGATCCCGCGTCCGCCCCCCGTCACCACGGCCACCTTGCCCGACAGGTCGAAGAGCTCGGCCGGCCCGGGCATCAGGCGACCCCGCCAGCCACGGGAGCCGGTGGCCGCCCTGGCGAGCCGGCTCGGCGATGGTCACGATGATCCTGCAGCTTCATCGTCGCCCCCTTCCTCCTGGCACCTGGTGCGCACGCCGTTTCTAGCCAACGCGCGCCACCCCGGTCGAGCCTGGTCGCGGGCGCCCGGGGCGGGCCAGGCGGGGAGCCGGCTCAGCAAGGATCCCGCCAGCTCAGCGAGCGGGCGGGGCCGGCGGCGCACCGGCTCGCTCGATGGGCAGCGGCTCGATGTGCACCGGCTGGATCGCGTCGGCGGGCTCGAAGCCCAGGACCTGGCCGTAGAAGGAGAGCTCGGCCTCCGCCACCGCCACGACGGTGTCCGCCCGGCGGAACCCGTGGCGCTCGCCCTCGAAGGCGAGGAAGGCGACGGGCACGCCCCTCGCCCGCAGCGCGCCGGCCATCGCCTCGGCCTGGGCCGGGGGCACGATCGGGTCCTCGAGGCCCTGGAACAGGATCAGGGGGCGGTCCACCAGGTCGACATGGTGCACGGGCGAGCGGGCCCGGTAGGCCGCCTCCGCCGCCGGCCAGGGGCCGACCAGGGAATCGAGGTAGTGCGACTCGAACTTGTGGCTGTCGCGGGCGAGCGCCGCGAGGTCGGCGATGCCGTAGTGGCTGGCGGCGGCGGCGAACACGTCGCGGAAGGTGAGCGCCGCAAGCGCGGTGAACCCTCCGGCGCTCCGCCCCCGGATGACCATGCGCCTCCCGTCGACCTCGCCGCGATCGGCCAGCCATCGCGCCGCCGCGACGCAGTCGTCGACGTCCACGATCCCCCAGGCGCCCCGGAGCAGCTCCCGGTACGGGCGGCCGTACCCCGCGCTGCCCCCGTAGTCGACCGCGGCCACCGCGAGGCCCCGGTTCGTCCAGAACTGCACGCCCAGGTCGAGCACGGGCGAGGCCGCACCGGTGGGCCCGCCGTGGCACGTCACCACGAGCGGGGGCCGCTCGCCGTCGGGTCCCGTGGTGTCGCGGTGCGCGGGCCGGTAGAAGAGGGCGTGCGCCGTCCGGCCCCCCTCGCTCGGGAACTCGATCGCCACGGGCGCCGACACGTCGCCCGGGTCCATGAGGGGAGGGCGGCTCCGGCGGAGCACTTCCGCCGACCCCGAGGCCACGTCGATGCGCACGACCGCCGGCTCCTCGGTTGGCGAGCCGGCCACGGCGGCGACGCCACCGTCGAGGGCGGCCAGCGACGAGAAGGCACAGTAGGGCGTGGGGACCTCGACGAGCTCGTCGCCCTCGAGCACACCGAGGTGCCCGAAGCCCCCCGACGACCACGTCGCCACGAGCCGGCCGTCGGGCAAGAACACGTAGCTCGACTCGCCGAGCGCCCAGTCCGGCCCGCAGAGCTCCGCCGCTCGCGGGGCGAGGGGGCGGCCGCCCCGACCGTCGTCGACGTAGAGGTTCCACCAGCCGTTGCGGTCCGACAGGAAGTGCAGGCGGCCGTCGGGGCTCCACCTCGGCTGGGAGATCGACTCCGCCCTGCCCCCGGCGACCAGGCGGGCCGCTCCCACCCGGGCGTCCGGGCCGAAGGGCGCCACCCACAGCTCGGTGCCGTCCCACG
>DATGLW010000120.1:0-55441 GCA_035293965.1 Acidimicrobiales bacterium
ACGCCTCCGCAGCGGCAGGGCTCCTCCGCCGGCGGGCGCGCGAGCGCGACGACCTCACCGGCGGTCACTCTGGCCGCGCGTCGAGCTCTTCGGGCGTCATGAGCACGGCGCGGGCCTTGGAGCCCTCTGAGGGTCCGACCACGCCCCGGCGCTCGAGGAGGTCCATCAGCCGGCCGGCTCTGGCGAAGCCGACCCGCAGCTTGCGCTGGAGCATCGACGTCGAGCCCAGCTGCGAGCGGACGACCAGCTCCATCGCGGCCTGGAGCAGCTCGTCGTCGTCGTTGTCGCCCGCGGCACGGGTGCCGGGCCCCTCCTCCACGTCGCCAATGCCGACCACCTGCTCGGGCGTGCGCCCCTGCCGGCGCCAGAACGCAACGACCGAGCGCACCTCCTCCTCGGACACCCACGGGGCCTGGATACGCCTCGGGACGTTCGACGACGCCGTCAGCAGGAGCATGTCCCCCTTGCCGATCAGCCGCTCGGCGCCAGGCTGGTCGAGGATGACCCGGCTGTCGGCCAGCGACGACACCGAGAAGGCCATCCGGCTCGGCACGTTGGCCTTGATCACGCCGGTAATGACGTCGACCGACGGGCGCTGGGTGGCCAGCACCAGGTGGATGCCGACCGCCCGGGCCATCTGGGCGATGCGGACCACGGACTCTTCGACGTCGCGGGCCGCCACCATCATCAGGTCGTTGAGCTCGTCGACCACCACGAGCACGAAGGGAAGCCGCTCGGGGCCCGGCTCCGGCTTCACCTCCGCATCGTCGGGCTCGGTGCCGGCCGGCACGCCTGCCGCCGAGGCGACCTCCGGATCGCCGCCGTCGACCGCGCGGGCGCGTGCCCTGGCGCGGGCCGCGGCCTCGGCGGACCGCTCCTCCACCGACGCAGCGGACAAGGGTCCGAGATCGCCGCGGTCGTAGGCCTCGTTGAACCCGGTGATGTCGCGCATGCCGTACTCGGCCAGGAGGTCGTAGCGCCGCTCCATCTCCTTCACGGCCCACGCCAGTGCGTTGGCGGCCTTCTTCGGGTCGACGACCACCGGGGTGAGCAGGTGTGGCAGCCCGTTGTACTGGCCGAGCTCGACCCGCTTGGGGTCGACCAGGATCATCCGCACCTGGTCGGGGGTGGCGCGCATCAGCACGGAGGTGATGAGCGAGTTGATGCACGACGACTTGCCCGAGCCCGTGGCCCCCGAGATCAGGATGTGGGGCATCTGTGCGAGGTTCACCATGACCGCACGCCCCGCGATGTCGCGGCCGAGCGCCACCTCGAGGGGGTGGGTGGCCGCCGCTGCCTCGGGGGAGGCGAGGATGTCCCCGAGCGCCACGAGCTGGCGCTGGCGGTTGGGCACCTCCACGCCGATCGCGGAGCGTCCCGGGATGGGGGCGAGGATCCGGACGTCGGGGGAGGCCATGGCGTACGCGATGTCCCTGGACAGGCTCGTGACGCGCGCGACCTTCACCCCGGGGCCGAGCTCGAGGGCAAACCGGGTGACCGTGGGCCCCACCGTCCGGCCGACCAGGCGCGTGTCGACGCCGTGCGCCGCCAGCGCCGCCACGAGGCTCTCGCCGGCCAGATCGAGCTGGCGCTCGTCGAGGCGCTGCTGACGCGAGCGCTGCAGGAGGTGCCGCGGCGGCAGTCGCCACTCCCCCGCCACCGGACCCATCACCTGGTCGGATGTCGCCGGCTGCCCCTCGCCGGCGGAGCCGCCGAGCTCCACCGCCACGTCGTCGGCGGCGCGCCTGGTTTCGGCACCGGGGGCCTCCACCCCGGTCCCTCCCGCCCCCTCTCCGAGGACCGGCTCGCCCTCGCTCGTCGGCACCGCTCGATGCCCAGCCAGGTCGGCGAGGCGGGCACCGGCGACCTCGCCGCCAACGCCGTCCGAGGGGTCGTCGCCCGCCGGTCCCGCGATCCTCGCCCGACCCGCCGGGTCGCCCTCGGCACGGTCGTCGTGGCCTGCGCCCCGGCGGCCCCTCACGCTCCCGAGCACCGAGGCCGTCGAGGCCAGCCCGGAGGCGAGCCCCCGAAGGGTGACGCCCGTCGCCAGCACCACCGCCACCAGCCACAGCGCGACGAGCACCACGACCGCCCCCCCGGTCGCGAGGCCGAGCTGCAGCGGACGGCCGACGAGGACCCCGAGCATGCCTCCGGCGCCCGCCAGCGCACCGTGGCCGGCATGGAAGTGCGGCGATCCCCCGGCCAGCTCGGCCAGGCCCGACACGCTCGCCACCCCGAGCGCCGCCCCGATCCCGCTGCGGAGGGCGTCCGGGCGCTGGCGCCCCGCGATCGCCCACACGCCCGCCACGGCCGCGGCCGGCGGCAGGACGAAGCGGGTCCAGCCGACGGCGTACCCGAGCCCGGTGTCCACTCCTCGCCCGACGGAGCCCGCAGCGCCGCCGTAGAGGGCCAGGCCGAGCAGCACCCCCGCCGCCACCAGGGCGACGGCCCAGAGGTCGGCGGCGTGGTCCTGCAGGACCTCGGGCCGCGACCTGCGGGCGCGCCGCGGGGACCTGGACCCGGGACCGGCACGTCCTGCCGGCGCCTCCCGGCCTCTCGACGCTACGTGGGACGGCGAGCGCCGGCCTGCCGAAGGGCTCTTCGTCGTCGCCACAGACCCGCAAGGCTACCGCCGCCTACCTGACGCCCGGGGGACCGCGGCAGCATCGGCCCCGGGGTTCGCGGGCCCTTCCCATACGAACAGGTGTTCGCTAGAGTGGTTGGCGTGCGCGCCGACGGAGCTTCCACCCGAGTGACGGTCGCCGGCTCGCGCGCAGGGCGCGGCGGCCTCCGCTGGCGGCTGGCCGAAGACGACGAGGCGGGCACCCTGTTCCCCGACGAGTCGGCGGTCGGGCGCCACGTTGGGACCGGCGCGTTCGAGGGCACCGAGTTCCTCCACGTGAACGCCCGGACGATCATCAACGCGGTGCCGGCCTCGAGCAGGATGCCCTTCCGGTACACGATCAACCCGTACCGCGGGTGCGGGCACGCCTGCGTGTACTGCTTCGCCAGGCCGACCCACGCGTACCTCGGCCTCGGCATCGGTGAGGACTTCGACCGCCGGATCGTCGTCAAGGTGAACGCCGTCGAGCGGCTCCGGGCCGAGCTGCGCGCCCCCAGGTGGGGCGGCGACCACATCGCGATGGGCACCAACACCGACCCGTACCAGAAGGCGGAGGGCAAGTACCACCTGACGAGGGGGATCGTGCGGGCCCTGGCCGATGCCCGCAACCCCTTCAGCATCCTCACCAAGTCGAGCCTCGTGCTGCGCGACCTCGACCTGCTGGTCGAGGCATCGACGCGCACCTCGGTCCGCCTCAACGTGTCGATCGGCACGCTCGACCGCGACGTCTGGCGGCTCACTGAGCCGGGTACCCCGCCACCGGACAAGCGGGTCGACGTCGTGCGGCGCCTCAACCAGGCCGGGGTGGAGTGCGGGGTCCTGGTCGCCCCGGTTCTCCCAGGCCTGTCCGACGGCGACGAGCAGGTCCGCGAGGTCGTCGAGGCGTGCACGGCAGCAGGCGCCGCATCCGTGAGCGCCGTTGCGCTCCACCTGCGGCCCGGGGTCCGCGACCACGTCATGGGCTGGCTCCGTGCCAGCCGGCCAGAGCTGGTCCCCCTCTACGAGCAGCGCTTCCGCAGAGGCTCCTACCAGCCCAGGGAGCTCCAGGCACGCCTCGCCAACCTGGTCAGGGAGCTGGCCGGTCAGCGCCGGCGGTCGCTCGACGAACGGCAGCCGGCGGGGCGACCGGGCCGCCCTCGGCTCGGCGAGCGTCTCGGGCACGAGCTCGGCGAGCGTCTCACGAGCTGACCCGGCCCCGCCCCGTGACGGGCGGGAGATCGAACACGGACACGATACCGGGGTCGGCCTGGCAAACCAGGGGAATGGCGTTGACGGCCCGCATGGCCGTGATGTTGAAGCCTCCGGCCAGGTGGTCATCGCCCTCCCGGAATTGGAACTCGCAGTCGATCCGCGGCGAGCCGTCCACGACCACGCGGTAGGCGTCGCCCTGCAGCGGGCTCGCCCACGCCGGGGCCTGGCCCGGACGGGTGCGCGTCACGTGCTCGACGGCGACCTTGGCCCTTCCCCCGACCATCCCGGCGATCTCGAACCGCATGGCGGCGATGGTGCCGGGCTCGATCCGGCGCCCCTGGTAGTCGAAGCCCTCCTCGGCAGCCCACATCTCGTGGCTCGTCTCGATCCCCTCCAGGGTGACGCCGAGCTGCTCGGCGATGGACGTCACCACGCCGCCCCAGTTGCTCCGCAGGCCACCGGGATCGACGATGGGTGGGACCGTGCCGATCGGCTGGCCGAAGCCGAAGATGTCGAACGCCACCTCGTCGCTCTGATGGCCCGACTCGTACACGGCCAGCTCGTAGATCCGGATGGAGTCGATCCGCTGGGAGCAGCCGCTCATGATCACCGGCAGGTAGTCGCTGAAGAACCCGGGGTCGATGCCCGTGGACAGCACGGTCGCCCCCCCGGCGACGGCCGACCCCCGGATCCGCTCCAGGACGTCCGGACGGGCCGAGGGCGGATGGATCAGGGCGCCGAAGGAGGTGGTGGCCACGTTCTTCCCGGACTCGAGGATGGCGCACAGCTCGGCCAGCGCCACCTTCAGCCGGCCGTGGGTGGTCGCCATGTAGCAGAAGGCGTCGGCGTCGAGGGCGATGGCCTCGTCGAGGTCCCCGGTGGCCGCCACCCCGATCGGGTCCAAGCCGCACAGGTCGCCCGCGTCCCTGCCGACCTTGTCGTGACTGTGCACGACCAAGCCCACGAGCTCCAACTCGGGATGGGTGATGATGCCGCGAAGGGCGTGGACGCCCGAGAAGCCGGTGCCGTAGTGGATCACACGGTAGGTCACGAGAGCCCCAACCCACGCAGCTTGCTGGCGTCCTGCCGCACGCTCATGCGGACCACGCTGGCATCGGTCATGCCTGCCTCCTGTCCCTCGAGTCGTTTGGGCCGCTGCGGTATGGCCATGGGCGCCATCATGGTCCCGCGGACGGGCGGCACGGTCCTTCACTCCGCCCGGTGCCCCCCAGCTGTCTGACGCCGCTGCCGCGACAGTAACGACGTCCAACCCGGCCGGCAAAGACGACCCGCGCCGGGTGGCCATCGGCGGTGAGCCAGCACGTCAGCCGGATGTCGGTCTCTCTGACAGCCGACGGCGGCGACACCATCAACGGCGGGCGACCGACCGACAACTGAACGGACACGGCACCCCGTTGCGGCTGCACCGGCAACGGCGGGGTCGCCGGCGGAGCAGACTGGGGGGATGACCGCCCCCGGACCCCAGCCTCCCGCGCCCCGGTACCCGCAGTGGGTGGTACTGGCCGTCGCCTGCGTCGCCCAGTTCATGGTCGTCCTCGACGTCTCGATCGTGAACGTGGCGCTCCCCTCCATCGGGCGCGACCTCCACTACAGCTCGACGGGCCTGCAGTGGGTGGTGAACGCCTACGTGCTCACCTTCGCCGGGTTCCTCCTCTTGGGCGGGCGTGCCGCCGACCTCTACGGCCGCCGGAGGGTGTTCCTCTTCGGGCTGTCGCTCTTCACGGTGGCGAGCCTGGTCGGTGGGCTGGCCACGGACTCGGCGTGGCTCACCACGGCGCGGGCCCTCCAGGGCGTGGGCGGCGCCGTGCTCTCGCCGGCGACGCTCACCATCATCGTGACCTCCTACTCGGGCGAGCGCCTGGCGCGGGCGCTCGGCGTCTGGAGCGCCGTCGCCGGGGCCGGGGGCGCGGCCGGGGCCATCCTCGGCGGCGTCCTCACCGCCGAGCTCTCGTGGCGGTGGGTGCTCTTCGTCAACGTGCCCATCGGCGCCGCCGGCCTCGTTGTCGCGGTGGCGGCGCTCACCGAGGTCCGCCGACCGAGCGCGACCTGTCTCGATGTGGCGGGTGCGGTGACCGCCACCGCCGGGCTCGCCCTCCTCGTCTACGCCATCGTCGGCACCGACACGTCCGGCTGGGGATCGGCACGGACCCTGGGCATCCTGGTTGGCGCCGCCATCCTCCTTGGCATCTTCGCCGTCATCCAGCTGAAAGTGGCCGCCACGCCGCTCGTACCGTTCCGGCTGTTCCGCTCTCGCGCGGTGACGGGCGCCAACGTGGTGATGCTCCTCGTGGCGGCCGGGTTCTTCTCCATGTGGTACTTCCTGTCGCTCTACATGCAGAACGTGCTCGGCTACGGCGCCCTGCGCGCGGGGCTCGCCTTCGTGCCGATGGCCCTCGGGATCATCGTCGCCACACAGATCAGCAGCCGCCTCGTGTCGCGAACCGGGGCCCGGCCACTGCTCACCGCCGGGTCGCTGCTTTGCGCCGGGGGCTTCGTGTGGCTCTCGGGCATCGGCCACAGCGGCGGCTACTGGTCCGACGTGTTCGGGGCCGGAACGATGGTGGCCTTCGCCGTCGGGCTGATGTTCACGCCCCTCGCCTCCGCCGCCACGGAGGGAGTCGACCGCGCCGAGGCAGGCCTGGCCTCCGGCGTGCTGAACACGTCGCGCCAGGTGGGCGGCTCGCTCGGCCTGGCCGTCCTCGCCACGGTGGCCGTCGACCGGACTCAGTCCGTGCTGGCCTCGGCCCGCGGGGCCGCGCTGCGCGACCAGGCGCTGACCTCCGGGTACTCGCGTGCCTTCGCCGTGGCTGCCGCCCTCGTCGTGCTCGGTGTGGCCGGGGCCTCCATCGTGCCGGCACGCCCGGCGGAGCCGGGCGCCGAGCCGAAGCTGGCCTGGCGGCGGGCCGGAGCCCCCGCAGCACCGGCAGGCAGCCGAGAGGCAGGCGACCCGGTTACGTGAGCCCCGTCAGACCACGAGCACGACGGGAACGATCATCGGGCGCCGCCGGGTGCGCTCGTTGACGAGGCGGCCGAGCGCCCTGCGGACGTGTCGGGTCAGCACGTCGGCGTCGCGGGCGCCGTCCGCCAGCGCCTGGCGGGCCACACCTGCCACCACGGAGGCTGCCTCGCCGAGGAGCTCCTCGGCCTCCGGCGCGTGCACCCAGCCCCGCGTCTCGATGAGGGGCGCCGCGGTGAGCTGACCGGTGTGGAGGTCGACGGTCACGACGGCCATCACGACGCCCTCTTCGGCGAGCACCCGGCGGTCGCGCAGCACGGCGTGGCCGATGTCGCCGACGGTGCCGTCGACGTACACGTAGCCGGCAGGGACCCGCTCGTCACGGTGCAGCCCGCGCTCGTCGAGCACCACCACGTCGCCGTCCTCGCACAGCAGCACCTGGTCCGGGTCGACGCCTGCCGAGCGGGCCAACGCGGCGTGGTGCACGAGATGGCGGTACTCGCCGTGAACGGGGATGAAGGACGCGGGCCGCGCCACCGAGAGCAGCGTCCGCAGCTCGCCCTGGTACGCGTGGCCGCTCACGTGCACCGCCTCGGTGCCCGAGTGGACGACCTCGGCGCCGCGCCGGTGCAGCTCGTCGATGACCCGCCCGACGGACCACTCGTTGCCCGGAATGGGATGGGCACTGATGACGACGACGTCACCCTCGTCGACCTGCAGCCACTTGTTCTCGCCGATGGCCATGAGCGACAGTGCGGACATCGGCTCCCCCTGTGAGCCCGTCGAGATGACGCAGACCTCGCCCGGCGCCAGCGCGCCGATGTCGTCGATCGGCACAAGGGTGCCGTCGGGCACCACGAGCACGCCGAGGCGCACGGCCAGCTCGACGTTCTTGGCCATCGACCGGCCGAGGACGGCCACCTTGCGCCCGCTCGCCACCGCGGCGTCGACGACCTGCTGCACGCGGTGCAGGTGGCTGGCGAAGCAGGCCACGATCAGGCGGCGCCCGGGGCGGGCGAGGAACAGCCCGCGCAGGGTCGCCCCCACCGTGGACTCGGACTCGGTGAAGCCCGGCTCCTCGGCGTTGGTCGAGTCCGCCAGCAGGAGGCGCACCCCGTGGCGGTCCGCCAAGGCGCCGATGCGCGCCAGGTCGGTCCGGCGCCCGTCGACGGGCTGGAGGTCGAGCTTGAAGTCCCCCGAGTGCAGCACCACCCCCTGGGGGGTGTGGAAGGCCACCGCGTAGGCATTGGGCACCGAATGAGTGACCGGGATGAACTCCACGTCGCAGGGACCGATGCGGCGCCGCTCGTTGTCGGCCACGGTCACGTACGTCGCCCGGTCGGCGAGGCCGGCCTCCTCGATGCGGTTGCGCGCCAGGCCCAGGGTCAGCTCGGAGCCGTAGAGGGGGGCCTCCAGGTACCGCAGCAGGTAGGCCAGGCCGCCGGTGTGGTCCTCGTGCCCGTGGGTGAGCACGATGGCGTCCACGCGATCGGCGTTCTCCCGCAGGTAGGTGAAGTCGGGCAGCACGAGGTCCACGCCGGGCATGTCCGGCTCGGGGAACATGAGCCCGCAGTCGAGCACGAGGATGCGGCCTGCCACCTCGATGCAGGCACAGTTCCGCCCGATCTCGCCCAGGCCCCCGAGGAACACGACGCGCACCGGCGGGCGCAGCCCGGGCTCTTCCGTCGTCGACGCGCCGCCGGCACCGGCAGGAACGAAGGAGCCGGTCGGGTCCGCGGCGGGCTCCGGCTCAGCCAAGCGAGGCCTCCGCCATGTCAGGCAACCGACGCGCCGGCTACCGGCGCCGGTCGCAGGGCGGCCAGCACCTCGGCGGCCCGCTCGTCGAGCAGACGGGGGGCCGGCCCGAGCGGTGCCCGGCACTGACCGACCCGGAGGCCCAGGACCCGGCACGCGGCCTTGGCGGGGAGCGGGTTCGGGAACTCCTCGGTCGACTCGAAGTCGAAGGACTCGATGAGCCGGGCGTTCGCCCGCCGGGCGCCGACGACGTCGCCGCGCTCGAACGAGGCGATCACCTCGCCGAGCTCGCGCCCGGCCCAGTGGGAGGCCACGCTGATGACCCCCACGGCACCCACCGCGAGCAAGGGGAGGGTCTGGGCGTCGTCGCCGCTGTAGAGCTCGAACCCGGCGGGCGCCGCGGCGGCGAGCCTGGCCGACCCGGCCACGTCGCCCGCAGCGTCCTTGAGCGCCACGACGTTGGGAACCTCGCGGGCGAGGCGCAGGACGACCTCGGCCGCCACCCGGCGGCCGGTGCGGGCGGGGATGTCGTAGAGGACGACCGGCAGGCGGGTGGCCGCCGACACGGCGGCGAAGTGGTCGAAGATGCCCGCCTGGGAGGGCCGGTTGTAGTAGGGGGTGACGACCAGCACGGCGTCGGCCCCTGCCTGCTCGGCGGCACGGGTGAGCGCGACGGAGTGGCGGGTGTCGTTCGTGCCGGTGCCGGCGATGACCGGGATGGTGACCGACTCGGCGACGGCGCGCAGCAGCTCGGCTCGCTCGGCGTCGTCGAGGACAGGCGCCTCGCCGGTGGTGCCGCACACGACCAACCCGTCGCTGCCGTGGTCGGCCAGCCAGCGGGCGAGCTCGACCGCGGCGTCGACGTCGAGGCGCAGCTCGTCGTCGAAGGGCGTGACCATGGCCGTGACCACCCGCCCGAACCTCGGAGCCTGGTCACCGAGCGCCATCGGAGCCGAGGCTACCAGCAGCGACCGCCGGGCCCGGGCGACTCCGGGGCCGCGGTCGCGGCTCCGGGGCCGGGGTCGCGAGGCTCGGGTGCGCCTCGCGGGCGCCACGTCCGGGCCTCGTGAGGCAACCGCGGCCCGCAGGGCACAGCCCGCAGGGCACGGGTGTGCGCGAGGCCGCCACGGGGTATGCGACCCTGCGCCGGCAGGCCGGGGCGGCATGGCTGGTGCCGCCAGCGCAGCGCACGCCCCATCCGCACCTGGCGGCGGGAGGTCCCCGGGGGTGGCTCCGTCGGCCAGCCCCGGGAGCCCTCCCTCGGGCGCCGGCGGAGGGCAGCCTGCCGGCACCCCCGGGCCGCTCGTGGCGTCACCACGGCCGGGTCGGCATCATGGAGGCGAGGGAGGCGACGGGCATGCGCGTGGTCCTGGTCCATCCGAGCGCTCTCATGTACTCCGAGCTCTACCTGCGCCTCGAGCCCCTCGGCCTGGAACGGGTCGCCTCGGCCGTCCGCGCCGCGGGCCACGACGTCCGCCTGATCGACCTCCAGGTCTACCGGGCCCGCGACTACTTCGACCTCCTGCGCTCCTTCGAACCCCAAGCGGTGGGCTTTGGGCTCAACTACCTGGCGAACGTCCCCGAGGTGCTCGAGCTGGCCAAGGCGACCAAGGCTGCGGCTCCGGACACCTTCGTGTTCGCCGGCGGCCACAGCGTGTCGTTCATAGCCGACCACGTGCTCGCCCAGAGCGGGGGCGCCATCGACGCGGTGCTGCGCGGCGAGGGGGAGCTCGGCGCTCCCCTCCTCCTCGACGCGGTTCCCGGGGGCGACATGGCCGCGGTGCCCGGGGCCGTCACGAGCGCCGGCGAGGGTCCGCCGCCCGAGCTGCTGGCCGACCTGGACCGGTTCCCGCCGGCGCGTGACCTCGGGGGCCGCCGCCGCAAGTACTTCATCGGCGTGCTCGACCCGTGCGCGTCGGTCGAGTTCTCCCGCGGCTGCCCCTGGGACTGCTCGTTCTGCAGCGCCTGGACCTTCTACGGGCGGAGCTACCGGGAGCTGTCGCCGGAGGCAGCCGCCGACGACCTCGAGCGCGTTCGGGAACCGGGCGTGTTCCTGGTCGACGACGTCGCGTTCATCAAGCCCGACCACGGCATGCAGATCGCCGCAGAGATCGAGCGGCGGCGGATCCGCAAGCAGTACTACCTCGAGACCCGCTGCGACGTGCTGGTCCGGCACCCCGAGGTGTTCGAGCGCTGGAAGCGCCTCGGGCTCAACTACCTGTTCCTCGGGCTCGAGTCGATCGACGAAGAGGGCCTCAAGGCGTACCGCAAACGGAGCACGACCGACGTCAACATGCGGGCGCTCGAACTGGCACGCAAGCTCGACCTCTCCGTGGCCATCAACATCATCGCCGACCCCGACTGGGACGAGCATCAGTTCGAGGTCATCCGCCAGTGGGCGCTGGCAGTCCCCGAGATCGTGCACGTGACCGTGCAGACCCCCTACCCGGGGACCGAGACCTGGTTCACCGAGTCGCGCCGGCTCACCACCCTCGACTACCGCCTCTTCGACGTGCAGCACGCCGTCCTCCCCACCAAGCTCCCCCTGCGCCGCTTCTACGAGGAGCTGGTACGGACCCAGTCGGTGCTGGCACGCAAGCACCTCGGCATCTCCGCGCTGGCCCAGACGGCGGGCATCGCCGCCAGGCTGCTGGCCCACGGGCAGACGAACTTCGTGAAGATGATCTGGAAGTTCGGCTCGGTCTACAACCCCTCCCGCCAGTACGGCGACCACCAGCGGCCAGCGCGCTACCTGCTGCCCCCACCCCCCGGGGAGCCTGCCGCAGCACCCGAGCGCAGGGACCTGTACGTCCACGTGCCGGTCCGCCTCCGCCGCTGAGCACACCACCTGCGGCACGTCCACGTGCCGGTCCGCCTCCGCCGCTGCGCACACCACCTGCGGCACCCAGGCCGCCGGCAGGGCTGTTGCGTGGTGATCGCCCGCGCGGGCAACCGTGGTGGGTGCCCGAACTGCGGGCCGCGTGGCGGGCCGCCGGGCGGTGGGTGTCGGACGGCGCTGGCTTCCCGGCCACTGCGGCCACTGCGGCCCCTGCGGCCAGCTGGGGCTATCTGCGGCGATCTCCTGGCGGCGCCTCGGCGAGCTCGTCGGAGCCGTCCGACCAGTTCTCGAACTCGATCACGCCGAGCTCGGTGAACCGCCGACGGAGCCAGCCACCAGCCGCGTCGAGGAGACCGAGCTTCTTCAGGTTGGGGACGATCCTCGAGAACAAGAGGACCCGGAACTCGTCGCGCTCGGGCGCCTGGGCCAGCACCTGCACCACGTCTTTGCGAGGAACCTCGAGCCGGTCCCACACCTCCTGCATGAGCATGCGGTCTCGCATGCGGACCGCGGCCTCGAAGGCGAACTCCTGCCGATCGCGCAGCTCTGGTTCCGACAGCCCGGCGTAGTGCTCCTTCAGGCTGAGCACGCCGAACGCGACGTGTCGAGCCTCGTCGGCCATGACGTAGCGGAGGATCTGCTTCAGCAAGGGTTCGGTGCTGAGCTGGTACATGAAGCCGAAGGCGGCCAGTGCCAGGCCCTCGACCATGATCTGCATGCCCAGGTACGTCATGTCCCAACGCGAGTCGGCGATGATCTCGTCGAGCAACAGGCCCAGGTGGCCGTTGACCGGGTAGTGGCCCGAGAGCTTCTCGTCGAGGTAGCGCGAGAACACCTCGACGTGGCGGGCCTCGTCCATCACCTGGGTGGCGGCGCAGTACTTGGCATCGATCCACGGCACCGTCTCGACGATCTTGGCCGTGCAGACCAGCGCCCCCTGCTCGCCGTGCATGAACTGCGAGAGCATCCAGTTCTGGCGCTCGATGCCGAAACGTACCCACTCCTCGTCGCCCCACCGCTCGAGGACGGTGCCCGACAGGTCGGCGGGCTGCCATTCGGGCTGGGTGGTGACGCTCGACATGACGAGGGACTCAGGGTCGACCGGCGTCTCCCATGGCAGGTCCGTCCGGGCGTTCCACTGCGCCTTCTTGGCCTTCTCGTACAGGGCGTCCAGCTGGGGGCGGGCCCCCTTCTGGTAGTCCCAGGTGAGCTCGGCCTCGCAGCGGTCGGCGACCCGGTGGCGCGAGCCGGGCTCGTCGCGGCCGACCAGATCGAAGGCGGCCCAGAGATCCTCGATGGCGCCGGTTGACCTGTCCTGCCTGATCTGGTGTCCCTCGTCGCGCCGCCCGGCCATGGTGCCCATGGTGCCTCACCCCCGGCCAAGCGTACGGGCGCCGCCGCGGCCGGGCAACGCGCCGGCCCGAACACGACCGAGCCCGCCACGCGGCGGTGCTGGCGGCCACCCAGCCGCGGCGGGCCCCGAGGCCGCCCCGCGGCCAACCCGGCAGCCCTGCCGGCGGGTCGCTCCCGGACCCGGGAGGGCGCCCCCAGGCCCGACGGCCGCTGCGGCCGCCGGCGCTCCGGCAAGGCCACAGCTCTTGCGAATGAGTCGCATCTAGGGCAGTCTGACGGGCATGCCAACTCGCGCCAGCCGCCTGCTCGCTGCCCGCCACGCGCTGACTCCCTCGGAGTGGACCCGGCTCGGCGGAATGGCCGCAGTCGTCGCGGGCCTCCTCGTCCTCGGGTTCGTGCTGCTCCTCGCCGCCGTGCCGCACCATTACCACCTCTCGCGCACAGAGGTGTTCGGCGTGGGCACCGGCACCCTGGCGCTCACCTTGGGGATGCGCCACGCCTTCGACGCCGACCACATCTCTGCCATCGACAACACCACCCGCAAGCTCATGGCCGAAGGAAAGCGCCCGGTGAGCGTCGGGTTCTTCTTCTCGCTCGGCCACTCGACCGTCGTGTTCACCCTGGCGGTGCTGTTGAACTTCGGGATCCGCGCCCTCGACGACCAGGTGAGGAGGAGCACCTCGACCCTGCACGCCGTGACGGGGATCGTCGGTACCTCGGTGTCGGGTACCTTCCTCTACGTCATCGCCGCCCTCAACCTCGTCATCCTGGCCTCCATCGTGCGGGCCTTTCGCGACATGCGCGCCGGCCGCTTCGACGAGGTCGAGCTCGAACGCCAGCTCCAGCAGCGCGGGCTTCTCAACCGCTTCTTCGGGCCGGTCGCGCGGCGGGTCGACGCGCCGTGGAAGATGTACCCCGTCGGACTCCTCTTCGGCCTCGGGTTCGACACCGCCACCGAGGTTGCGCTCCTCGTCCTGTCGGGCACCGCGGTGAGCAGCGGCCTGCCGTTCTGGGCCATCTTGAGCCTGCCCATCCTCTTCGCCGCAGGCATGAGCCTGTTCGACACGATGGACGGGTGCTTCATGAACTTCGCATACGGCTGGGCGTTCTCCCGCCCCATCCGCAAGCTGTACTACAACCTCGTCATCACCGGCCTCTCCGTCGCCGTCGCCTTTGTCATCGGCACGGTCGAGCTGCTCGGCCTCCTCGGCCAGGAGGCCCACCTGGGAGGTAGCTTCTGGTCGACCATGGCCAACTTCAACATCAACGCGGCCGGCTTCGTCATCGTCGGGCTCTTCGTCGCGACCTGGGCGGTAGCCCTGGCCGTGTGGCGAGTGGGGCGCATCGAGGCCCGCTGGGATGCCGCCATCCTGGCCGCCACCCCCCTGGCGACCGAGCCGGGGGCCCCGACGGCCGGTGAGCCCGTCCTCGAGCCCCCGCGGGCCTCGTCGGCTCCGGGAACAGGACGCGAGGCCCCGGTGTGACGGCTCTCCCACCCCCGGCGGGACAGCGGACGGGCATCGGCGCGTCAGGCGGCACCGGGCAACGGACCGCTCCGCCCGGGGAGGCCCCGTTGCGGATCGAGCGAAGCCCGAAACGGTTGCGGGCGCTGCTCGGCGGCCGCCTGGTCTTCGACACGTACCGCCCGGCTCTCGTCTGGGAACGCCGGCCCTCTCCCACCTACTACGTGGAGCACGAGGACGTCGTCGCCAGGCTGGAGGCGACGGGCTCGGTCGAGCACCACGGCGGCCTGGGCGACGCGACCACCTTCGACGTGCACGTGGGGGGGCGCGTGGCCCGCGGCGCCGCCCGCGTCTTCGAGCGGTCGGCCCACGAGGCACTCCGCTCGCTCGTCCGCTTCGAGTGGGACGCGCTCGACGAGTGGCTCGAAGAAGACGAGCCCGTCTACGTCCACCCGAGGAGCCCTTATGTCCGGGTCGACGTGTTGGCAAGCTCGCGCCTCGTGGTGCTCCGGCTCGACGGCCACGAGGTCGCACGCTCGGACCAGCCCCGCATCCTGTTCGAGACCGGCCTCCGGCCGAGGTACTACCTGCCGCTCGCCCACGTGCACACCGAGCTGCTCGTCCCTTCGTCGACGGTCACCAGGTGCCCCTACAAGGGGACTGCCTCGTACTGGTCCCTCGAGCTCGGTGGGCGCCGCTACGACGACTACGCCTGGTGCTACCGGTCACCCCTACCCGAGTGCGCCAAGATCGCCGGGCTCATCTGCTTCTTCGACGAGCGCATGGAGCTGTCCGTCGACGGCGGCTCCCTGCCGGGGAGCTGAGGCCCGAGCCCGCGCCCGTGCAGCGCCGGGCTGCCGGCCCGGTCAACGAGCCCGCGTGTTCTCCAGGGTGGCCGGATGCGCCAGCGCCCGGCTCCACGCCGTCGTGGCGGTGACCAATGCCCGACCCCACGAGCTGTGGTGCTTCCCCCAGCCCTTGTGCGTGGCGAGGTCCGCCCGGCCCCGCCGGTGATGCGACCGGTCCTTCGAGCTGAGCGTCGACCTCACCTCCCCCCTCCGGTGGCCGGAGCGGTGGTGCCCGCGGCCCGAGGTGGCACGCCCACCGGCAGTCGAGGAAGGCGCCGAGAGATCCCTTCCCTGGCTCGACGCCCCAGTGCCCGAAGCAAGCGCCGCCTGGGTCGCCAACGCGGTCGGCCCCGGAGCATCGCCGGTCGTCGCCCCCGCACCCTCGTGCAGCGTCGTCGGTGGTGGCGTCGTGGCCGGTGGTGGCGCGCCCTGTCCTTGGGCCGCGTTCGGCTGGAGCACCGGTGCCGGCGAGGCGCCCGGGCACGACATCAACCCGATCAGGTCGCCGTGAGAAGGGTCCCCCGTCTCCCCGATGCCGGTCGCCACGCCGAAGCACTCGAGGACCGAGCGCGCCACCCCGACCTGGTCCACCGGCGTCGACTGGGTCGACCCGGGCCGGTGCGAGATGACGACGGTGAAGATCCGTCCTCCGTTGGCATCGCCGAAACCGCTGGAATCGGTCGATTGGCCCTCGTCCCACGTGATGATGATCGACGCGTTGGGATCGTCCGCGTACCAGCTCGACCCGGTGAGCGCACCGACCTGCGCCCCCAGCCACGCGTCGCCGGTCGAGATCGGACAGTCGTGCACGTCGTCGCACATGTTCGGGACGATGTAGAGCAGATCCGGCGCCGTGCCGGCCTGGAGCTCCGCCGCCAGCTGGGAATAGTCCACGACCCCCGACTGGTCCGGGGTGCTGTAGAGCTGCGGGACGTGGTGCACCGCGTACAGTGACGTGTCGGTCATGCCCGAGAAGTCCTCCGCGTAGGCGCGCCAGCTGTAGCCGGCCGCAGCGAGCTCATCGCCGATCGATGAGCCCGCCTGCTCGTGTGCCGGCGGATTGCTGTCGTCGGTCACGCCGGCCACGCCGAACCACTGGGCGAGGTAGTTCCCGAGGCTCGGGTGGTCCTGCCCGTAGCTGTCGGCTGCGAAACCGTCGGACTGTGCCACGTGGTTCAGGAACGGCGCCGCCGGGTTCCCGAGCACGTCGGACTGTGCCAGGTTCTCCATCGTGATGATGGCGACGTGTGGTGGCCCCTGCGGAGTGGACGTGGCCGTCGACGACGGTGCGCCCGTTGCCGGCACCACCGCCGGGCTCGTCGGCGTGGGCGGGGGCGTCGGCGCGCTCGTCGGCGGGGCCGTGGGCGCAGCTGGGCTCGAGGCCGAGGCGCCGGCGGTGGAGGCGATCCCGCCGGGCCCGAAGTCGTGGCCGAGGGCGGTAAGCGTCTGGGGGTTCTGCCCGCCCCCCAGGCTGCTCGTGCCGTAGTCCCAGAAGGTGGCTTCCACCACGTTGTGCGAAGCGATCCACGCTGCCATGTCGTTGACGAAGGTCGGGTCGTCGCCGCCCGAGACCTGCTGGCTCGCGGCGGTCACCGGCCCGCCGTTGTTGGACGGGCCCCACCCGAGGCCCCACTCGGGGAATGCCATCCGCTTGCCGTGCTGCGCCGAGAACTGGGCCAGCCAGTCCAAGCCGTACTGCTGCTGTTCCATGTTGGTGAACTCTGCCGCGGCGCCCGGGTAACTGCCCCATTCGGCGTCGTAGACGTCGAGGCCGATCCAGTCGACGTAGCTGTCACCCGGGTAGTAGGACGCGAGGTCCACACTGCCTCCCCGCGTCGGGTTCCACTCGAAGCGGAAGTTCGCACCTGGGACAGCACGCATCGTGTCGACGATCTGACGCCAGTAGGCGACGAAGTCGGCGGCACTGCCGGCGTTGACCCCCCAGGGGAACCAGTCGCCGTTGAACTCCCAACCGAGGCGGATGACCGAGCTCCCCTGTCCGCCTGCGACCAGGGCCCTGGCTGCAGCGGCGAAGTAGGGGTCGTACGCCCCGCTGGCACCGGCTGCCAACGAGCCCCCTGAGCTCGGCAGCATCGCGATGCCCCAGATCATCTGATAGCCGGACGCAGCCCAGTCAGCGATCTGCTGGGCATCGGGGTTCGAGATCGTCTGCCACGAGGTGCCGTCGAGGAAGTCCATGGCATATGCGGGCTGCTGACCGATCGACTGCCCCAATTGCTGGACGCCCGACACGTTGTCCCACCCTGCGAAGACACCAAGGGGGCCCGGCCCCGCCTCGCTCAACGACGTCGTCACCGTGACCGCCGCGGCGACGATCAGCGCGCACGCCGTCACCACCGACAGCAGGGTCCGGCGGTGCAGGCGGTGGCGCAGGCCCTCGTTCCCAGGCGATCCCTTCGATCCCGTAGCGCGCGGCATGCGTGGGGCACGTCGGTCCTGACGGTGGTGACTGAGCACGTTCGCCGGTCTCCTTCGTGTGATCGGTCGTCGTCACGAAAGCCATCGATCGCCACCGGCGCGGTCCACGAGTCGTGCCGCGCGCGTGATCCACACGCATGCGGTCTGCGCGACGTCGCACAGCCGACCGCATCCGAGTGATGATCACACTCCGCCCGCGCGAGACCCTAGAGGGTCACGAGCATCCCGTCAAAGATTTGGCGCCGAGGTGGGCTCAAGAGCATGCGTCGCGTTCAAGCAACGCGCCCGCGAGCCGCGCCAGGCTCTCCGCGCGCACGCCCGCATGCAGGGCCCATTCCCGCGCACCGCCGTGGCGCGCCTGCAAACCATCGAGGAAATGCCGCATGGTTGCAGCATCGACGCGAAAACGCGACGCGGGGATCTCGCCGATCCTCGGGCCGTGCACCGGGTCGCGCCGCAGGCGCGACAGGATCAGGTCCATGCGCGTGCGCGTGAGCACGTAGTCGTCGACGATCACCTCGTGCTGCACCCCGACGATGTCGAGCACGAGCGCCGCCAGGACCCCTGTTCGGTCCTTGCCGGCCGTGCAGTGGAACACGAGCGGAAGGCAGTCTTCGTCGGCCACCATCTCGATGGCCTCGACGAGCGGCCCGCGCCCGACCTCGAGGTACCAGAGGTAACGCGCGGCGGTGTCGTCGCCCTCAGGCTCGGGCGCCCCCCGGGTGTCGTCGCCCTCCTCCGGCAAGACCGGTGCATGCAGGTACGTCACCGAGCGCGTACCCAGTGGCCCGCGCCCCGTCCGCTCGACCTCGGTGGCCGTCCGAAGGTCGATCACCGCCGCCAGCCCGAGGTCCTGGAGGACGTCGAGATCGTCGTCGGTCAGCTCGTGGAGGGTGTCACTGCGGAACAGCCGACCCCATCGGGTGACCCGGCCGTCGACGGTCGGGTAGCCACCGAGGTCACGGAAGTTGCAGGCGCCGACGAGAGGAAGGAGCCGGTCGCGGTTCGCCACAGGCTCATCTTGTCCGACGCGGCAGCCGTCTGCGGTGCGGCCGGCGGGCCCGCACGTCCGCCCAGGGTCATCCGCCCCGGGCGCGTCGTCGGCACCCGGACCCCGCGATGGCGCCATGGTGCCCCGGGACCCTGCCGTCAGGCGACGACCCCCGGCGGTAGCCGGGGGTCGTCCCATGGTCCCCCCGATCCCGGCCGTCAGCCCGGCGCCAGGCGCCGGAGCCAGTCCGGGGTGCGGGTGGGGCGGCCGGTGGGACCGACCACCGCGTGGCGGGTCGAGGCGGACGCGCACGGCTCGCCGTCCACGGCCAGCAGGTAGTCCATGCGGAAGCTGGCCGCGCGCACCTCGCCCAGGACCGCGCCCACCCGTGCCAGGTCGTCGAAGCGGAGGGGACGCAGGTAGCGGATGGCCAGCTCGGCAACCGGGAAGTCCAGCCCCGCTGAGCGGACATCGGTGTAGGGGTGCCCGAGGGAGCGGAGGTACTCGACCCTGGCCACCTCGAGGTAGACGAGGTACGAGGCGTGGTGGGCGACCCCCATGGCGTCGGTGTCGGCGAAGCGCACCCGGACCTCGGTCACGAACGGGTACGACGACAGGTCGGCGAGTGGCCTGCCCTCACCCTCCCTCACCGGGCCTCCCTGCGAGGAGGTGGCTCCCTCAACGCCGGACGGCCACGACCAGGGTGTCGATCGCCCGGCGGGGACCCTCGGGCGTGTCGACGCTGCGGTAGACGTGCTCGGCCCTGGCCACCTCGAGCTGGCCCGCCCATGCCGCCGCTTCGCCCGGCTCGTAGAGGACCGAGGGGTCCTGTGGCCCGCCCACGCCGCCGGCCAGGTTGGCCCGGGCATGACCGACCAGCAGGAGGGCGCCGCCCGGGACCAGCGCGGTCGCGGCGCGGCCGACGACGGCAGCCATGTCGCCTGCGGGGAGCTGCAGGTAGGACAGGAGGACGAGCTCGAAGTTCTCCGGCAGGGGCTGCCAGGCGAGGACGTCGTCGCACAACCAGTCGACGGCCACGCCCGCCGCCTCGGCCAGCCGGCGGGCCTTGCCGATGGCGACCGCCGAGAAGTCGATGGCGGTGACCCGCCACCCCCGGGTGGCCAGCCAGATCGCGTTGCGCCCCTCGCCGCAGGCCACGTCGAGCGCACGGCCTGGTGGGAGCGGTCCCGCCACCTCGGCCACGAAGACGTTGGGCTCGGCCGACCACACGAGCTCGCGGGACGCGTAGCGCTCGTCCCACTGGTGTCTGTCCACCGAAACCCTCCCCGCTCCTTCGATCCCTCGCCGATCGCTCGCGGACTGCGCCGCCGCCGCTCAGGCGAGCTTCATGAACATCCGCTCGACAGCCTGGAGCGGGTACCCGTTCGCAGCGGCCTCCTCGGGATGGTCGAGGCAGTACGTGAGGCCTGCTGCGACCAGCCTGAACCCAGCCTGCTCGAGCGCCTTGGAGGCCGCGGAGAGCTGGGAGATCACGTCGCGGCACTCGCGACCCTCCGCCAGCATGCGCTCGACCCCTTGGACCTGGCCGGCGACCCGGCGCAGTCGCTTGCGCACCTCGTCGACGACCTCGGCGGGGAGCTCCATCGTTGCCTCCTGTCCGTTCTCGTCCCGGATCATGGCACGGCCGTGGTCCGGCGCCTGCCCCGGCATGGCAGGACCCGCCCAGCCGGGCACGGCCCTACCCTGCCGGGCAGGGAACCACGGCCCGTCAGCGGACGCGCCACCGCGCCGCGCTCCCTTGCCGGCGTCTGAAACCCATACCGGGTACTGTATAGGTCTCCAACTCTCGACCCCGGCGCGGAGGGACACGCCGTGGCGCAGGGCGTGCAGATGGGTCCTCACGCCCTCGACCCCGCGCGCGGAGGGACAGGCCAGGAGGGAGGAGGGGGCGCATCACGTCGAGCAGCGGGGCGCGCGGCGTAGGATGCGCAGTCCGATGGAAGGCTACAGCGTGGGCGAGGCGGCGGCGGTCCTCGGCGTGAGCCCCGACACCGTCCGGCGATGGGTCGACGGGGGCCAGCTGGCAGCAGCGCGCACGCCGGGCGGCAGGCGCCGGATCGACGGCGTCGACCTGGCACGCTTCGCCCAGTCCCTGTACCCGGGCCCCGACCCCCACCACGCCCGCAGAGAGTCGGCCCGCAACCGGTTCCCCGGCATCGTCACCAACATCGTGAAGGACACGGTGATGGCCCAGGTGGAGCTGCAGTCGGGGCCCTTCCGGATCGTGGCGCTGGTGAGCAGGGCGGCCGTCGACGACATGGGCCTCCGGACGGGCGTGATGGTCGACGCCGTCGTGAAGGCGACCAACGTCCTCATCGAGTCGCCCGGGCGCTGAGGGCCCTGGCGAGGCGCACGGCCCGGGGCCCGGGATCCTCACGGCCCGCCTGTTGCCACGATGGCTGGTGCGGCGACGTGGCGCACCAGGTGACTGGCCCGGGATCCTCACGGCCCCTCCCGCTGCCAGCTCGTCCCTCCGGCCGACTCGAGCTCGGCCGGCCCCGCCGGCCCCCGCACGCGGGCTGCCGGCCCCAGCCGGCCGACTGCCAGCGCCGTGCCGGCTCGCGGCGTGGGCGCGGGCGCGGCCGGCCACACCATGACGGCGTCGGCCGGGATCGCAATCCGACAGGTGTCGCCCGGCGCGAGCCGGGCCGGCTCATCGAGGCGCGCGTGCAGCTCGACCGCGGACCCGAGGCGCACTTCGAGCGCTGCCACCGCCCCGAGGTCGGCCACGTCGGTGACCGTCGCCACGTACGGGCCGGCGCCCACGCCGACCCGCTCGGTCCGGATGCCCCAGACCACCTCGGTCCCTGGGGCCATCCCTTCGGTGGCGGCCACCACCCTGACGTCGCCGGACTCGACTTCGCCGGGAGCCCGGACGAGCCCCCGGACCAGGTTGCGGACGCCAAGGAGGGCTGCCACCTCTGGGGAGGCAGGCCGGCCGAACACCTCCTGGCGGGGCCCGGCCTGGAGCACCTGGCCACCGACCAGCACGATCACCTCGTCAGCGAGGAACGCAGCCTCCTCGGGGTCGTGGGTGACGAGCACCGTCGAGAGCCCGGCCTCGCGCTGGAGCCGCCGGAGCTCGGTCCGCAACTGGTGGCGCACGGCCGTGTCGAGGGCGGAGAAGGGCTCGTCGAGGAGGACGAGGTCCGGCCGGCGCGCCAGAGCCTGGGCGAGCGCCACCCGCTGGCGCTGCCCGCCCGACAGCTCGGCCGGCAGCCGACGGGCCAGGTCGCCGAGGGCGAGCCGCTCGAGCCAGTAGGCGGCGATCGCGGGCTCGGCGCCCGCGCCGAGGCAGACCTGCTCCCACACGGTGAGGTGCGGCGGCAACCCGTAGCCCTGGGGGACGTAGCCGAGCCGCCGCCCCTCCGCCGGCACGCTCCCCACCGACCGGCCGCCGTAGGTGACCGCCCCGGCATCGGGGCCGAGGAGGCCGGCCAGGGCACGCAGGGTCACCGTCTTGCCCGAACCCGATGGGCCCAGGACCGCCAGGCGCGCGGTACGCGCCTCGTAGGCCACCTGGAGATGGAAGGTGCCGACCACCACGTCGAGGTCGCACCCCACCGGGGTGGGACTGCCCGGGCCGGGCGCCACGGGCACCGGCAGCCCCAACGGCGCGCGACGCCGCCGGGGGAGGCGACGCCGGCCGAGTGCCGCCACGGCGGCCGCCACCGCGAGGGCGATGGCGGTGGGCGCCTGGGTCGCCGGCACACCCGTGCTCGAGAACTGCACGAAGGTGAGGACCGGCAGGGTGAAGGGGTGGTAGGCGAGGATGACCGTCGCGCCGTACTCCCCGAACGCCCGGAGCCACGACAGCACGAGGCCGGCTCGGATCCCCGGGGCGGCGATCGGCAGGCTCACCCGCCAGAACCGCGCCAGCTCGCGGTGGCCGAGCGTGGCGGCGTGGTCCGTCACCGACGGGTCGATCGAGGCGAACGCTGCGCGGGCGGTGACCACGAGGAACGGCGAGGCCACGAACGTCTGGGCCAGCACGACGCCGGCCATGGTGTCCGTCAGTCGGCCGCCGAGCGCCTGGCCGATGGCGCTGTAGGGACCGACGAGCTCGATCAGCAGGAGGCCGCCCATGAGGGGCGGCATCGCCAGGGGCAGCTGCACCAGGACGCCCACCACGGTCGCCACCCGGCTTTTCGAACGGGCGAGCACGTAGGCCAGCGGCACACCGAGCAGCCCGACGAGGCCCGCCGACACGGTGGCGGTCACCACCGACACGTAGAGCGCCCCGGCCAGGCCGGGCTGGCCGAAGCCCGCGCCGTGTGACGTGGCCAGCCGGACGAGGAAGGCCACGACCGGTACGAGGAGGTAGAGGGCGAGGAGGCCCCCGAGCCACGGGAGCGGCGCGACGGCGCCGCGTCTCACCGGGCAGTCGGGAGCCCGAGCGCCCGCCTGAGATCGGCCGGCACCCCTCGGGGCTGGCTCACCTGCACGGGGTGGACGGGCGGGAAGCCGTAGCGGCGCAGGATCGAACGGGCATGGGAGCCGGTCAGGTAGGCGACGAACGCCCTCGCTGCGTCAGGGTGGGGCGCACGCTGGAGGATGGTGACGGTGAACCGGGCGCTCAGGTGCACCCCGCTCAGGGGCACGGTGGGGATGCCCGCGGCCGCTGCCTCGCCGGCGTAGAAGAAGCCGGCGTCGAGCTGGCCCGCCTGGAGCCGCCCGACGAGGGTCTCTTCGGGGAACACCCCCGCGGTGCCCGTCGCCAGCCGGGCAAGGGCGGGGTCGTGGCGCCGCTCGGCGGTCTGGCGCAACGCGGTCACCGTCAGGACCCCCTTGGGGTCGATGGCCGGGTCGGTCCGCCCGAGGAGGAACCCAGGCTCGCCGACGACGCGGTACCACGGCTCGGAACGGAGCCGGGCGGCGAAGCGGCTGTGCGGGTCGTACCCGAGCACGAGGGGCGAGGTGGCAAACGTCGCGTACCACGTGACCCAGTTGCCGTTGGACGGCCCGCGCAGGGAGTCGTCGACGGCGGCGCTCGCGCTCACGAGCACGTCACCCTGCCGGGCGCCGCTCTTGATCTCGCTCGCCAGGGCCTGGGAGCCGGCAGCGAAGCCGTCGAAGGTGTCGCCCGTGGCCTTGTCGAACCGAGGCCCGAGCGCGTGCTCCATCACGTCGACGAGCGAACCGGCATAGAGGACCTCGACGGGCGTGTGGCTCGGCGCGGGTGCCCGGACGGTCGCCACCGTTCCGGCCGCCCCGCCCCGTCGAGCCGCGCCCCACGACCAGGCGCCGCCGGGAACGGCAATGGCAGCCGCGAGCCCCGTGGCGAGGCCGGCGACGAGCGTCGCGGTGCGGGCCAGGGGCAGGGGGCGTCGAGGACGGCAGCGAGGCATGGGACAGAGCGTAGCTCGCGCATGCAATGGCGAACCAAATCCATCCTCGCGGCTACCTGTTATCGATCGACATGTCCTTGCATCGTCCGGATTGGGTGAGAGCGGGCGGATCGAGTCAGCGGGCCGATCGAGCGGGAGCGGCCGGACCTCGTTGTGAGCGGGCGGATCGAGCCAGCGGGCCGATCGAGCGGGAGCGGCCGGGCCGAGAGGAACCGGGCCGGGGAGGGCCCGCCCAGGCCACGGGTGGCCGGGGTCAGAACCCGAGGAGGGGGTCGAGGCCGACGGTGAGGCCCGGGCGGCTGCCGACCTCGCGGACGGCCATGAGGACGCCGGGCATGAACGAACCGCGGTCGTAGGAGTCGTGCCGGACGCTCAGGCTCTGCCCCCTCGCACCGAAGATGACCTCCTGGTGAGCCACGAGCCCCCTCAGGCGGACCGAGTGGACGCGGATGCCCCCCGGGCCGAGGCCACCGCGGGTGCCCTCGAGCGTGTGGAGCTCCGTGGGGTCGGGCGGCACCTCGCCCGCTCCTGCCGCCCGCCGGGCAGCCGCCATGCGGCGGGCGGTGTCGAGCGCCGTGCCCGAGGGCGCGTCGCGCTTTGCGTCGTGGTGGAGCTCGATGACCTCGATGCCGTCCATGAACGGCGCCGCGAGCTCGCACAGGCGCATCAGCAGGACAGCGCCGATGGCGAAGTTGGCGGCGATGACGGCGTTGGCCGGCGACTCGGCGAACAGACGTGCCGCAGTCGCCAGGTCGTGCTCGCCGAGCCCCGTCGTGCCCACCACCGCGTGGACCCCATGGCCCGCGTACCACGGCAGGTTGGCCCGGACCGCCTCGGCCACGGTGAAGTCCACCACCACCTCGGCCCGGTTCCCCTCGAGCGCCTCGGCGCTCGCGGCCACCTCGAGGGAGGGGATGCCCTCGCCGTCGACCACCTGCCGGAGGTCGGCGCCGGCGAGGCGAGGGTCGACGGCCGCCACGAGCTCCATGTCGGCGGCGCCCGCCACGGCGCGGCAGACCTCGCTGCCCATGCGGCCGCCGGCGCCCATCACGCCCACACGGATCACGCCCCACCCTACCAACGTGCCCCGTGGCCGCTCGAGGCCGACCGGGTGCCGACTCGGTGCCCGATGCAGCGGCACGACCGAGCCCCGTGCGCCGTCAGTGCAGCGGCGACCCGAGCCGCCGGGGCCGGCGAGCGAGCCGGCGGCGGCCGATGAGCACCCCCGCAACGACGAGGCCGACCAGCCCGGCGGCGCTCGCCGCCAGCCCCTCGGTGAGGCGCGGGGCGCGGTAGGTGAAGGTGACCGTCCACGTGCCCGGCGGGAGGTGCACCGACTGGACCAACCCGTCGGCGGTGACGTCGAGGGCTCGGGCCGGCCCACCGCGGGCGGGCACGGCCTTGGCGCGCCAGCCGGGCTGGAACGCCTCGCTCCGCACGAGGGTCCCCCCTGCCGGCACCACCACTCGGTCCACCTCCGTGCCGTCCGGCGCGCTGGCCACCCGCGTGGCCCGCGCCCCCCGGGGGGAGCGGGCCACCCACACCGGGGGCCGCACCGAGGTTGCCGTAAAGCGCGCGTACGCGTCCCAGAACCCGCCGAAGCGCCACGCCGAGGTCACGCCCAGCGCGTCCTGGAGCTGGCCGACCATGACGAAGCGGTCCCCTGAGGCGGTGGCCACCGACGTCCGGTCCGACACCTGCAGGCCCAGCGCGTGCACGACGATGCCGGCCGCACGGTGCGCGCGGCCGAGGTGGACCGACCAGCGACCGGGCCCGACCTTCACGACCTGCTCGGGCACCGAGGCGACCGCGCCCCGGGGGCTCACGAGGTCCACCGTCACCGGCGTGCCCTGACGCACCTGGTGCCCGGTGCCGAGGGCCGGCACCTGGGCGCCGGCAGTGGCGCCGGCGGTGGCTCCCCCGGTCACGACCGATACGTCGGCCACGTCGAGCACCTGGCCGAAGTAGAAGGTCCGGGCGCTCGGCCTGCCCGGCCGAGGGGCGCCCGGGCAGGCCGTCGCCACGAGGTCCGCCGGTACGCCGTCGACCGTGGGGGCCTGGCTCGCCCGCGCCACAGCTGGTGGCAGGGCCTCGGGGGCGAGGAACTGGGGCAGCGTCACCAGCGTGGCCAGCCGGAGGGGGTCGAAGACCCCCTTGGCCAGGGCGCACGGGTCGAGGCTGTCGAGCGTCCTCGTACCGGTCGGGGTCTGGTAGGGCAGGTAGGTCAGGGACCCGTAGCCCTGCACGCTCGGCACGGTGGTGAAGGCGTTGAGGTCTGGCTGGCCGATGGCGCTCAGCGTCTCGATCCTCGATGCCGTGGAGTCGTAGATGGCAAAGCGCCCCGAGCTGCCGAGCACCGCGGTGGCAGCAGCACGGGTTGGCTCGGCGGTGACGTTGCGGCCCGGGGTGAGCCCAGTCGACGAGGACAACCAGAACAGTGACAGGTCCGCCACGACGAGCACACCGAGCAGCCGGCCGACGACGGGCAGAGGTAGCGCCCGGCGGCCGGTGGCCGCACCTGGCGCTCCCCCCCCGGCCGAGGGCGCACCTGGAGCCCGGGCCTCGGCGAGGGCCACCTTCGAGGACCGGGCCCCCGCGAGGGCGACCGCGGTGACGACACCTGCGGCCAGCACCAGCTGGGCTGTGAACCAGGGCGTGAGGTAGCGCCCCAGCGAGGCACCCACGGCGTCGGCGCCGAACGCCCGCTCGAGGGCCGCCGGAGCGGCGAGGCCCACCGCGCACAGGCACGCGGCGGCCAGGGCGGGGGACGCGTCCACCCACCGGCCCCACGACCGCTCGGCTCGCGCCGCTGCCCCGAGCACCCGGTCGAGCCAGAACCCGAGCAGCATGGCCAACGCGAAGTCGAGGATCCCGAGGTTGCGGCTCTGCAGACGGAGCTTGCCGAAGAACGGCAGGTGCCAGAACAGCCGGCCGACGGGCGTGAAGCCCCCGAAGGCCATGAGCAGCCCGAGGACGGCCAGGAACAGCCACATTGCCCACTCGGCTGCCGACGGGTCGCGCCGGCGGCCGACCGAGCGGACGAGGAGGGCGACGAAGGCGACCAGGGGCAGGAGCCCCACGTAGCCGGTCACCTCGGGCAGGTTGTAGGAGAGGAACCAGGTCGGCTGGTGCAGCACCCCGTCACCGCCGAACACGTCGGGCATGAGCAGGAGCACCGACCACGACGGGTGGAGCGACCCGGCCGCGAAGTAGGCGTAGCTCTCGCTTGCCCGCTGGCTGGCGGTGATGAAGCTCCAGCCCGGCAGGAGCTGCACGGCGCCGAGCAGGGCCGCCCAGGCCACGGCGACGGCCGCGTGCACGAAGAACCGGGCCCGGCGCCCCACGCCGACCGTCGCACCGGCGTAGGGGCGCAGCGCCAGCCACAGGGTCACCACCAGCCCGACCACCTCGGCCTCGGCCATCCCCCTCGGTTCGCCCGAGAGCAGGATGAGCCCGAGGACCACAGCCAGGAGCACGGTGGAGCCCAACGTGGTCGGGCGCGCCCAGCCTGGCCCGGTGCCGAGCGCCGACCAGGCCAGGCGCAGCAGCGCCAGCACCAGCAGCGGCACGAGGCTCATGCCCTGGACGATCGGAAGGTGGACCATCTGGCCGGCCATGGCGCCGCCGAAGCCGTAGGTGAGGGCGGCGAGCAGGGCAGCCAGGGGGCGGAGGCCGAGCTGGCGGCCCAGCGCATAGGCGCCCAGCCCGCCGGCCCAGTAGGCGAGGAGGAGGTTCGCCACCCATGCCGCCATCGCCGGCAGCACGACGAACAGGAAGGTGCCCGGGTACAGCGCGCCGGCGTTCATCCCGCCGAGCAGCGGGGAGCCCGACCAGATGTAGGGGTTCCACAGCGGCAGGTGGCCCGATCGCAACTGGGCTCCCGACAACGCCCGGAGGGGGAAGTTCTGGATGAGGTTGTCGCCGGACAGCGCGGGGTACCCGAGGGCGGCGGGCACGACGAAGACCACGAGCGGCAGCCCCACGAGCACGGCGACTGCCGCGCCGTCGGGAGCGGCGAGCCAGCGCCGCAGGGCGGCCCACGACGGGATGCCGGCAAAGGGCGCCGGCCCCGAGGCCGCACCCGGGGGTGCGACGGTGGGGCGGCGCGCCGAGGGGCCCGGCGGGCTGGGGCCTGACACGGAGGGCGAAGCTACCGCCGCAGGACGCAGACCGCCTGCACGGCCCGCCCGCCGAGGCCCGGTGCCGGTGCGCGAGACTCGGCGGGAACGGGAGCTCGGCGTGACCGGGCTGAGAGGGCACCTGGCTGGTGCCGACCGTAGGACCTGATCCGGGTAATGCCGGCGAAGGGAGGAGACAAATGAGCGTCATCGACGTGGGACACCGCGTGCAGCCAGCGCCGCACGGCGGCTCCGGCACCGGCGGAGCGCCGGCCGTGGGGCGCCGCAAGGTGTACGTCGAGGGGTCGACGCCCGGTGTGCGGGTGCCCTTCAGCGAGGTCGTGCCCGTGCAGGCGGGAGGCACCGAGGGCCAGGCCGAGGCGCCGGTCCGCCTCTACGACACCTCGGGCCCCGGGTCCGACCCGGAGGTGGGCCTGCCGCCGCTGCGCCAGCCCTGGATCCTCGGACGCGGCGACGTCCGCCAGTACGAGGGACGTCTGGCCGGCCCCCGCGACGATGGGCGCGCCGTCGCGCGTGGGGGCACGGCACCGGCCCCCTTCCCGGGAGCCCGGCGCCCGCCGCTGCGAGCCGCAGGCGCCGACCCGGTCACCCAGCTCCACTACGCGCGGCAGGGGCAGATCACGCCCGAGATGGAATTCGCGGCCCTGCGCGAGGGCGTCGCGGCCGAGCTGGTGCGCGAGGAGGTGGCGGCCGGGCGGGCCATCATCCCGGCCAACGTCAACCATCCCGAGTCCGAGCCCATGGTGATCGGGCGCCGGTTCCTCGTGAAGGTGAACGCGAACATCGGCAATTCCTCGGTGACCTCGTCGGTAGCCGAGGAGGTCGAGAAGCTCACCTGGGCGACGCGGTGGGGTGCCGACACGGTGATGGACCTCTCGACCGGTGCGGGCATTCACACCACGCGAGAGTGGATCCTGCGCAATTCGCCGGTGCCCATCGGCACGGTCCCCATCTACCAGGCCTTGGAGAAGGTCGACGGCCAGGCGGCCGAGCTCACCTGGGAGGTCTACCGCGACACGGTGATCGAGCAGGCCGAGCAAGGGGTCGACTACATGACCGTCCACGCCGGCGTGCTGCTGCGCTACGTGCCGCTGACCGTGCGACGAGTGACCGGGATCGTGAGCCGCGGCGGGTCGATCATGGCAGCCTGGTGCCTGGCGCACCACCGGGAGAACTTCCTCTACACGAACTTCCGCGAGCTATGCGAGATCCTCGCCGCGTACGACGTCGCCTTCTCCCTGGGCGACGGCCTCCGCCCCGGATCGGTGGCCGACGCCAACGACGAAGCCCAGTTCGCCGAGCTGCGAACGTTGGGCGAGCTCACCACGGTCGCCTGGGAACACGGGGTCCAGGTCATGATCGAGGGGCCCGGCCACGTGCCGCTGGACAAGATCCCCGAGAACGTGGCGCTCCAGCAGGAGGTCTGCCACGGGGCTCCCTTCTACACCCTCGGCCCGCTCACCACCGACGTGGCCCCCGGCTACGACCACATCACCTCGGCCATCGGCGCGGCGGTGATCGGCATGCACGGCACCGCCATGCTCTGCTACGTCACCCCCAAGGAGCACCTGGGCCTCCCCGATCGCGAGGACGTGAAGGCGGGCATGATCGCCTACAAGATCGCCGCACACGCCGCCGACCTCGCCAAGGGCCACCCCGGCGCGCGCGCCTGGGACGATGCGCTCTCGAGGGCGCGCTTCGAGTTCCGCTGGGAGGACCAGTTCAACCTGTCGCTCGATCCCGCCACCGCCCGGTCGTTCCACGACGAGACGCTCCCGGCCGAGCCGGCGAAGACCGCGCACTTCTGCTCGATGTGCGGGCCCAAGTTCTGCTCGATGCGCATCAGCCACGACCTGCGGGCGGCATCTGCACCCGGCGGGGCACCCACGTCGGGCGCCGAGCCCGGCGAGGCCGGCACGACCGAGGCGGACGACCTCGTCGAGGCGGGCATGCGGGCCAAGGCCGAGGAGTTCCGGCAGGGAGGCTCGCGCCTGTACGTGGAGCCGCGCACCCCGGCGTGAGGCGGCGGCACGGCGCGGCCGGCCCCCGGGTGCGACGCGGCGGGGGCGGCGGCACGGCGGGGGGCGACGCGGCCGGCCCCGGAGTGCGACGCGGCGCGGGCGGCGGCACGGCTGGGGGCGGCGCGGCGCGCGGCGCGGGACCCCTCCGGCACCGGTGACCGCTGTGGCGTACGTGGCCGTGGTCGGGCCCGGTGACCACGCCACCGAGCCCGAGCTCTCCGACGCCCGCGCCGTCGGGCGGCTGCTCGCCCGGCGCCGCGCCGTCGTGGTGTGCGGCGGGCTCGGTGGCGTCATGGCGGCAGCGGCTCAAGGCGCCCACCAGGAAGGGGGCGTCGTGGTCGGGCTGCTACCCGGCACCGACCGGTCCGAGGGGAACGAGCACCTCAGCGTGGCCGTGGCCACTGGGCTGGGCGAGCTGCGCAACGGCGTGATCGTCCGCAGCGCCGATGCCGTGGTGGCGGTGGGCGGCAGCTGGGGGACCCTGAGCGAGGTGGCGCTGGCCGTGCGCACCGGCGTACCCGTCGTGGCCCTGCGCGGCTGGACCGTCCTCGACGCCGAAGGGAGGCCCCTCCCCCTGGCGACGGCCCGCTCTCCCGAAGAGGCAGTCGAGGCGGTACTCGCCATGGCCGCCGGGGGGGCCGGGGGGGCCGCCGGGGCCGCCGGGGACGCCGGGGCCGCCGGGGCCGCCGGGCAGGGTGCCGCCGGTGCCGCCGGGGACGCCGGGCAGGGTGCCGGCGAGCAGAGTGCCGGCGGTGCCGCGGGTGCCGTCCGGCAGGATGCCGTCGAGCAGGGTGCCGGCGAGCCGGAGCGACCACGCGCACCCGGCTGGGCCTGAGGGCCGCCGGATGGGCCCGCGCCGCCGGCCCGGGAACCTCATCCCGGATGCGTGCCGGTCAGCCCGAGACCCGCCACGTCGAAGTCGCCGGGGTCGAAGGGGCCGACCGCGGCCAGCGTCCTCGGCGCGTCGCGCAGCGCGACGGCGGCCTGGCGCACCTCGTCTGCTTGGACCCCTTCGATCCTCGCCACGAGCTGGTCGACGGTCAGCACCTCACCGTGCAGCAGCAGCGACGAGCCGATCCTGCTCATGCGCGCGCCGGAGTCCTCGCACGACAGCAGCAGGTCCGCGCGCAGGTTCCCCTTGGCGATCCCGAGCTCCTGCTCGGTGACGCCTTCGTCGGCCAGCAGCTCCAGCTCCGCCGCGATGAGGCGCAGAACCTCGCCGGCATGCTCGGGCGCCGTGCCCACGCCGACGGCGAGCGATCCCGCGTCGTGGTAGCCGGTGCGCTCCGACCACACCGAGTACGCCAGGCCGCGCTGCTCGCGGATCTTCTGGAACAGCCTGCTCGACAAGCCGCCGCCGAGCACGTGGTTCAGCACCGCGAAGGCCCACCTGCGCTCGTCGAAGCGCGACACGCAGCGGGCGCCGTAGACGAGGTGTGCCTGCTCGGTGGGGCGCCGCACCACCACGATCGGGCACGGCGGCTCGGTGGGCGCTTGGCGTGCCGGGGCCCGGCCGCCCGGCGTGCCGGCGAAGCGGCGCTCGATCGCCTCGGCGAGCTCCTCGTGGCCGCACTGGCCCGCTGCTGACACGACCATGTTCGCCGGGCGGTAGTGCTGCTCGAAGAAGGCCCGGATGTCATCGGCTGACGTCGAGCGCACCGTCGCCGGCGTGCCGAGCGTGTCGCGCCCGAGCGGGTGCGAAGGGAACAGCGCCGCCTGCCACCGCTCGCCGGCGAGGTCGGCGGGCTCGTCGGCGTGCATGGCGATCTCGTCGAGGATGACCGTCCGCTCGGCGTCGACGTCGCCGGGGCGCAACGCCGGGCTCCACATGATGTCGCTCAGGATGTCGAGGCCGAGGTCGGCGTGCTCGGCGAGGAGGCGGACGTAGAACGCCGTGTACTCCTTGGTGGTGTAGGCGTTGCAGTCGCCTCCCACCTCGTCGAGCCGCTCGGCGATGGCCGCCGCCGAGCGGGTGCGCGTGCCCTTGAACAGCAGGTGCTCGAGGAAGTGCGACGAACCCGCCTGGTCGTCCGACTCGTCGCGGGACCCCGTGCCGACCCAGAACCCGACCGCTACCGACCGCACGTCGGGCATGGTCTCGGTCACGAGGCGAACGCCACACGGCAGCGCGCTCGTCTGGATCGACGAGCCGGCGACAGCTGCGGTCAACGGCGACGCGAGCGCGGCCGTGACCGTCGCCGGCCACCCTCCTCGGTCCGGACGCCGCCGGCAGGCACCGCCGGCCCGAGATCGCCGAGCTCGGCGGCGAGCTCCGCCTCGAAGGCGTCCTCGAAGGAGAGCACGGGAGGGCCTTCACCGCCGTTCGCCCGTCCCCCCCCGACGCCCGCGCCGGCACGGGGCTCGGCACCGCCCACCGTGTCGTCCGCTCCTTCGCCGGTGCCCGCGAGCGACAGCGACACCTTGCCCTGGGGGTCGATGTCGTCGACGCGCACGTCGACCGACTGGCCGAGGACGAGGACGTCCTCCACCTGGCTCACGCGCTTGCCGCCGGCCAAAGGAGACAGCTTCGAGATGTGCAGCAGCCCGTCGCGCCCGGGCAGCACGCTCACGAAGGCACCGAACTTGGTCAGGTTGACCACCTTTCCCGAGTAGACGGCACCGATCTCGGCGGTCGGCGGCTCGAGGATGAGCGAGATCCTGCGCCGCGCCTCCTCGACGGCGTTGCCGTCCCTGGCACCGATCGTGACGGTGCCCACGATGCCGTTGTCCTCCACGGTGATGTCGGCGCCCGTCTCCTGCTGGAGGGTGTTGATGACCTTGCCCTTGGGCCCGATGACCTCCCCGATCTTGTCGATCGGGATCTCCATCGACACGATCTTCGGTGCGCCGGCAGCCACCTCGGGCCGCGGCTCGGCGATGGCGGCACGCATGACGGCCAGGATCTGGAGGCGAGCCTCCTTGGCCTGGTGCAGCGCCTTGCTCAGCACCTCCGCCGGCAGCCCGTCGATCTTGGTGTCGAGCTGGAGAGCGGTGACGGCGTCGGCCGTGCCCGCCACCTTGAAATCCATGTCGCCGAACGCGTCCTCGGCGCCCAGGATGTCGGTGAGCGTGACGTACGCGCCGTCCTCGTGCACGAGGCCCATGGCGATGCCGGCCACCGGCGCCTTGATGGGCACGCCCGCGGCCATGAGCGACAGCGTCGACGCGCACACCGAGGCCATCGAGGTCGACCCGTTGGATGCGGTCACGTCCGAGACCACCCGCAGCGTGTAGGGGAAGTCTTCCTGACTCGGGATCACCGGCAGCAGCGCACGCTCGGCCAGCAGGCCGTGGCCGATCTCGCGCCGGCGCGGCCCGCGCATGAAGCCCGTCTCCCCGGTCGAGTAGGGCGGGAAGTTGTAGTGGTGCATGTAGCGCTTGGACTCGTCGGGGCTGATGGTGTCGAGGAGCTGGTTCATGCGGGGCATGCCCAAGGTGGTGACGTTGACCACCTGGGTCTCGCCGCGCTGGAACAGCGCCGAGCCGTGCGCCGTCGGGAACAGGTCGATCTCGGCGGAGAGCGGGCGGATGTCGGCGACGCCGCGTCCATCCACGCGCACTCCCTCTTCGACGATCCGCTTGCGAACGAGCTGCTTGGTGAGAGCCCGCACCGCGGCCTTGATCTCACCCTCTCGCCCGGGGAATTCCTCGGCGAGCTCCCCGAGCACGTGCGCCGCCGCCGCGTCGAGGGCGGCGTTGCGCTCTGCCTTGGCGGTCAGGGTGTTCGCCCTCGACACGGCCTCGGCGCCCACGGCCACCACCCGCTCGTAGACGTCGTTGCCGTAGTCGGCGAACGTCGAGAACTCGATCGGCTGGATGGGGCCCCGCCGGGCGACCACGGCCGCCACCAGCTCGCGCTGGAGGTTGATCGACTCGCGGATCCAGGTCTTGGCGGCCTCCAGGCCCTCGGTCAGGACCTCCTCGGTGACCTTGGGCGCGCCCTGCTCGTAGTACTGCCACGACCGCTCGGTGCCACCGGCCTCGACCATCATGATGGCGACCTCGGCGTCATCGGCCTCGCCGAGGGCCCGGCCGGCCACCACGAGCTCGAACGTCGACTCGTCACCCTCCTGGTAGGTGGGGTGCGGCACCCAGGTGCCGTCGGTGGCATAGGCGATGCGCACGGCGCCGATCGGGCCCTCGAAGGGGATGCCCGAGATCATGAGGGCGGCCGACGCGGCGTTGATCGCCAGCACGTCGTGGGGGTTCTCCTGGTCGGCGCCGAACACGGTGCCCACCACGTGGACCTCGTTTCGGAACCCCTTGGGGAATGAGGGCCGCAGCGGCCGGTCGATGAGCCGGCAGGTCAAGATGGCCTGGTCGGATGCCCGGCCCTCGCGCCGGAAGAACGACCCGGGGATCTTTCCCGCCGCGTACGCGCGCTCTTCGATGTCGACGGTGAGGGGGAAGAAGTCGGTCCCCTCGCGCACCGAGCGGGCGGCCGTGGCGGTCGCCAGCACGATGGTGTCGCCCAGCCGCCCGACGACGGCGCCGTCGGCCAGATGGGCGAGCTTGCCCGTCTCGAACGACATGGTCTTGCCGGTGCCACTGATCGGGCCCGACACGGAGATGGCCTCAGCCATGGTGCTCCCTTGTCTCGGGGGGCGCCCCGCGCCGGTTCCCAGTGGTCGACCACCTCACGCCCGCAGGACCCGGTCCGGACCGGGTCGTCGTGCGGAGCCGAGGTGACCGGCAACTGGCAGCCGACCGCGGTGGCGCCCTCTCTTCCTCTCCTTGTACGACCGCCCGGCCGTCTGGCCGGGCGGAAGGCTTGCTGCTGCTACCGGCGGATGCCGAGGCGACCGATGATCGCCCGGTACCGCTCGACGTCGTTGTCGCGGACGTAGTCGAGGAGGCGTCGCCGACGTCCGATGAGCTTCATCAGCCCACGCCGGGTGTGGTGGTCGCCCTTGTGCACCTTGAGGTGCTCGGTGAGGTGGGCGATGCGCTCGGTGAGGAGGGCGATCTGGACCTCGGGCGATCCCGTGTCGGTGTCGTGGAGCCGGTGCTCGGCGATCGTGGCCTGTTTGTCTGGCATGTACGAAAGAACCTCGGGACCGTGTCGGCGATGATGCCCAGGCCCGGGGTCGGCATCCTCCGGGCGCCCGCGCGCTGCCTGCTCCGTCGCCACGCAGGGCCGGCGCACCACCTGTGGGACCGGGGCTCCCCGGTCCGGCGTCCACGCTAGCAGGTCGGGGCGCCGCGGGCGGCGAGCACGGCCCGGGTCCGGGCCACGTCGTCGTGCATCTGGGCGACCAGCGCGCCCACGTCGTCGTAGCGCCGCTCCTCGCGCAGCCTGGCGACGAAGGACAGCCGTCCCTCCTCGCCGTAGAGGTCGCCGTCGAAGTCGAGCAGGTGGGCCTCGACCACCGGGGCCGGCGCATCGCGGTGGAAGCTCGGGCGCCGGCCCACGGACACGGCCGCCTGGTGCACGCTGCCGCTGGGCCGCGTGTAGGTGGCGGCGTAGATGCCCTCGGCCGGCAGAGCGATCTCCGGCGGCACCGCCAGGTTGGCCGTCGGGAACCCGAGGACCGGCCCCCCGCGGCGATCGCCGGTCACGACCACGCCCCGCACCTGGTGGAAGCGCCCGAGCAGGTCGGCGGCACCGCCCACGTCGCCGGCCGCCAGCAGCTCGCGGACACGGGTCGAGGACACGGGTCGGCCGGCAGCAGCGTGCAGGCCCACGCCGACCACCCCGAAGCCCAGCTCGCGCCCGAGCTCGGCGAGGAGCTCCACGTTGCCCTTGCGGCCGTGGCCGAAGTGGAAGTCCTGCCCGACGACCACGAGGCGGGCGCCGAGGTTGCCCACGAGCACTTCGTGGACGAAGTCCTCCGCCGACTCGTCGGCACGCGCCCGGTCGAAGGGGACCACGAGCGTGCGGTCGACGCCGCACGCCGCGAGGAGCTCGAGCTTCTGGGGCAAGTCGGTGAGCAACCGCGGGGCGGACTCGGGACGGACCACGGTCGCCGGATGGCGGTCGAAGGTCACGACCGCCGTCGACAGGCCCTGCGCCGCGGCCAGGCGCCGGAGCTCGGCCAGCAGGGCCCGATGGCCGACGTGGATGCCGTCGTAGGCCCCGATGGTGACCGCCGAACCCCCCGGCGGCGGAGCACACTCGTCGGGGCGAACGACCTCCACGGCCCGAGGTTAGCCGTGACGCCCCACCGGCCCCGACGCCACGGGCGCCACCACCGGGTCACCGCCCCCGAGGCCAGGCGCGCGGGCGGCGGCCCTCAACGCCTCGCGAGCACGACCGCGGGGCGGAGGCGGTCCCCCGGCGCCTCCTCGTAGACGGCGAGCAGCCCGCCGCCCTCGGCGACCAGCGCGAACGGGCCGTGCCCCCGGACCCCGAGGCCCAGCCGCTCGATGGAGCGACCGCTCGCCACGAGCTGCGCCACCGGCTCGGGCACCACGACGCGGTCGAGGTCGCGCATCGCCTCAGCCGGCGAGAGGACGGCGGAGGGGTCGAGGGCGCCCACCACACGAGCCTCGGCCACCGAGAACGAGCCCACCGCCTGGCGACGCAGGTTCCGCACGTGCGCGCCGCCCCCGAGCGCCGCGCCGAGGTCCGACGCCAGCACCCGCACGTAGGTGCCCGACGAGCACTCGATCTCGGCTCGCAGCACGCCAGGCTCGCCGCCCTCTGCGAGGTCGAAGCGGTGCACGGTCACCCGCCGCGCCGGGCGCTCGACCTCCAGGCCCTGACGGGCGAGCGCGTGGAGCCGGCGCCCGCCGACCTTCACGGAAGAGACCATGGGCGGCACCTGGTCGATGGGTCCGGTCAGGCGGCTGGCGGCGGACCGAGCCTCCTCCAGCCCGATGCCCGCCATGTCCCACTCCCCCACCACTGCCCCCGAGGCGTCGAGGGTGTCGGTCGCCACGCCGAGGACGATGTCGGCGACGTAGGCCTTGGGCAGGGCGCCGAGGAAGCGCAAGAGCCGCGTGACCCGCCCGAGCCCCACGAGGAGGACGCCGGTCGCGTCGGGGTCGAGGGTGCCGGCGTGCCCGACGCGGCGCTGGCCGAAGACGCGTCGGCACCGGGCGACGACATCGTGCGAGGTCCAACCTGGCTCCTTGTCGACGACGACCAGTCCGTCGAAGGGAGCGGTGCCGGCGGCGGCCCCGGCGGCGCTCACTCGGGCGGGGACGGAGGCGCCTCGTGCGAGGTCCGCACCAGGCGGCGCAGGACCTCGTCGACCCGCCGGGCGGCGGCCACGGCCGGGTCGGCGGCGAAGCGAAGGCGCGGCGTCCGCTTCATCCGGACCTGCCGGGCCACGTGGCGCTGCAGCTGGGCCCGGCGCTCCTCGAGCGCTTCGGACGCCTCTGGCTCGAGGGTGCTGACGTACACGACGGCGTGGCGCAGGTCGGCCGAGGTATCGACAGCGGTGACGGTCAGGAGCCTGAGCCGCTCGTCGGCGTCGGCCAGCCGCTCCAGCTCCTCGGCGAGCACCTCGCGCAGCACCTCGTTCACGCGCAGCGCCCGAGGGTACCCGGCGGTCCCTCCCCAGGCAGAGCTGCGGCGGCTCGGGGACACGTCGGCTCCTCAGGTCCTCGGGATCTCGCGCTCCTCGAAGGTCTCGATGACGTCGCCCTCCTTCAGGTCCTGGTAGTCCGACAGCCCGATGCCGCACTCGAACCCGGCCTGCACCTCGCGCACGTCCTCTTTGAAACGACGGAGCGACGAGATCGACCCCTTCCAGATGACGACACCGTCGCGCAGGAACCTGACCTTCGAGCCGCGGGTGATCACACCCTCGCGGACGTAGCAGCCGGCCACGGCGCCGACACGCGGGATGCGGAACACCTGGCGGACCTCGGCCTCGCCGGTGACCACCTCTTCGACCTCGGGCGCCAGCATGCCGAGCATCGCCGCCTCGATGTCCTCGAGCAGCTTGTAGATGATCTCGTACGTCCGGATCTCGACGTCGCTCGCCTCTGCCAGCTCGCGTGCTCTGCGGTCGGGCCGGACGTTGAAGCCGATGATCGTGGCATTCGATGCCCGGGCCAGTTGCACGTCGTTCTCGGTGATGCCCCCGACGCCCCGGTGGACGAAGGCGAGCTTGACGTCCTCGCGCTCGAGCCGCCGCAGGCTTTCGGTCACGGCCTCGAGGGATCCCTGGACGTCGGCCTTGAGGACCAGGTTGAGCGTGGCCGTCTCACCCCGCTGGATCTGCTCGAAGAGGTCCTCGAGCTTGGCCCCGACAGCGGCCGACGGCGCGGGGAGGTGACCGGACAGGCGGAAGCGCTGGGCCCTCGCCTCGCCCAGGGTGCGAGCCGTCGACAGGTCCTGGGCGACGCGCAACTCGTCGCCGGCGTGGGGAGGCTCGGAGAAGCCCAGCACCTGGACCGGGGTGGACGGCAACGCCTCTTTGACCTGGTCGCCCCGATCGTCGACGAGGGCCTTGACCCTGCCCCAGGCCGCTCCGGCCACCACGGCGTCGCCCACCCGCAGCGTGCCGCGCTGGACGATGACGGTGGCGACGGGGCCGCGGCCCGCCTCCAGCTTGGCCTCGAGCACGGTGCCCCGCGCCCGGCCCTCGGGGCTGGCGCGGAGCTCCTCGACGTCGGCCACCAGTGCCAGCTGCTCGAGCAGCTCGTCGATGCCGGTGCCCTGCAGGGCGGACACCATCACGGTGATCGTGTCGCCACCCCAGGCCTCGGGCACGAGCCCCCGCTCGGCGAGCTGCTGGAGGACCCGGTCGGGGTTGGCGTCGGGCCGGTCGATCTTGTTGACGGCGACCACGATGGGCACGCCGGCCGCCCGGGCGTGGTCGATGGCCTCGACCGTCTGCGGCATGACCCCGTCGTCGGCCGCGACCACCAGGACCACGATGTCGGTCACCTGCGCGCCGCGGGCCCGCATGGCGGTGAAGGCCTCGTGGCCGGGCGTGTCGATGAAGGTGAGCAACCGGTCGTGCCAGCGGACCTGGTAGGCGCCGATGTGCTGGGTGATGCCGCCGGCCTCCCCGGCGGCGACGTCCGAGGAGCGGATGCGGTCCAGCAACAGGGTCTTGCCGTGGTCGACGTGGCCCATCACGGTCACGACCGGGGGTCGGGGGCGCAGGTCGGCCTCGTCTTCTTCCTCCTCCTCGTCGTGCTCGAAGAACCGGGCCAGCAGCTCGGCCTCCTTCTCCTCGCCCGGGTCGACCAGGCGCACGTTGGCGCCCAGCTCGGCGGCGAAGAGCTCGACCATGTCGTCGGTGAGGGACTGGGTCGCGGTGACCATCTCGCCCTGGAGGAGCAGGAACCGGATGACGTCGCCCGCCGAGCGGTTGAGCTTGGGCGCCAGGTCGCGCGCAGTCAGCCCGCGCTCGACGATGATCTCCCCTTCGGGCACGGGCGCCGTCGAGGGCACGTACGTCGTCAGCTGGGTGGGCTCCAGCTCCTCGAGGTTGCGGTGGCGACGACGGGCCCGGCGCTGGGGTGCGCGGCGGCCGACGCCGCCCCGGCCCCCAGGAGGCCCGCCCGAGGGGGGCCCGCCGGGTCGGCCGGCGAACCCGCCGGCGGGACGGCCGACGAAGCCCCCGCCACCGGGGCGGCCGGCACCCCCGGGCGTTGGCCTGCCCCCGGTCCGCGGGGGGTACCCGCCTCCACTCGAGCGGCCCGGGGAGGGCGTGGGACGCCGGCCCCCCATGCCTGGGGGGGGAGGGATGGGGCGGCCCGAGGGACTGACCGGCGGGCGGGTGCCAGGAGGAGGAGGAGGGATGGGGCGGCCCGAGGGGCCGACCGGCGGGTGGGGCCGCGGCGCGGCGGCCGGCGGCTGCTGGGCAGGGGCCGGTCCCTCGGCGGCACCCGGCGGCGCAGTGCGACCGGGCGGCGGTGCCGGCGGGGCGCCCGGTGACGCCGCGCGCGACGGGGCCGGCTCGGCGGGACGGGTGGGCGTGGCGGGCCGCGGCGCCGGGGCTGGCCGGGGCGGGGCACCCGGCGACGCCGCGCGCGGCGGGGGCGGGGACCCCGCCGGGGGCGCCGGGGCTCGACTGGGAGCGGGCCGTGCGGGGGCAGGCTCGCGCCCTGCACCAGGCACGGCCGCGGCCGGGCGGGGTGGTGCGCCAGGACCCCCGGCGGCAGGCGCCGAGGGCCGCGGGACCGGGGCCGGGCGGGGCGGGGCGGCCGGCTCACCTGGCCGCGATGGCACAGCCGGGCGCCCAGGGGCGGGCGGGGCCGGACGGCTGCTCACGATGCGGCGAGAGGGAGCCCCGGCTTCCGGGCGGGCAGGGCCACGTTCGGCTGTGGCGCCGTCCGGGCGCGGCCGGGCCTCTTCGACCGCTCGAGGCGCTGCCGGCGCCGGGGCGGGGGCGGAGGGCGAGGCCGAACGATCCTCGTTCCCATCCTCTTTGGCAGGGGGCTCCTCGAGCCGGACGGGCCGCCGGAGACCCTCGGCATCCGCCTTGCGCCGGACGCGGTCGGCCTGGGCCTCCTCGATGGACGACGAATGGCTCTTGACCCCGATGCCCAGGGAGAGGGCGAGCTCCAGCCCCTCCTTGTTCGTCAGGCCAAGCTCACGAGCGAGCTCGTAGACGCGGATCTTCTTCGCCAAGACGTCCTCGTTGTCATCTGCCGGTGCCGGCGGCGCATGCTCCGCCTGGGACCCACCATCCTCGCACATCCGTTCCCCGAGGCGGCGTGCCCTCCCGCCCACCGATCTCGTGAGTGACCGGCGCCGGCCGAGCGCGGGTTCGAGCGGGCAGCTCGATGATACCGGGTGCCGCTTGCGGCCCGAGCGTGAGGTGACGGCTCGGGCCCACGACCGAGTCGGGCAAGCGTCGAGGGGAGCGACCGAGAAGTGGACGTGGCGCGAGTGCTCCAGACGAGCTCAGCGGGCCCGGCGGGCCGCCAGGATCGGCAGCTCGTAGCTGGCACCGCGAGCGCGCAGGGGCTTGGCCACCGGCGCCAGGTAGTAGGCAGCGGCGATCGCCTTGACGAGGCCATGGCCCACCAGCGCTCCAGCGTGGGACCGCAGGCGCGCCAACGATGCCGGCGCGTACAGGTCGGCCTCGGGCACCACGGTCACCTCGAAGCCCGCCGCGCCCAGCGTGGCGACGAGCACCTCCAGGCGTCGTCGCTCGCCCGGGTCCCTCACGTGCATCTCGCCGGCGATCGCGCCGATCCGCCGGAGCTGGCGGCACCGGCCGAGCACCTCGTACTCCGCCCCCTCGACGTCGAGCTTCAAGAGGTCGATGGCGCCGAGCTCGTCGACCAGCTCGTCGAGGGACACGCCTCGCAGCCCGCCGCCGTCACCGCTGCCGCCTCGCAGCTCGTCGCCGGCACCGGCGCCGCCTCGCAGCCCGTCGTCGGCGCTGCCGCCAGCCGTGCCGCCTCCGCTACCCGCCGCCTGCCCGGGAGGGCCGCCGGCCAGCACCTCTCCCCCGCCGGAATGGCCCCTGGGCCGGAAGCTGAGCGCGCTGGTCGAGGTGGGCCAGAGGGCGCAGTGGCGTGCGTCGACGTTGCGGGCGTGGTTGCGGTCGACGTTGAGGACGAGCGTGTCGTAGTTGACCCGCGAGGCCTCCAACGCCACCACCCGCTCGGCCCACCGCGACGCCTGGAGGCTGAAGATCCCCACGTGGGCCCCGGCGTCCACCACGGTGCCCATGCCCTCGGCCAACCGGACCCCGCCACGCTCGTAGACACGGTCGAGGATGAGCTCGCGCGACAGGGTGAAGACCTCGTCGTCGGGGCACCAAGCCCGGAGGGGCCGGTCCCGCTCGTAGAAGGTGAGCGACACCAGGTCTCCCCGGCCGCGTGACACGAGGGGCTTCACCCACGACCGCAACCGGGCCGTCGCCCAAGACGCACGCTGCGCCGTGGCACCTCCCCCGACGTGCCGACTGGAACCGCCAGCACCCTAGTTGGAGGGGCCCGGCGCTGCCTGGCCGTCAGTCGGTCCGGCGGGGCCCGGCGCTGCCTGGCCGTCAGTCGGTCCGGCTGGGCCCGGCGCCTCCTGGCTGCCGGGTCGGTCCGGCTGGGCCCGGCGCCTCCTGGCCGTCGGGTCGGTCGGGCTGGCCGGCCACCTGGCACCCGCCACCTGCCGCCCTGAGCTCGAGGCCGAGCCGTTCGAGGGCCCCGGGATCGATGGGACGGCGGAACGCACGGCCGAAGGAGCCGCGCCGCACCGCCTGCTCGAAGCAGGCCGCCGAGCCGGCGCACAACCAGGCTCCCCGCCCTGGGAGCAAGCGCCCGACCACCGGCTGGCCGCCGGGGCCCAGCGCGACCCGGACGAGCTCGTCGGCGGGCGCCACCCGGCGACAGCCGATGCACGTCCGCCGCGGCGCTATCCGTCGCCCTCCGCAGCCTCGGGGGTGGCCGCCACCGGCTGGTCGGGCGGGCCGTCGTGGGCAGCCGGGGCTCCGCCGTCGGGCGTCGCTCCCCCGGGCTCGGCCGGCTGCTCCTCGGCAGCTTGCGACCATTCCTGCGCCGAGATCACCTCACCGCCCTCGGCCGGCTTCCACACCATCTCGCCCGCTTCGTTCTCGACCCACTCACCCTCTGCCCACTCCTGGCCGGCGTACCCGGCCTCCTCCTCTTGGAGCTGGGTCTCGCTCTTGATATCGATGCGCCAACCCGTCAGCCGGGCGGCGAGCCGGGCGTTCTGCCCCTCCTTGCCGATGGCGAGCGACAGCTGGTAGTCGCTGACGATGACCGTGGCCGTGCCGGACTCCTCGTCGAGGCGGACCTCGCGCACCCGGGCCGGGGCCAGGGCGTTGTGGATGAGCTCGACCGGATCGTCGGAGAACGGCACGACGTCGATCCGCTCCCCGCGCAGCTCGTTGGTGACCATGCGCACGCGCGAGCCCCTGGCGCCGACGCAGGCGCCCACCGGGTCGACGTTGGGATCGTTGGACCATACGGCGATCTTCGTGCGGTGGCCGGGCTCGCGCGCAGCCGCCTTGATCTCGACCACCCCCGAGGAGATCTCGGGCACCTCGAGCTCGAAGAGCCGCTTGATCAGGCCCGGATGGGTCCGACTGACCACGATCTGGGGACCCTTGGTGGTCTTGCGCACCTCCACGATGTAGGCCTTGAGGCGAGCGCCGTGCTCGTAGCGCTCGTAGGAGACCTGCTCGGCCTGGGGGAGCAGCGCCTCGACCTTGCCGAGGTCGAGGAGGGTGAAGCGGTTGTCGGTCTGCTGGACGATGCCGGTGACGATGTCCCCCTCGCGTCCCGCGTACTCCTCGTACTTCATGTCGCGCTCGACCTCACGGATCCGCTGCAGGATGACCTGCTTCGCCGTCTGGGCGGCGATGCGGCCGAAGTCGTGGGGCGTGTCGTCCCACTCGCGCACGACGTTGCCCTCCTCGTCGAGCTCCTGGCCGTACACGCGGATCTCGCCGGAGTCCGGGTCGATCGTGACGACCGCCTCCTCGGCGGCCCCCGGGCGGCGCTTGTAGGCGGCGACCAGCGCGTTGGCCAGCGCGTCGAGCAGCGTCTCGACCGAGATCCCCTTGTCGCGCGCGATCTGGCCCAGAGCGTCGAGGAACTCGAAGTTGGTCTTGCTCATTGCGTGGTCACCCTCTCTGTCGTGGCGTCGGTGGCCGGCCGAACCTGTGCCCGGGCGCCACCACCGGCACGGGCGCCCCTGCCGGCACGGTGGCGGCGGCTCGCCGACGCCGGGCGCGCCGGGCCCCATTCGAAGACGGTCCGGGCGCGCTCGATCTCTTCGTACGCCAGTCGTACACGCCCCCCGGGGACCTCGGGACCTTCGAGCACCACTTGCTCGTCGTCGGCAGCCGCCAGGCGGCCGGTCATCCGGCGGGCCTCGGCGCCGCCGGGCAGGGTCCGCACGGTCACGGTGGCACCGATCGCCCGCCGGAAGTGCGCGGGCGTGCGCAGCGGGCGTTCCAACCCGGGGCTCGTCACCTCGAGCACGTAGCGGCCCTCGAGCGGATCGACGCGGTCGAGGGCCGCCGAGACGGCCCGGTTGGCCTCGGCCAACGTGTCGAGGTCGACGCCGCCCTGGCGGTCCACGGTCACCCGGATACGGCCGGGCTGGACCTCGAGGTCGACCAGCTCGAGGCCGGTGGCGTCCAGCAGCGGGGACAGCAGCGCGCCCAGCTCCTCGCTCGCCACCTGCACCTCCTTTCGACCCTCGACTGCTCCGAGCTCGTTCGCCCCTTCCAGTGATCCGTTCCCCAAAACGAAAGCGTGGGCGTCGGCCCACGCTTCGACCAGGTCCTGAACGGCAACCGGACAGCCGCAGAATTATAGCAACCGAAGGTCCGTGCGGGGCTGGGCGCGCTCAGTACGCCCGGCCGACGACCGCCACGAGCGCGTCGTCGGGCTCTCCCGCCTCGGCCAGGGAGCCGTCGGGGTGCTGCAGGCAGCGCACGCTCACCGAGTGGGCGCCGAGGAGCTCCTCGCCCTCGGCACCCACCACCGACCAGGGGACCCTGGCGAAGCCGGTCGCGGCGGCCTCCGCCGCCTCCTGCACCGTCGCCACCTCGGCCGTGCGAGCAGCCAGGAACGCGTCGGCCTCGGCCCGCAGGTCGTCGGCCACCGTTGCCAGCACCCGTGCCACCTCGGGGACCGCGGCGGCCAGGGGCACGGTCGACTTGGTCCGGGTGTGCCTCGTCACCACCGTCACCCGGCCCTCGGCGAGGTCGCGCGGCCCGACCTCGACGCGGACCGGCACCCCCTTGAGCTCCCAGTCGATCGAGCGCCGGCCGAAACCGGTGTCGGTGCGGTCGTCGAGGCGGACCCGATAGCCGGCCGCCGCGAGATCGGCGGCGAGCGCACCGGCGACCGACAGCACCTCGCCGTCGGGCCGCACCGCCACCACGACCACCTCCAACGGGGCCAGCGCGGGCGGGAGGCGCAAGCCGAAGTCGTCGCCGTGCGCCATCACCAGGGCCCCGACGAGGCGGGTCGACACGCCCCACGACGTCTGCCACGCGTACTGCAGCTCGCCCTGCTCGTCGGCGAAGCGGATGTCGAACGCCCGGGAGAAGTTCTGCCCGAGCTCGTGGCTGGTCCCCATCTGCAGGGCCTTGCCGTCGCCCATCATCGCCTCGCACGCCCAGCTGCGCACGGCCCCGGCGAAGCGCTCGCGAGCAGTCTTGTGGCCGACGAGCACGGGCACGGCCAGCACCTCGAGCATGGTGGCGCGGTACACGTCGCACAGGATCCGGAGCGCGTACGCGCGCGCCTCGTCCTCGGTCGCGTGGGCCGTGTGCCCCTCCTGCCAGAGGAACTCCGAGGTCCGCAGGAACAGCCGGGTCCGCATCTCCCAGCGCACGACGTTCACCCACTGGTTCACGAGCAGCGGCAGGTCGCGATGGCTCTGGACCCATTTGGCGAAGAAGCTGTTGACGACGGTCTCGCTCGTCGGGCGCACGACCACGGGCTCGTCGAGCTGCTTCCCCCCGCCGTGGGTGACCACGGCCAGCTCGGGGCTGAAGCCCTCGACGTGCTCGGCCTCGAGCCGCAGGTACGACTCGGGGATGAACAGCGGGAAGTAGGCGTTCTGCGCCCCGGCCTCCTTGATCCGCCGGTCGAGCGCGCCCTGGAGGCGCTCCCAGATGGCGTAGCCCCAGGGGCGGATGACCATGGTGCCGCGCACCGGCCCGTTCTCGGCCAGCTCGGCGCGGGCCACCACCTCCTGGTACCAGCGCGGGAAGTCGGCAGCACGGCTCGTGAGCGCGCCCTTGGACCCCGCGCCCTGGGGAACCCCGTCCACGGTTCGAGGCGCCCGGTCAGCCGGCGGGTTCCCGCCCATGGCGGGCTCGGATCTGCGTGACGCGGACCTCGGAGGCGTTGGGGTCGTGCTTCTCGCCGAGCAGCTCCCGGCGGTCCGCCTCGGCCTCGGCCGCTGCCCCGGCGTCGGCGGCCGCCAGCCTGGCGTCCACTCCCTCGGCGACCAGCTTCTCGGCTTCGTCGACCAGGGCACGGACCATGTCGTCCTCGGCGACGACCCGCACGATCTGGCCCCGGATGAACAGGTGCCCCTTGCGCTTGCCCGCCGCGATGCCGAGGTCGGCGCTGCGCGCCTCGCCGGGCCCGTTCACCACGCAGCCCATGACCGCCACCTGGATGGGGAGGTTGCGCCCCTCGAGGGCCGCCTGGGCCTCCTTGGCCACCGCGATCACGTCCACCTCTGCACGCCCGCACGACGGGCAGGCGATGAGGTCGAGGCCCTTGCGCTCGCGCAGTCCCATCGCCTCGAGCAGCTGCCGGCCGGCGCGGGCCTCCTCGACCGGATCGGCGGTGAGCGAGTACCGGATGGTGTCGCCGATGCCCTCGGCGAGCAGGGTCGCGATGCCGGCCGTGCCCTTCACGAGGCCGGCCGGGGGCGGCCCGGCCTCGGTGACCCCGAGGTGGAGCGGGTGGTCGAAGGTCTCGGAGGCGAGCCGGTACGCGGCGATCATGAGCGGCACCGAGGACGCCTTCACCGAGATCTTCACGTCGGAGAAGCCGACGTCCTCGAAGTAGGCGAGCTCGATGCGCGCGGACTCCACGAGCGCCTCAGGCGTCGGGCCGCCGTGCTTCTTGTAGAGGTCGGGGTGCAGGGAGCCGGCGTTGACCCCGATGCGGATGGGCACCCCCCGGTCCCGCGCCTCAACAGCCACCTGCTTGATCTCCGACTCCTTGCGCAGGTTGCCGGGATTGAGCCGCAGCCCGTGGACACCCGCGTCGAGGGCAGCCAGGGCCATCTCGTGGTGGAAGTGCACGTCGGCGACGATGGGGACCGGCGAGCGCGGGACGATGCGGGCCAGGCCCTCGGCCGCCGCCGGCTCGTTGCACGTGCAGCGCACGATGTCGGCACCCGCTGCGGCGAGAGCGTAGATCTGGGCGAGGGTGCCGTCGACGTCGGCCGTCTTGGTGGTCGTCATCGACTGCACCGAGATCGGGGCGCCGCCGCCCACGGCCACGGGACCGACGTGGATCTGGCGCGTCGGGCGGCGGGGGCCCACGAGCTCGGAGGAGAGTTCCATGCGCCTCCATTCTGCCCTGTCCGCGGCGGCGCGCGGCACGACCCCCGGCCGTCGGGCCGTCGGGCCGTCGGGTCAGTGCAACGACACCGGATGGGCGATGTCGAGGAACGCGGCCGACAGCACCACGACGAGCAGCACGGCCATGAAGGCGTAGGCCACCGGCAGCAGCTTGGCTGCGTCGGCTCGGTAGGAGGGGCCGCCCCGGCGGGTGCGCAGACGCTCGTAGAGGGCGATGGCGACGTGGCCCCCGTCGAGGGGGAGCATCGGCAGCATGTTGACGAGGGCGATCACGATGTTGAGGGCGATCAGGACGTCGATGAAGTACAAGACGCCCTTGTGCTCGGCCTGCACCGCGATCCTCCCGGCCCCCACCAGGGACATGACACGGTCCGACTGCGCCGGGTTGGCCGCCGCCTTCGCGGCGGCCTGCGAGTCGGTGACCTGGTGGACGAAGGACCCCAGCCCATGGGGTGAGAAGACGTGGCCGAGCCCGGCCACGGTGGCCGACGTGGTGCGGGCAACCTGCACCGCAGCGGTGCCGACGGCCCGGAAGGGGCCCTCGGGGGTGAGCACCGGGTCGACGCTGCTCGAGATGCCGATGATCCCGATGGCAGGCCCGGGTCCGGGCCCGATCGTCTCCGAGCCGTCGGGCAAAAGGTGCCCGGCCACCGGGGTGACGGTCAACACGAGCCCGTGGCCGTCGCGCTGGATCATGAGGTGGAGGGGCCGGCCCGGCGAGCGGCGGACGATGGAGCTGAACTGCTCGGCGGTGGTCACCGCCTTGCCGTCGACTGCCAGCACCGTGTCGCCCGCGTGCAGGCCGGCGGCCTGGGCGGCGTTGGTCGCGTGGCCGGGCCAGTGGACGAAGCCGGCGATGCGGACGGCCGACGACGTCGGCGCGCCGAAGGCCAGGATGGCCGACCACGCGAGCACGAAGGCGATCAGGAAGTGCATGCCCGACCCGGCGCAGGCCACGAGGATCCGCTGGTGGAACGGCCGCTGGCGGTACGTCCTGGGCTCGTCGGCCGGGTCGACCTTGTCGAGGTTCGTCATGCCGGGGATCTTCACGTAGCCCCCGGCCGGCACCGCCTTGACGCCGTACTCGGTCTCGCCCTTGCGCACCGACCACAGCCGCGGCCCGAACCCGACGAAGTACTCGGTCACCTTCATGCCGCTCCACTTGGCCGTCGCGAAGTGACCGAGCTCGTGGAGCATGACGATGACCAAGATGGCCACGATGAAGAGCAGCAGGTCCCCCCGGCCGAAGCCGAGGAACAGGCCGACGACCGCCGCCGTGCCGGCGGCCAGCCGCAGGAGGGCCCGCCGGTCGGTCCCCCCGCCACCCCCCGGCCGGGCCCCCGCCGGCGGCACAGGGGGCCGAGCGCCCGGCCCCCGGGGCACCGGCGCGCCCGGGACCGCCCCGGTGCGGGCCACGTCGGGGGCCCCGGCGCCCCGCCGAGCGCTCATGCGGCCCGACGCCGCCCTTCCACGGCCGCCGCAGCGCAGCGGCGGGCACGCTGGTCCGCCTCGAGCACCGCCTCGACGGAGTCCATGGGCTCGTCCGGCACCCGCTCGAGCGTGTCGGCCACCACCTGGCCGATCCCCAGCCACCCGAGCCTGCCGTCCAGGAATGCTGCGACGGCGACCTCGTTGGCCGCGTTGAGCCAGGCAGGGGCTGCGCCCCCGCGCCGGCCTGCCTCGTAGGCGAGGTCGAGGCAGGTGAACACCGAGCGGTCGGGCGGCTCGAAGGTGAGGGACAGTCCCTCGGACCAGTCGATGGCGCCGAAGGGCGTGCGGAGCCGTTCGGGCCACCCCATGGCGTAGCCGATCGCGAGGCGCATGTCGGGCCGCGACAGCTGGGCCAGCGTGGCGCCGTCCACCAGCTCGACCATCGAGTGCACCACCGACTGGGGATGGACCACCACCTCGATGCGGTCGAAGGGGATGCCGAAGAGCTCGTGTGCCTCGATGACCTCGAGGCCCTTGTTCATGAGCGTGGAGGAGTCGACGGTGATCTTGGGGCCCATCTGCCATGTCGGGTGAGCCAGGGCGTCGTCGACCCCCACGTCGGCCAGCTCGGCGAGCGATCGCCCGCGGAAGGGGCCGCCCGACGCCGTGACGAGGAGCCGGGCCACGCCCCCGGTGCCGGGCGTGCCGCTCGTACCGTGCGCGCCCGCGGCGGCAGCCAGGCACTGGTGGATGGCGCAGTGCTCCGAGTCGACCGGCACGATCTGGGCGCCGGGCGTGGCCCGCGCCTGGCGGACCACGGGCGCGCCGGCGATGAGGGACTCCTTGTTGGCCAACGCCAGGCGCCGGCCGGCCCGGAGGGCCGCCAGGGTGACCGGCAGGCCGGCGAACCCGACCACCCCGTTCACCACGACCTCCGCGCCGGACGCGGCAGCGGCGAGCGCGTCGGGGCCACCCATGACCTCCACGCCGGGCGGCACCCGCTCGGCGAGCTCGGCAGCGAGCGTGGCGTCGCCGATGGCCACCAGCTCGGGGCGGAGCTCCTTGGCCTGCACCGCCAGCAGGTCGACCGAGCGCTGGGCCGCCAGGGCGACGACCCGGAACCGCTCCGGGTTCCCCTGCACCACTTCCACCGCCTGGGTGCCGATCGACCCCGTCGAACCGACGAGGCTCACCGTGATCTCCCCCATCGACCGCTCCGTCCCTTCTCGATGCGTCAGACCAGCTTGCCACCCGGTTCCGGGCCCGGCCCGTCGGGGGCGCCAGGGCACCGCCCCGCGCCCTGCCGGCCGAAAGGGCGGCACCGGGCCCAGGTGCCCGCCGGTGCCCGGGGCCACCCTAGGCGGTGGCGGCATCAACCGAGGTGGACTGCCTTCACCAGGTAGTAGGTGGCAGGCAGGACGAAGAGCAGGCCGTCGATGCGGTCGAGCACGCCCCCGTGCCCCGGCAGGAGCCGGCCCATGTCCTTCACGCCCAGGTGCCGCTTGACCAACGACTCGGCGAGGTCGCCGACGGGCGACACCGCGGACACCACCACGCCGAGGGCCACGGCCTTGCTGAGCGTCCACGGGTGGATGGCCCGGACGACCACGGCCGCCATCACCAGCGCGAAGACGGCACCCCCGGCCACGCCCTCCCACGTCTTGTTCGGGCTCACCGACGGCGCCAGGCGCCGGTGGCCGACCCAGGCCCCGACGAGCAACGCCCCGATGTCGAACGCAGTGCCCGTCAGGAGGGCGCCGAGCAGGAAGGCGATGCCGTGGCGCTGGGGGAACAACGAGGGTGCCAGCAACAGCGCGGCGAAAGAGCCGAGCACGGCCACCCAGCAGAAGACGAGCAGCGTGGCGGCGGACCCACGTGCTGGATCGGCCTCGCGCTCGACGCCCACCAGGAACCACAAGAAGGTGAAGGCGACCACGAGGGCGGTCACGAGCGGCAGGGCCGCCTGCCCCTTCACGTAGGTGGCCACCATGAGCGACACCGTCGCCACCAGCCCGAGCAGGGTGGCCGGGTGGTACCCGGCGCGACGGAAGGCGGCGAAGGTCTCGGCGGCGGCCAGGAACACCACGAGGGTCACCACCACCATGGCCGCCACGGTGCCGATGTCGAACGCGATGAGCACCACCGCCGCCAACGCCACGCCGGTCGCGATGGCGGCCGGCAGGTTGCGGCGCTCCGCGGCGGACGGGACGGCGTCTGCCGGCAGCGCCGGCCGGCGGGCACGCCGGGCCGCATCCGCCCTCGTGACCGTCCGCTCGGGTGCGCGTCCCTCCGTCACCCGGTGCCGTGCGCCGCCCCCGACCAGGCGGCGCGCCCGGTCGGGTCCGGGCTCGAGCCCGGAGGGACCGGCCACCGCGTCGTCGTCACCCTCGAAGGCGGCCACGCCCTCGTCGGCATCGCCCACGGCCACGGGCGGCGTGTCCGTACCGCGGGCGCCGGCTGCGCCGGCCGCGCCGGCAGGAGGTGGCTCGTCGCGGTCGGTCGCGGGCGCAGCGGGCGTCGCCGGCGTCGCGGGCGCTTCGGGCGTCGCGGGCGCTTCGGCCGGCACTGGCCCGACCACCGTGTCCTCGTCGGCGGCGAAGGCCCACGGCTGGCGCTCGACCGGGCTGTCCTCAGCCGTCCCGAGAGGGGAGCCCTCGTCAGCCAGCATGGCGGGCTCGAAGCCCTCGTCCACCACGTCCCAGTCGGCCCCTTCCTCGCGCCAGGTGGGTGCGGGCACCGACGCCCACGGGTCGGCGTCCTCCGCCTCGGCCTCGGCGCCTCCCCTGGAGAGCACCGCCGGGACCTCGCCGGTCGGCGCCTCGGTCCAATGTGGCAGCTCGGGCGCCCCGGCCACCTCGCCGGCACCGGGCCCGGCCGCCTCACCCTCTGCAGGCCCCTCGCGGCCGCCGGCGCGGGCCGGCCCGGGACCGGCCTCGCCGTTGGCGCCCCCGTGTGCCGCACCCCTCTCCGACGCCGGCTCGGCGCCCACGATGCGGACCCGTCCCGTGCGGAACGCCGGCGGCTCCTCGTCGGCGGGCACGTCGTGGCTGTCGTCGTCCATGGTGGCTCCGGTCGCTCGGCTCAGACCTGCAGCAGTTCCTGCTCTTTGTGCGACAAGAGCTGGTCGATCGCCGCCACCTGCTCGTGCGTCAGCCGCTCGAGCTCCCGCTCCACCCGCTCGAGATCGTCCGAAGAGATGGACCCGTCCTTCTCGAGCGCCTCCAGCTCGCGGCGGCAGGCCCGCCGGACGTTGCGCACGGCCACCCGGCCCTCCTCGGCCTTGTGGCGGACGACCTTCACGAGCTCACGCCGGCGCTCCTCTGTCAGCTGCGGGAACGCCAGGCGGATGACCGTGCCGTCGTTGGACGGATTGATGCCGAGGTCCGAGCTCTGGATCGCCTTCTCGATCGCCCCGAGCGAGCTCTTGTCGTACGGGGTGACGACGAGCAGCATCGCGTCGGGGACGCTGAAGCTGGCCAGTTGGCGCAGCGGCGTGGCGCTGCCGTAGTAGTCCACGAGCAGGGGCTCCACCAGCGCCGGGTTCGCCCGGCCGGTGCGCACCGTGGCGAAGTCCGCACGGACGTGCTCGACCGCCTTGGCCATCCGGTCGCGGGCGTCCTCGAGGACCATGCCGGTCAGCTCGTCGTCGCTCATGACAGGACGCTCCCCCCAGCCCCCCGGGGAGCCCGCCCGCCGGGGATCGGCCCGATCGCGGCTCTCTGGCTCACCGGACAAGCGTACCGATCTGCTCGCCGGAGAGCGCGCGACGCAGGTTGCCCGGGGCCATGACGTCGAACACCAGCACGGGGAGCCGGTTGTCCTTGCAGAAGGTGATGGCCGTCATGTCCATGATGCGCAGGTCCTTGCTGACCACCTCCATGAAGGTGATCTCCTCGTAGCGCGTGGCCGCTGGGTCGAGCCGCGGATCGGCGCTGTACACGCCGTCGACGCCGCCGTGGGTCCCCTTGAGGAGCATGTCCGCCTCGATCTCCGCCGCCCGCAGCGCAGCCGAGGTGTCCGTCGTGAAGTACGGGTTCCCCATGCCCGCCGCGAAGATGACCACCCGGCCCTTCTCGAGGTGCCGGATGGCGCGGCGGCGGATGTAGGGCTCGGCGACCTCGGCCATCTGGACCGCGGTCAGCACCCGGGTCGGCTGGTCCTTGTGCTCGAGCGCGTCCTGCAGGGCCAGCGCGTTGATGACCGTGCCGAGCATCCCCATCGTGTCGGAGGTCGCCCGGTCCATGCCGACCCCTGCACCGGTGCTCCCCCGCCAGATGTTGCCGCCCCCCATCATCACCGCCAGCTCGAGGCCGAGCTCCGCTCTTGACTCGGCCATCTCCGTCGCCAGCCGGTCGACGACGCCCGCGTCGATGATCTCGCCCGTGGTGGTCGACGCCAGGGCCTCCCCCGACATCTTGAGCACGACACGCCGCACCTCACCCACGGGGAGCCGCCTCCTTGTCGCCCGTCGACGCCCTGCCCGACCTCAGGACCCGACCACCACCTGCGCGAAGCGGACGATCTCGGCATCGCCGAGGAGGGCCCCGACCGTTTGCTTCTCGTCGCGGACGAAGGGCTGCTCGAGGAGGACCCGCTCCCTGAACCAGCCGTTCATCCGGCCCTCGACGATCTTGGCGAGGGCCGCTTCGGGCTTGCCCTCGCGGCGACTGATCGCCTCCAACGTCTCGCGCTCGGCAGCCGCCTCGGCCTCGGGGACGTCCTCGCGGCGGAGGTAGAGCGGGCGCGCGAACGCGATGTGCACCGCCACGTCGTGCGCCAGCTGCTCGGTGCCACCGCGCAGCACGACGGCCACCCCGTTGACGCCGCGGCCGGCTTGCTGGTGCAGGTAGGTGTCGACGACCTCGCCCTCGCCCGCCTGGAGGCGGGCCACGCGGCCCACCGACACGTTCTCGCCAAGGGTCTGGGCGAGACGGGCCACCTCGTCGGCCAGCTCCGCGACGGCGTCCTCCCCCTTGGCCGCCACCACGGCTGCCAGCTCGTCGGCCAGCGACACGAGCTCTGCCGACTTGGCGACGAAGTCCGTCTCGCAGCGGAGCTCCGCGATAGCCGCCACGCCCTCTTCCCGGACGGCTGCCACCGTCCCCTCGGAGGCCTCACGCTCCTGGCGCTTGGCCTTCTCGGCCAGCCCCTTCTCGCGCAGCCACTTGACCGCCGCGTCCATGTCGCCACCGCACTCCTGCAAGGCGCGCCTGGCGTCGAGCATGCCGACCCCCGTGGCACGGCGCAGGGCCTGGACGTCTCTCGCGCTGAACCCCGGCATCGTCACGCCTCCGCGGCCACCGGCACCGTGGCCGGCTCGGCGAGGTCCGCTGCACCCGGGGTGGCCCGCTCCCCGGACGACGCCCGGTGAGCCGGTGCCCCCGCGGGCGCGGGAGCCTCGGCACCGCGCGCCCTGCCGGCGGCAGGTGGGCGAGCACGGGGCGCCCGCTCGACCCCGGGCGGGGAGGCAGCCGGAGCCGGGCGATGCCGGGCGATGAAGCGGCCCTCGGCCACGGCCTCGGCCATCACCCGGCACATGAGCGTGCCGGACCGGATGGCGTCGTCGTTGCCCGGGATCACGTAGGTCACCACGTCGGGGTCACAGTTGGTGTCGACCACGGCCACCACCGGTATGCCGAGCTTGTTCGCCTCGGTGACCGCGATGTGCTCCTTCTTCGTGTCGATGACGAACACGGCGTCGGGGACCCGCTCGAGGGAGCTGATCCCCCCGAGGTTGCGGCTCAGCTTCTCGAGCTCGCGGACGTGGCGGAGCGCCTCGCGTTTGGGCATGGCGTCGAAGTCGCCAGCCGCCTGCATGGCCCGAAGCTCTTGGAGGCGCTTGACCCGACCCGACACGGTGGCGAAGTTGGTGAGCATGCCGCCCAGCCAGCGCTGGTTCACGTAGGGCATCCCGCACGCCTCGGCGTACATGGCCACCGGGCCCTGGGTCTGCTTCTTCGTGCCGACGAACAGCAGGGTGCCACCGCCGGCCACGAGATCTCGCACGAAGCGGTAGGCCTCCTCGATGCCCTCGAGCGTCTTGCGCAGATCGATCAGGTAGATCCCGTTGCGCTCGCCCAGGATGTAGCGGCGCATCTTGGGGTTCCACCGGCGCGTCTGATGGCCGAAGTGGACCCCGGCCTCCAGCAGCTGCCGCATCGACACGACGGCCATGCTTCGTTGTTCCTTCCAGTCGGTTGCCCTCCCCGTGCGCAGCACCTCGCAGGCGAGGCGACCGTGGAACGCGCTCGGGTGCGTGCTCGTCGGTGTTTCCCTACCCCCACGAGCCGGCGGGCACGTGCCCGCCGGCAGGGGCACGGCAAGGCTAGCCGCTCGAAGCCCGGCCGGCCATCGGCGGGTCCGGCGGGGTTCAGGCTCGAGGGTGCGTCCCCTCGTAGACGGCGCGCAGGCGCTCTTTGGACACGTGGGTGTAGATCTGGGTCGTCTGCAGGCTGGCATGCCCGAGCAGCTCCTGGACCACCCTCAGGTCGGCCCCGCCGTCGAGCAGGTGGGTGGCGAAGCTGTGGCGCAAGGCGTGGGGATGGGTTGGCACAGGGGAGCGGCGGTCGAGGATCCGGCGGACGTCGCGCGGGCCGAGCCGGCGCCCCCGGCGGTTGAGGAAGACGGCCTCACGGGGGCTGTCGGGCACTTCGAGGAGGGGCCGCCCCTCGTGCAGCCAGGCCGCCAGCGCGCCCACGCACCGGTCGTGGACCGGCAGGCGCCGCTCGCGGTCGCCCTTGCCCCGCACCGTGACCGTGCGCCCCCGGAGGTCGACCCCGGCCCGGTCGAGCCCGCAGAGCTCCGACACCCGCAGGCCGGCGGCGTAGAGCAGCTCGAGCACGGCGTCGTCGCGGCGTCGCAGGGCGACCGCGAGCGCCTGGCGCCCCGAGTCCTCCTGCGGCCCGTCCGGCCCCCGCGTGGGCCCGTCGAGCAGCCGGTCGAGGTCCTCGCGCGCCACGACCCGCGGCAGGCGTCCGCGGCCCGAGGGGGCGGACAGGCCGCGGGCAGGGTCGCCGGACACATGGCCGTGCCGCCGGCACCAGGCGAAGTACGCGCGCA
>DATGLW010000121.1:0-2772 GCA_035293965.1 Acidimicrobiales bacterium
CCGGGTGGAGGCCCGCCCTGCGGCAGGCGAGGAGGAATGGCGCGGACACGCCGAGCACCGTCACCCGGTGCTCGGCGGCGACCCGCCACAACGTCCCGAGGTCGGGCGAGCGCGGGTCGCCGTCGAAGCACACGATGGCCGCGCCGGTGAGCAGCCCCGACACGAGGTAGTTCCACATCATCCACCCCGTCGTCGTGAACCACATGAAGCGGTCACCGGGACCGAGGTCGTGGTGGAGGGCGAGGGCCTTCCAGTGCTCGAGGACGATGCCACCGGTCGTGTGGACGAGGGCCTTGGGCAGTCCCGTCGTGCCGCTCGAGAAGAGCACGTACAGCGGATGGTCGAAGGGCATCGCCTCGTGCTCGATCGCCACCGGGCCGAGCGCCCGCAGCTCGTCCCAGCTCGTCGTGCCGTCGACCTCGTCGACGCCCCCATATTCGAGGAGCGCCGTCGCCCTGAGCGAAGGGAGCGACCGGCGGATCGCGTCGAGCTCACGGCGGCGGTCGACCAGCTTGGCGCCGTAGCGATAGCCGCCGACGGCCAGCAGCACGGCAGGCTGGACCTGTCCGAGGCGGTCGACCACGCTGCGGACCCCGAACTCGGGCGCGCACGACACCCAGACCGCCCCCAGGGAAGCCGTGGCGAGCAGGCCGGCCACGGCCTCGGCCACGTTGGGCAGGTAGGCGGCCACACGGTCGCCGCGGCCGATGCCCTGCGCCTGCAGCCAGGCCCTGACCTGGGCGACCTCCCGGCACAGGTCCGCCCACGTCCAGCACAGGGGCTCGCGGCTCTGGGACACCGACACGACGGCGAGCTCGCCTCCCCGCTCGCCGGCGGCGCGCAGCGCGTGCTCGCTGTAGGAGAGCGTCCCTCCGGGGAACCACTCTGTTCCGGGCATGGCCACACGGCCGAGCGGCTGCCTCGGGGGCGCGTGCCACCGGACGCCCATGAACTCGGCGACCGCGGACCAAAAGCCGCCGAGGTCGCCGACCGACCAGGCGAGCAGGTCGTCGAAACCGCTCGATCCGTCGAGACCGCTGGCACCGCCGTTGCCTCCGACCTGGCGCCCGGCGCGTGCTGCCGCCCACGTGGCGAAGCGCCCGAGCGCGGTGGCGGTCCGCCAGTCGGCGCGAGGTCGCCACTGCACCGGCGGTCCCGGCGGTCCGGTCGGTGGGGGTTCGGTGGTCTGCGATCCGGTCATGTCGTCCCTCGGGCCCGGGCGCCGGGTCACGCTGGCCGGGTCACTGTCTGGGGTCACTGTCGGCTGTCACCGTCTGGGTCACTGTCCGGTGGTCACCGTCCGCGGTAACTGTGCCACCCGGGCTACGTGCCGCCCAGGGCCACGGTGCCACCCGGGCTACGTGCCGCCCAGGGCCACGGTGCCACCCTGGCCACTGTGCCACGGCCACGCCGCCCGGCATGCCCATCTTGAACCGGGCGGCGCAGCGGGCACGCGGCGTGGCCCCCCGGTGCGAGGATGGTGACGTGCGGGCGTGGGAAGTGGCCAGACCCGGACCCATCGACGCCGAGCCGCTGGTCCTGGGCGAGCGGCCGCTGCCCGAGCCCGGGCCCGGTCAGGTCCGGGTCCGGGTGTCGGCGTGCGGGGTGTGCCGGACCGACCTGCACGTGGCCGAGGGCGACCTCCCCGTCCACCGGCCACGCGTGGTGCCGGGCCACGAGGTGGTCGGCACGGTGGAGGCAAGAGGCGAGGGCGCGGGGCGCTTCGAGGTCGGCGACCGGGTGGGCGCGGCCTGGTTGGCATCCACCTGCGGCCGGTGCCGGTTCTGCCGCCGGGGCGCCGAGAACCTGTGCGTGGCGGCCTCCTTCACCGGCTGGGACCGCGACGGAGGGTACGCGGAAGCCATGGTGGTCGACGAAGCCTACGCCTACCGCCTGCCCGACGAGGTGCCCGACGACCAGGCGGCCCCGCTCCTGTGTGCCGGGATCATCGGCTACCGGGCGCTGCGCCTGAGCGAGCTCCGCCCGGGGGGCCGGCTGGGCGTGTACGGCTTCGGCGGGTCGGCGCACATCACCGCCCAGATCGCCATCGCCCAGGGGGCGGAGGTCTACGTGGCAACCCGCTCGGCAGCCGCCCGGCAGCTGGCGGCCGACCTCGGCGCGGTCTGGGTCGGTGGGGCGGGCGACGTTCCGCCAGAGCCCCTCGACGCGGCCATCCTGTTCGCCCCGGTGGGCGAGCTCGTGGCGCCCGCACTGCGCGCGCTCGACCGCGGCGGCGTGCTCGCCGTGGCCGGCATCCACCTCACCGACGTGCCGGCGCTCTCCTACGGCGACCACCTCTTCGAGGAACGGGTGCTGCGGAGCGTGACCGCCAACACTCGAGCCGACGGCGAGGAGCTGCTCCGACTGGCGCCCCGCCTCGGCGTGGAGGTGACCACCACCGCCTACGACTTCGAGCGCGCCGACCAGGCCCTCGCCGACCTGGCCCACGACCGATTCGCGGGGGCGGCCGTGCTGCACGTGGGTCCTCCTGCCAGCGCCTGACCCGTGCCCGCCTGCGTCGCCGGGGTTCGGCGGGTAGGGAGAGGACGCCTGCAGGGCAGTCGGCGAGGGGATGCCGATGGAGGAGGTGCCGATGCGAGCACTCGTGGTCTACGAGTCGATGTACGGGAACAGCCACGCCATCGCCGAGGCGATCGGCCGAGGCCTGGGGGAGGGCACGATCGCCGTGGTGCCGGCGGCGGAGGTGACGTCGCGCATGCTCGGCGAGGCGGACCTGGTCGTCGTGGGCGGGCCCACGCACGCCCACGGTAT
>DATGLW010000122.1:0-7665 GCA_035293965.1 Acidimicrobiales bacterium
GCCGAACTTGGTGAACCGCTCGATGACGACGGTGCGCGCCGGCATGTTGATCCCGAGCGAGAGGGTCTCGGTGGCGAAGACGACCCGGAGGTGCCCGGCGGCGAACGCCTGCTCGACGGCCTCGCGGAACGGCGGCACCATCCCGGCGTGGTGGGCGGCGATGCCGGACTCGAGACCCTCGAGCCACTCGGCGAACCTGAGCACGCGCAGGTCCTCGTCGGTGAGGTGCGCCACGTGCTCCTCGGCGATCCGGCGGACCGCGGCCCGTGACGGGCCGGCGATCAGGCGCAGCCCGTCGCGCACGCACTGGCGGACGGCGTCGTCGCAGGCGGCGCGGCTGAAGATGAAGACGATGGCAGGCAGGAGGTCTGCGTCCTCCAGCGTCTCGATGAGGTCCGTCCGGCGAGGGCTCCCGAAGGGCAGGCGGGGCCCGCCGCGCCCCTCTCGCCAGATGGCGGCCCTCGGGTGGCGTGAGCGGCTCGTTCGCTGGTCGATGCGCCGCGCCTCGTCGGAGGGCCCGTCGCCCGACAGGAGCGGCGACAGGACGGTGGCCCGTTCGTCGCGGCGGTAGACGGCCACGTGGTGCCGCAGCGTGATCGGACGCTCGCGCTCGACGACCACCGAGGTGGGGCCGCGGATCGACCCCAGCCACTGCCCGAGCTCGGCAGCGTTGTTGACCGTGGCCGAGAGGCACACGAAGCGGACCTCGGGCGGCGTCAGGACGAGCACCTCCTCCCACACGCCCCCCCGGTAGGGGTCCTGGAGGTAGTGGACCTCGTCGAGGACGACGGTGCCCAGTCCGGCGAGCAGGCCCGAGCCGGCCAGGAGCATGTTGCGCAGGACCTCGGTGGTCATCACGACGACCGGCGCGGCGGCCCGCACCGAGGTGTCGCCGGTGAGCAGGCCCACGCGCTCGGGACCGTGCGCGTGGGCCATCTCGCCGTACTTCTGGTTGGAGAGAGCCTTGAGGGGCGTCGTGTAGAAGGCCTTGGCGCCCGCCTCGAGGGACTGGTGCACAGAGTAGGCGGCGACCAGCGTCTTGCCCGAGCCGGTGGGCGCCGACACGAGCACCGACCGGCCGGCATCGAGCGCGTCGAACGCCTCGAGCTGGAACCGGTCCGGCGGGAACGGCAGCGCTTGCAGGAAGCGCCGCCGGAGATCGGCGGGCGGGTGGAGGCCGGCACCGGTCCTGTGCCAGCGGGCCCCGGTCAACGCCCGAGGAGCTTCCCGACGAGGATGGACGCGAAGTAGAAGGCAGTCAGCGGCACCGCCAGGGCGAGCATCGAGAACGGATCGGAGCTCGGGGTGAAGATGGCGGCTACCAGTGTGATCAGGATGACCGCCCAGCGCCACCACCCGAGGAGCTTGGCGGCGCTGACCACGCGGGCGAGCTGGAGCGACACGAGGACGACCGGGAACTCGAAGGTCAGCCCGAAGAGGGTCATCATGAGCAGGATCAGCGACAGGTAGGAGATCGGGTCGTAGATCTCCCGCAGGTTCGACCCTCCGACGGTGCCCAGGAACCCGAGGGCGTGCGGCAGCGTGAGGTACGCCACCGCAGCTCCTCCGGCGAAGAGGGCCACCGAGGCGGCGACGAACGGGATGGCGTAGCGCTTCTCGGAGGCCTTGAGACCGGGGGTGACGAAGCGCCACATCTCCCACAGGATCACCGGCGAGCCGAGGACCAGGCCGCCGAAGGCGCCGACCTTCACCCGCAGCGAGAGCGGATCGAGCGGGGAGGTCACGTAGAGGGTGCAGCGGCCGTGGTTGACCTCGCACAGGGGGCGGAGCAGGAAGTGCAGGATGGGCTCGTAGAGGACGACGGCGACGCCAGCCCCCACCACTACGGCCACCACCGACACGATGAGCCGGCGCCGCAGCTCGCCGAGGTGCTCGGTGAGCGTCATGGAGTCCGGCTTGGGACGGGTCCGTCGCGTCCCTACCCAGGGAATGGCCATTCGGCGCTCGTTTCCCTTCCGTCGGTCGTCGGTCACCCGGCCCTGGCGCGCCGGGATCAGTTCATGCCCGGGTCCGCGGCAGGCGCGGTCCCGGCCGTCGGGGCCCACGGCCCGTTGCGGAGGGTCGATCCCGGCCCCTCGCCGAGCGAGCCGGCGCGCTCGTGGGTGGCCGCGGGCGGCGGGGAGGCGCCCCAGCCGGCTGCGAGGTGGGTGCTCGCCGCACCACCTGCACCACCTGCACCAAGGGCCGTGCTCGCACCAGCTGCGGGGCCGGTCGCCTGGTGGGGCTGGTCGCCGTCGTCGCCGGCACCGGGCGGGGAAGGCCCGCCGGCACCGGCTGCCGGGCCGGGCAGGTCGGCGAGCTGGTTGAGGAGGGCGACCGGTGAGCGGGCCAGACGGGCGATCTCCGAGGGGGGCGGCAGGTCGGGCATGGCCTGGCGCACCTCCTGGTCGACCCGGGCGTGGAAGTCACGCATGGCCCGCCAGCCAGCGCCGAGCTGCCGGGCGACCTGGGGCAGCTTGTCCGGGCCCAGCAGGATGAGCGCGACGACCAGCACGACGAGGAGCTTGACCGGGCTGAGGGAGAGCATCCGGGAGGATTCTACCGAGCCGCCCTTCCACCCCCCGGGCGACAGCTGGCGCGCCGATCCCAGGTCCGGGCGATCGGGCCTCCTGCGGGCTGGCGGCGACCAGCGCCGCCCGGGCCGGACCTACAGCGACGCGATCAGGCGCTCCACCCGGTCGTCGTGCGACTTGAAGGGGTCCTTCAGCAGGACCGTGCGCTGAGCCTGGTCGTTCAGCTTGAGGTGCACCCAGTCGACGGTGAAGTCGCGCCGGCGCTCCTTGGCCCGCCGCACGAACGCCCCTCGCAAGCGGGCGCGCGTGGTCTGTGGCGGCTCGACCATGGCGAGGGCGATGTCGGCGTCCGTGCAGGTCCGCTCCACCTGCTCCCGCCCCTGCAGCTTGTAGAAGAGCCCCCGGGAGCGGTCGACGTCGTGGTACATCAAGTCGACGAGGGCGACCTTGGGATGCGAGAGGGGGACGTCGTGGCGCCGCCGCACCTCCTCGACGAGCCGGTGCTTGGCCACCCAGTCGCACTCGCGCCAGAGCGTGTGGGGATCGGACTCGAGGCCCTTCAGGCAGTGCTCCCACATGTCGAGCGCCCGGTCCTCCTCCGGCGACAGCCCATGGCGATCGCGGAACCGTACCGCCCGCTCGAAGTACTCGCCCTGGAGGTCGAGGGCCCGCATCTCCCGGCCGTTGGCGAGCCGCACCTTGCGCTGGCAGGTGATGTCGTGGCTGATCTCACGGATCGCCCGGATGGGGTTCTCGAGGGTGAGGTCGCGCAGCACCGTGCCCGAGTCCTCGAGCATCGTCAGCATGATGCTGGTCGAGCCGACCTTGAGGTAGGTGGCGTACTCGCTCATGTTCGAGTCGCCCACGATCACGTGCAGGCGCCGGAAGCGTTCGGCATCGGCGTGGGGCTCGTCGCGGGTGTTGATGATCGGGCGGCTCCGGGTGGTGGCCGAGGACACCCCCTCCCAGATGTGCTCGGCCCGCTGGCTGAGGCAGAACACGGCTCCCCGGGCGGTCTGGAGGACCTTGCCCGCACCGGCGAAGACCTGCCGGCTCACCAGGAAGGGGATCAGCACCTCGGTGTACCGGCTGAAGTCGTCGCTGCGCTCGGTGAGGTAATTCTCGTGGCAGCCGTACGAGTTGCCCGCTGAGTCGGTGTTGTTCTTGAACAGGTAGACCTCCCCACGGATGCCCTCCTCGCGCAGGCGGGCCTGGGCGCCGCCGACCAGTTGGGAGAGGATCCACTCCCCGGCCTTGTCGTGCGTGACCAGGTCGTTGATGCGGTCGCACTCGGGCGTCGCGTACTCGGGATGGCTGCCCACGTCGAGGTAGAGGCGGGCGCCGTTCTCGAGGAAGACGTTCGACGAGCGCCCCCAGCTCACGACCCGGCGGAAGAGGTATCGGGCCACCTCGTCGGGGCTGAGGCGCCGCTGGCCCCGCAGGGTGAAGGTGACGCCGTACTCGTTCTCGATCCCGAAGATCCGACGATCCACCAAGGCCACCGTAGCGCCAGGGCGGCAGGGAGGGAGCGATGCCGCCCGGTCAGTCCCCTTCCCGGGGCAACCGGCCCCCGGCACCCCCGCCCCCGGCGGCACGCCGCCGGGTGGGGTCCTGGCCCCCCTCGTCACCCGCAGCCCTCCCAGCGGCACCGGGTGAGGCGCCCGCTCGGGAGCCCGCCTGCTCGGCGCCCGCCGCCCTTGTCGCGCCCCCTTCGCCCTCGGCCGAGTCGCCAGTGTCGCCGTCGGGGTCCGACCCGAGGGCGGGTGGCTCGCCGAGCAGGCGGGCGAGCTCGCCGTCGCTGATCCGCCTGAAGGCGCGTCGCCCGTTGTGCCTGCTCAGGGCGGCGACCTCCAGGTCCCCGGGTCCGAGCGAGCGGCCGCCGGCAAGGGCCCGCACCGCCGCCTTCAGCGCTTCGGCGAGGTCCCAGCCCTCTCGCCAGGAGGCCGACACCCGCTCGCTGATCGTCTGGGCGTCGCCGCCGAGGACCGCGAACCGGTCCTCGTCGGTGATCGTCCCCTCGTAGGCGATGTGGTAGAGCTGGTCAGGCCGATAGTCGGTGCCGAGCTCGGCCACCAGGATCTCGACCTCGAGCGGCTTCATCTCGTGCGTGAAGACGTTCCCGAGGAACTGCGCGTAGAGGTTGGCCAGCGACCGTGCATCGACGTCCTCGCGGCTGAAGGCGAAGCCCTTCGTGTCGGCGTGGCGGACGCCCGCCACCCGCAGCTGGTCGTACTCGTTGTACTTCCCCACGCCAGCGAAGGCGATGCGGTCGTAGATCTCGCTGATCTTGTGCAACGAGCGCGACGGGTTCTCGGCCACGATCAGCACGCCGTCGGCGTACGTGGTGGCGACCAGGCTGCGTCCCCGGGCGATACCCTTTTGGGCGTACTCGGCCCGGTCCTTCATCACCTGCTCGGGCGCCACGTAGAACGGCATCGTCATGGCCGACGCCCTCCCGTGCCCGGTCTGGTCCCGGCACCGCCTGGGCCGGTCATGGCCTGCCCACCGGTCGCGGCCCCACCGTCGCCACCGGTGGCCAGGGCATCGCGGCCGGCGGCCAGGGCCGGCGTGCCGCGCTCGGAGCGGATGCGTTCGATCAGCTGCCCGAACCGCTCCGCGACGTCGGCGTCGGCGAGCTGCTCGTACCCGTCGGCGGTGACCACGGCCACCATGGGGTAGATGCCGCGGACCGGGTCGGGGCCGCCCGTGGCGGCATCCTCGTCGGCAGCTTGGTAGAGCGCTTCGATCGCCAGCTCGACGGCCTCGGTGCGGGACAGGCCCTCGCGGTAGCCGAGCTTGATCGTGGTCCGGGCGTCGCGACCGCCCGAGCCGGTCGCCTGGTAGTCCGTCTCCTCGTAGTGGCCGCCGGTGACGTCGTAGGTGAAGATCCTGCCCGTCCCCCGACGCAGGTCGTACCCGGCGAAGAGGGGGACGACGACCATCCCCTGCATCGCCATGGGGAGGTGCTCGCGAACCATCTGCGCCAGCTGGTTGGCCTTCCCCTCCAGGCTCAAGGTGGTCCCCTCCACCTTCTCGTAGTGCTCGAGCTGCACCTGGAAGAGGCGGACCATCTCGACGGCCGGCCCGGCGGCCCCGGCGATCGCCACCGCCGACCAGCGGTCGGCCGGGAAGACCTTGTCCATGGCGCGATGCGCGATCGAGTAGCCCTCCGTCGCTCGCCGGTCACCAGCCATCACCACCCCGTCGGCGAACCGGAGCGCGACGACGGTGGTGCCGTGCCGGATGTCCACCGATCCCCTGCCGTCGCCGGGCGCGAGCGACACGCCAGGCCCTCGGGCCGGGTAGCCGCTGCGCTTCAGGAGGGCGGCGAAATCGGGGCCCGGATCATCGCCGGGGTCGAACATGGGGAGCACGGGCTGCTACTGCCCGCCCTTTTGGACGTAGTTGCGGACGAACTCCTCGGCGTTGTCCTCCAGCACCTCGTCGATCTCGTCGAGGAGGTCGTCGAGCTCAGCCTTCAGCTTCTCCCCCCGCTCCGAGGCAGCTGGAACGTCCTCCACCACCTCTTCCTCGGTGCGCTCCGGTGCGGGCCTCCGCTTCAATTCTCGTTCGCTCATGCTGACGTCTCTCCTAGGAGCTCAACCGCTCCAGTAGCTCGGCCGGGTCCTCGCTGCTGTCGAGCAGCGCCTCCGTGTGCTCGGCGGTCCCCTTGAGCGGGTCCATCATAGGGACGCGGCGCAGCGGGTCCGAACCGAGGTCGAAGACGAGGGAGTCCCAGTTGGCGGTGACCACCGCGCCTGGCCACCTGGCCAGGCAATTGCCACGGAACCAGGCCCGGGTGCTCCTCGGGGGCGTGGTCACCGCCCCCTCGACGGCCTCGTGGTCGACCAGCCGCTCCATGCCCAGGCGGACGAACATCGACCGTTCGGGGCGCAGGTCGTGGTACTGCAGGTCGAGGGCGGCGAGCCGACCGTCGTCCCAGGCGCAGCCGTGGCGGTCCCGATAGGCCTCCATGATGTTGCGCTTGGCGACCCAATCGAGCTGCGTGGCGAGGGCGCCGGGATCGGTCTCGAGCCCCTGGAGCACCTGTTCCCAGCGGTCGAGCACCATCGAGGTGACCGGTTCGGCACCGACGACTTGGAGCCCCCGGTCCTTGGCGTAGCGGCGGGCGGCACCCAGCAGCTCCCATTGCACCTCGAGGGCGGTGGCGGTGCTGCCGTCGGCCAGTTCGATGGGCCGCCGCAGGGTGAGGTCGGCCGACACCTGGTGCAGGGCCCGCACCGGATCGGCAGGGGTGAGCTCCCGCTCCGGGAGGGCGTCGTCCTCGAGCATGGCCAGCACGATGGCCGTGGTGCCGACCTTGAGAAGGGTGGCCACCTCCGAGAGGTTGGCGTCGCCGACGATGACGTGCAGCCGCCGGAAGCGCCGCGGGTCGGCGTGGGGCTCGTCGCGCGTGTTGACGATCGGGCGCTTCAGTGTCGTTTCGAGCCCGACGACCTCCTCGAAGAACTCGGCACGCTGTGACAGCTGGAACGGCACCTTCTCGGGGTCCAGCGCGGCCGTCTCCACACCGACCTTGCCCGCGCCGGTGTAGACGAGGCGGGTCAGGAAGTGCGGGACGACGCCCACCACCACCTTGGCGAAGGGGACGGCGCGGTCCATGAGGTAGTTCTCGTGGCAGCCGTAGGAGTTGCCCTTCCGGTCCGAGTTGTTCTTGTAGACGACAGGCGGGGGCGAGTCCGGCAGGAGAGTGGCGGCTGCCGCCATGGAGCGCCGCAGTACCTCCTCGCCTGCCTTGTCGTGCAGGACGAGCTCGAGCGGGTCGGCGCACTCGGGTGTCGAATACTCGGGGTGGGCATGGTCAACGTAATAGCGGGCACCGTTGGTGAGGACGGTGTTGGCCAGGTGGGTCTCGACGGCTGGCGGCATCGATCCCTCTCGCGCGAAGCCGCGCGCATCGTTGCCGGGGGTCTCATCCTCGAAGTCCCAGCCCGTCTTGCGGTCGAGCTTGGCCGCGTAGGCGTTGACGAGCAGCGACGAGGCGGCGATCGGGTTGCCGTCAGGGCTCGTGACGTGGATGCCGTACTCGGTCTCGATCCCGCAGACCTTCGGAATGGCCACGCCGCGACCCTACTTGCTCCCCCAGGGCGTGCCGCGGGAACGACCTGAA
>DATGLW010000123.1:0-10183 GCA_035293965.1 Acidimicrobiales bacterium
GCATGGCGAATCGAGTACAACATGGAGCGGCCCCACGGCTCGCTCGGCTGGCGATCGCCGGCCGAGTTCGCCGAAGAGTGGCTCAGCAGATACCAGCTACAGCTCGCATAGCGCGTGGACCATCAAGCGGGGTCCGGTCACGTCCCTCGATGCAGCATCGTCCTGCCCGAGGGTCGTCCATCGCGCCCGCTCGGCTTCGCGCCGCAGGGACGCGAAGCTGCCGCTGCGGGCAGTCTCCAGCAGGGCCGGGATGGCAGATGGGGCCACAGCCCCCGCGTCAGCGATCTCCGCGACCTGTGAGCCCGAGAGGGTGCCCTCGATGAACGCCTCGCGGACCTCGGGCAGATCCTCGAGGTGGCGGGCAGTGTGCAAGACGGCGCGGGCATGGCCTCGCGGCTCACCAGCGACGTCGGACAGCCAATCCCCGGCATCGCGGTGACCGGTGCCCGCGTAGGTGCCTGACTCCTCCACGCGGCGTGCGAAGAGGGCCTTGCCCGCAGCGCCCGCCCGCTCCAAGTCGACGAAGAGGCGAACCAATTCGACTGCCACAGGGCCGGTCACGGTCGCGGGATCGCACGTGGTCAGGAGCGACCGGACTCGCTCCAGAAGCTGACGGACCTCGGCAACGAACATGTGTTCGAGCTTACAATGGGGGTGTCACAGGTTCGCCGGGGCTGAGCCCGTCGAAAGTTTGCGGCGCCGGGAGGTCACGGTTCGTCGATGGTCGGGCCGGCGGGAGGCGTGCCCAGGCACGCAACGCGTGTGCCCAGGCAGGCGGGCGAGGCGTGCCCAGGCAGGCGGGCGAGGCGTGCCCAGGCTGGCGGGAGGCGTGCCCAGGCACGCAACCGGAATCCTGCCCAGGCACGCAACGCGTGTGCCCAGGCCGGCGGGAGGCGTGGCGGGCCAGCGGGGCCGAGCCCGCGGCCCGGGCCGCCGGCAGTGCCAGACTGGCCCGGCGCCAGACTGGCCCGGCGCCAGACTGGCCCGGCCTCAGACTGGCCCGGGCGGAGCGGTCAGGAGCGCCGCAGCCCTCTCGACCGACCGGCGGGCCCTGGTGATCCGCCGTTCCAGCATGGCGGTGGACGCGGCGGCGACAGGGTCGTCCTCGTCGAGGGCCAGGCGGAGGCGGTCGAGGGCGAGGTCGGTCAGCTGCTCAGCGACGTCGAGCAGCTGCGCGGCCAGCCGCTCGAGGTCGGCATCGATGCCGGGTTCGGGCACGTGCAGGGCTCAACCGTTCCCGGTCGCCGCAGATGCGACGTCGATCGTCACGACGTCGATCTTGTCCTGAGCGTGGTCGGCGCGTAGCGCCTTCTTGTCGAACTTCCCAACCGAGGTCTTCGGGATCTCAGACAGGAACGCCCACCGCTCCGGCAGCCACCAGCGGGCCACCTTCCCTTCGAGGAAGGACACCAATTCTTCGATGGTCGGCGACCTACCTGGGACGGGCACCACGCAGACGAGGGGCCGCTCCTGCCAGCGTGCGTCCGGAACGGCGATGACCGCTGCTTCGAGCACGTCGGGATGCGCCATGACCAGCCCCTCCAGCTCTACCGACGAGATCCATTCGCCGCCGGACTTGATGACATCCTTGGTGCGGTCGGTGATCTGCATGTAGCCGTCCTCGTCCAGGGTGCCGACGTCGCCCGTCCGGAGCCACCCATCGTGAAAGCGGTTGGGGTCATCGTCGTGGTAGTAGGACGCGGTCACCCATGGGCCTCGGATCTCGAACTCGCCGACCGACGCGCCATCGTTGGGCAGGATCTCGCCTTCGAGCCCGACGACTCGCAGCTCGAGGCCCGGCAGCACCCGCCCGGTCTTGACGCGGTAGTCCATCTCCGCCGAAGGGTCGCAGCCGGCCGGCGGAAGGGCGACGGCACCGAGTGGGCTCGTTTCGGTCATGCCCCAGCCCTGCACGAGCCGCACGCCGAGGCGGTCGAAGGCTTCGAACAAGGCTCGTGGCGTCGCCGAGCCGCCTGAGGTGACCGTTCGAAGTGAGGAGAGGTCGGCACCGTCCGCCGCGGCCGCTCGGAGCACCTCGTTCCAGATGGTCGGCACGCCGCATGCGTTGGTGACCTTCTGCTCGGCAATGATCCGGACCAGGTTCTCGCCCTGCAGAAGATGCTGAGGAAAGACGAGGTCGGCGCCGACCATCCACGCCGAGTACGGCACGCCCCACGCGTTGGCATGGAACATGGGCACCACGACGAGGATCCTGTCGCCCTCGGCCAAGCCGATGGCTGCGGTCGAGATGCCGACCATGGTGTGCAGGAACACGGAGCGGTGGCTGTACACGACGCCCTTGGGGTTGCCGGTGGTGCCGCTCGTGTAGCACATGGAGGCCGCGTCGTGCTCGCCGAGCGCCGGCCACTCACGGCCGGGCTCCTCAGCGCTCAGGATCTCTTCGTAGAGCAACGTGTCGCCCAGCGACGACGCGTCTCCTTCGCCGGAGACGATCACCGTGCGGACCGTCTTCAGCTCGTCGCGGATTCGAGCCAGCACCGGGGCGAGTGAGGCGTCCACGATGATGACCCTGTCGTCGGCGTGGTTGATGATGTACACGAGCTGCTCGGGGAAGAGCCGGACGTTCAGCGTGTGCAGGACTGCGCCCATCGAGGGCACGGCGAGGTACGCCTCGAGGTGGGCCTGGTTGTTCCACGAGAAGGTGGCCACCCGGTCACCGGCTCGCACCCCCAGGCGCTCGAGCGCGTTGGCCAGCTGCTCGGCTCGGCGCGCCACCTCCGCGAACGTCGCCACCTTGTAGCCGTCGCGTTCCGTCGTGACCACCTTCCGACGGCCGTGCACCGCCTGGCCGTGGCGGACGATCGTGCTGACCAGCAGCGGCGACTCTTGCATCGTGCTCCGCATCCGTCCCCCTGGCACGTCGTGCTCCATGACGCCGTCTGCCAACCAGCGTAACGCGCGCCCTCGCGACGCCAGCGAGGCTCGAAGCCCCGACCGTTCGGTCGCGTGCGTATTCGAGCAGCAGCCGACGCCCGCCGCGCCGCCCCGCCAGCGCGGCCGGTGCCAGGCGGCAGGTAGGCGGGCACGAGCTGGTGCGACGTGCCGCTGCGGTGGTCGCAGCCTTCCTGGTGGCGACGGCCCTGCTCGGGGGCAGCGCCGCCGTGCTCAGCGAGAGCTTGTCGAGTGCGCGGGCCGATCCCGGCGCGGCTGGCGCAGGCATCGTGCTCGCGCCAACGGTGGGCGCACCTGGCGGCACCGGTGGTCCCGCCGTGCCGCCGGACTGGGAGGCCCTCGACCAACGGGCTGCCGCAGCGGCCTGCCCCGGCCTGCCATGGGCGGTCCTGGCAGCCATCGGCAGGGTGGAGAGCGACAGCGGCCGGGCCGTGGCGCCCGGCGTGTGGTCGGGTGCCAATGCCGCCGGAGCCGAGGGACCGATGCAGTTCGAGCCCGGGACCTTCGCGGCTTATGGCATCGCCGGGCCCGGCGGTGCCGCGCCACCGTCGCCCTACGACCCGGTCGACGCGGTCTACACGGCAGCGCGCCTGCTCTGCGCCGATGGCGGGTCGACTCAAGCGGGGCTACAGGGAGCCATCTTCGACTACGACCACTCGACGACGTACGTGGAGACCGTGCTCGTACTGGCCCTGGCCATCGGGTCCGACCCCGCCTTGCGGTCGCCTCCCGCTGACGTGGTGGCGTTCGCCGCCGCCCAGCTCGGCGACCCCTACCGGTGGGGTGGCACCGGGGCCGGTGGGTTCGACTGCTCAGGGCTCGCACAGGCCGCTGAGCGGGCGGCGGGCGTCGTCGTCCCACGCGTGGCGCAGGCGCAGTTCGACGCTGGTCCCGCCATACCGCCAGGCGAGGACCCCGAACCCGGCGATCTCCTGTTCTTCGGTGCGTCGCCCCGTGCCGTCGGGCACGTCGGCATCTACGTCGGGGCCGGGATGATGATCGACGCGCCGCACAGCGGGGCTTCAGTGCGCCTCGAAGCACCCTGGGGAGACTTCGTGGGTGCCACCCGGCCCTCCTGAAGCACGCGAGACGCCATTGCCTCCACCGACCCGTGGCAGCCGAGCATACGTCGCGTCCACAACCTGGTGTTCGAGGGAGCGCCCACCAGGAGGGTCCCGCGAAGCGCTGACTCGGGGGGCGTCAGTACCGGAGACCGTCGCGGAATGCCCGGAGCAGCGCGACGTCACCGAGCACCTCGCCCCCATCCGAGCGGCCGGCCAGGTTCAACAGCAGGTCCGAAGCCGGCCCCCGCAGCGCCACGTCGCCTCGGGCGTGCTCGCGCCTGGTGGTGAGGCTCGGCAGGTCGACCAGCCACTCACCCTGGGCGTCGGTGCAGTGGACGTGCAGGGAGCCGGCGAGCCCCTTGGGGGGTCGCCTGGGCACCATGACCGTCAGCAGCTCGTCGATGCCGTCGGACGCCAGGTGCGCGTCGAGAGGCCGGGCGCGCCGTGCAGCGTTCGCCGCGTCCCAGGCATGCATGGCAGTTTCGTGGGCCATCCGGCGGAACCAGAACGAGGCGACCGGCTGCTGGTCTGCGAAGTTCCAGACGGGTGCCGACGGACCCCGGTCGGCGAGGACGCGGGCCAGCTCCTGCACTCGACCGTCGAACCACGCAACGAGGTCATCGTCGCCGTCGGGCGGCTCGCCGCCCGTCGCCGACACCACGGCGTCGATCGGTACGTACGCAGTGGCAGCGGTGGCGACGAGGTGCGTCACCCAGGAGTGGACCGTGCCCACATGGCGGAGCAGGGAACGAAGGTCCCATGCCGGGCACGTCGGGACCGGCGCGTCCAGGCCGACCGCGGCCACCGCGTCGGTCGCCGTGGCCGCGGACGTGGCCAGCGTCGACAAGAGCTCGTCGGGTTCCATGTCGCCTCTCCTCGTACGGTCCGATCGTGGTGACAGTGTGATCCTGGTAGTAGAAGGTGCTGTTCCTCGGGCCGGCTGTTCCTCGGGCCCGGCTGTTCCTCGGGCCGGCTGTTCCCTCGGGCCCGGTTGCGGCGGCCGACGTGCGGTGGCCCGCGTGCGGCGGCGGACCACTCCCGGCCCCCTCTCGGCTGTCTCTCACTTCACCCCAGGGTGGATCCGGCAACGCTCTCCCCACCTCGCATGGCACGGTAGCGCTCGACCAGCTGAGCAGTCGACGAGTCCGTCCCCGACAGGTCCGGCCGACCGGTCGTCGTCAGGAAAGGTGCGAGGCGGCCGGCTATCACCTTGCCGAGCTCGACACCCCACTGGTCGAAGGGGTTGATCCCCCATATGGTCGCCTCGGTGAAGACGGTGTGCTCGTACAGGGCAATGAGCTGGCCGAGCACCGAGGGCGTGAGCTGCGGCGCCAGGATGGTGGAGCTCGGGCGGTTCCCCTCCATGACCTTGTGGGGCACGAGCTCGGGCGGCACGCCTTCGCGCTGGAGCTCCTCGGCGGTTCGCCCGAACGCGAGCACCGAGCTCTGGGCCAGGCAGTTGGCGACCAAGAGATCCTGTTGCTCGCCGAGCTCGTGGGTCGAGCGGGCGAACGCGATGAAGTCCACGGGAACGAGACGGGTGCCCTGGTGGAGCAGCTGGTGGAAGGCGTGCTGGCCGTTGGTGCCGGCCTCGCCCCAGAAGACCTCGCCCGTCGGTCCGGCCACCGGGTGCCCGTCGAGCCTGACGGACTTGCCGTTGGACTCCATGGTCAGCTGCTGGAGGTAGGCGGGGAACCTGGCCAGCCGCTGGCTGTAGGGCAGCACGGCGTGCGTCTCGGCGCCGAAGAAGTCCGTGTACCACACGTTCAGAAGCCCCTGAATGACCGGCATGTTCCGGTCGAGCGGCGCCGTCAGGAAGTGCAGGTCGATGGCCCGGAAGCCTGCCAGCATCTCTGCGAAGCGCTCCGGCCCGATGAGCAGCATCAACGACAGCCCGATGGCCGAGTCCAGGGAGTAGCGGCCGCCAACCCAATCCCAAAAGGCGAACATGTTCGCCGGATCGATCCCGAAGTCCCGCACCTGCTGCACGTTGGTGGACACCGCCACGAAGTGCCGCCGGACGGCATCCGTGTCGCCGCCCAGCCCGTCCACCAGCCATTGCCGGGCAGCCCGGGCATTGACGAGGGTCTCGAGGGTGGTGAAGGTCTTGGAGCTGACGACGAAGAGCGTCTCGGCGGGGTCGAGGTCGTGGATGGCGCGCCAAAGGTCGACGGGATCGAGGTTCGACACGAAGCGGCAGGCGATGTCCGACGCGGCGTAGTCGGCCAGGGCCTCGCACGCCATCGCCGGCCCGAGATCCGAACCCCCGATGCCGATGTTGACGACGGTCCGGATCGGCCGGCCGGTCGCCCCCCGCCACCTGCCGTCGTGCACCTGGCGAACGAACTCGCCCATCCGGTCCAACACGGCATGGACGCCTGCCACCACGTCGGTCCCGTCCACCACCAGCCGCTCGGCTCGCGGCATCCGAAGGGCGACATGGAGGGCGGCGCGCCCTTCGGTGGCATTGACGTGACGACCAGCGAACATGTCATCGCGCCGTGCCGGCAGGCCGGCCCGCTCGGCCACCGCGACGAGCCGGGCGATCGTGTCGGCCGTCACCCGGTGCTTCGAGTAGTCGAGGTGGAGGTCTCCGGCATCGACGACGAGCTGGGATCCCCGGTCGGGGTGAGCGATGAAGAGATCGCGGAGATGGACGTCCCGCATCTCTGCGTAGTGCCCAGCCAGTGCCGCCCACTCGTCGGTGGCAGCCACGTCGATGATGTCGCCCATGGTGGCCTCCTTCCCCGATGCTGCCTCAGGCTCGGCCGGATCCGAGACGACCGACCGTAGCCCGCAGTCGCCGGCCCGGGACCCGAAGCGGTCCGGGGCGGCTTGGCGACGAGCTGGGGGTTCGCCATCCTTCCCGGTCCCGCCGATGCCCTCCAGGCGTCTCGGTCACCCTGCTACCCTCCATCCCACCCCGGGCCCCGCCGATGCCCGCCGTCCGCCCCGGCCACCGTGCTGGTTGCCGGTAGGGTCCACGTGCGTGCCGGGCATGCCGGACCACGCGAGACCACTCCACGAGCACAGTGTCGACGCCGACCCTTTCGCCCAGTTCGCCCTCTGGTACGAGGAGGCCGCGGCGGTGGTGCGGCTCCCCGAGGCGATGGCGGTGGCGACGGCCGGTTCGGACGGTCGACCGTCGGTCCGCATGGTGCTCCTCAAGGGTTGGGACCGGCGCGGGTTCGTCTTCTACACCAGCTACCGCGGGCGCAAGGGGCGCGAACTGGCACAGAACCCGGTGGCCGCCCTCATGTTCCATTGGGACCCGCTCGGTCGCCAGGTGCGCGTCGAAGGGCCGGTGGAGCGACTGCCGGCCGCCGAGTCCGATGCCTACTTCGCCTCCCGCCCACGTGGGGCCCAGGTCAGCGCGCTCGCGTCCGAGCAGAGCAGGCCCATCGAGTCCCGGGAGCTTCTGGAGGCGCGCGTGGAGGCTCGATCGGCTGAGCTCGGGCAGGGCCCGGTTCCGAGGCCTGCCTGGTGGGGCGGCTTCCGCGTCCGCCCGGGGGTGTTCGAGTTCTGGCAGCACCGCGACGATCGGCTCCACGACCGCCTGGTGTACGTGCCCGACGGCGGCACTGATCGATGGCGGATCGTACGCCTTCAGCCGTGAGCGGCCGCGCCCGTCGTGCCCCGGGCGCCCCGGCCAGGCTGCTTCCCGGTCGCAACAGTGCCACCAGCGCACGCGACCACGGCCGGCACCGACCGGCGGGCTACCCCCACGCGACCACGGCCGGCACCGACCGGCGGGCTACCCCCACGGGACCACGGCCGGCACCGACCGGCGGGCTACCCCCACGCGACCACGGCCGGCACCGACCGGCGGGCTACCCCCACGGGACCACGGCCGCCACCGACCCGCGGTCTACACGCGGGCGTGCCCGACTCCCCAACGGGCCAGGACACCCGGCAACTCGCCCAGCGCCTCGACGACCGCGTCCGGCACCACGTCGTAGGGCGGCGTGACCTGGTTGCGCACCCAGACGGACCGCATGCCGGCAGCCCGTGCGCCCGACACGTCATCGAGGAGGCGATCCCCGACGAAGACCGCGCGCGCGGGGTCGGACACGTCCAGCGCGTCGAGCGCCGCCCGGAACACGGAGGGATCCGGCTTCACGCGTCCCATCTCGCACGTGTAGAGACCCGCGTCGATGTGCGGCGCCAGCCCGTCGCGCTCGAGGAGCCGCTCGTGGAACAGCCGTGGCCAGTAGGTGTTCGAGAGCAGCCCGACCCGAAGCCCCGCGGCTCGCAGCGACGACAGCACGCAACCGGCGTCCTCCCGGTGGCGGATGTGCGGCGCCCAGGAATCGAGGTGGCACTGGGCGGCCTCGTCGAGCACCGCGTCGGCCACGACGACCTCGACGGCGGCCGAGGCGGTGGCCAGCAGCTCGGCGAGGCAGGTACTGCGACGGTCCGTCTCGACGCGATCCCAGGCCTCCTTTTCGAGGGCAACGAGCACACGGAGCAGCTCGTGCTCGCGCCCGGGGGCGAGGCGGCGGGCCGCCAGCCGCCACATGTCCTCGGCGTCGACGTCCGCCCACACCGACAGGGTCCCACCCCAGTCGAAGACGACAGCCTCGATGTCCGCGCCGTGCACGGGCTTCACGGTACCGGGGCCGACGCGGCAATCGTCAGCGCAATGACATCCGCCCTGGCTCGATAGGTGCCGGCAGGTCCGAGGTCCCCATCAACCACTGGTCGACGCTGCGCGCCGCCGAGCGCCCCTCGGCGATCGCCCACACGATGAGGCTCTGCCCCCTCGTCATGTCCCCGCACACGAAGACGCCCTCGACGTTGGTCGACCAGTCGGGCCGCGCCGCCACGGACCCACGGGGATCGAGCTCGATCCCGAGCTCCGCCACCACACCGCGGCGCTCTGCGCCGACAAAGCCCATCGCGAGAAGGACGAGGTCGCACGGCAGCTCGAACTCGCTGCCAGGCACGGGAGCGAAGGATGGCGGGCCGCCGTTGGTCACCACCTCGACCTGGTGCCCGCGCAGGCTCTTGACGGCGCCAGTGCCGTCGTCCTCGAAGGAGGTGGTCGTGACCGAGAACAGCCGATGGCCTCCCTCCTCGTGCGCCGAGGAGGTCCGCAGGATGACCGGCCACAAGGGCCACGGGTGCTCCGGCGAGCGCTCGAGGGGCGGCTCGGGCATGATCTCGAGCTGGTGGACGGCGACCGCGCCCTGGCGGTGCGCCGTCCCCAGGCAGTCGGCACCGGTGTCGCCCCCGCCGATGATCACCACCTTCTTGCCAGCGGCGGAGATCGGTGACTCGCTGAGCCGGCCCTCCTGCACGAGGTTGGAGGGTTTCAGGTACTCGAGGGCGAAATGCACGCCGCGCAGCGACCGGCCCGGTACCGGCAGGTCGCGCGGCAGCGTGGCCCCGCCGGCCAGCACGATGGCGTCGAACTGACGCCGGAGCTCAACGGCGGACACGACTGCGACGTCGGGCGCGCACGCGGCGCCTGGCCCCCGGGCCTCGCCGGGCTCGAGGATGCCCGAGGTGGTGGCCGGTTCCCCCGGCCCGGCCGAGGCGCCGTTTCCCGAGCCGGGAGGCAGCCCGACCGAGGTCGCGCAGCGGAACTCGACGCCCTCTGCCCGCAGCTGCGCCAGCCTGCGGTCGAGGACCCGCTTCTCCATCTTGAACTCCGGGATCCCGAAGCGGAGGAGGCCGCCTGGCGCCTCGGCGCGTTCGAAGACCACGACCTCATGGCCGGCTCGCGCCAGCTGCTGGGCGCACGCCAGGCCGGCCGGGCCGGAGCCGACCACCGCGACCCGCCTGCCGGTGCGCTCGCGGGGTCGGTGCGGCCTGACCCAACCCTCGGACCATGCCCGCTCCGCGATCTCGTACTCGATCCGCTCGATGGTGACCGGGTCGGCGTTGATGCCGAGCACGCACGCGGCCTCGCACGGGGCGGGGCACAGCCGGCCGGTGAACTCAGGGAAGTTGTTGGTGGCGTGCAGGCGCTCGGAGGCACCGAACCAGTCGCCCCGGTACACGAGGTCGTTCCACTCGGGGATGAGGTTGCCGAGCGGGCAGCCCTCGTGGCAGAACGGGATCCCGCAATCCATGCAGCGGGCTCCCTGCTGGCGGCTGCGCTCCTCTTCGAAGGGCTCGTAGATCTCGCGCCAGTCGCGAAGGCGCACCTGGACGGGACGGCGGCGCGGGAGCTCGCGGCCGTACTCGAGGAACCCGGTCGG
>DATGLW010000124.1:0-5744 GCA_035293965.1 Acidimicrobiales bacterium
GCATGGCGAATCGAGTACAACATGGAGCGGCCCCACGGCTCGCTCGGCTGGCGATCGCCGGCCGAGTTCGCCGAAGAGTGGCTCAGCAGATACCAGCTACAGCTCGCATAGCGCGTGGACCATCAAGCGGGGTCCGGTCAATGGCGGTGTTCGAAGCCCCATTCGCCCAGACAAGGAGGGCACGTCCGAGATGCAAGTTACCAGCACGCGTCGCGTAGCGGTGGAACCTGGTGGCGACCAGGTCGTCTCCCACGTCGGTTTGCACGCCCTCGGCCGCTTCGCCGACGTGATCGGGCTCGGAGCGGCGCTCTCTGATGCTGTCGCGCCGAGATCGGCGCGCCTTCCCCCTCCACGACCGGGGCAAGGTGGTGCTCCAGGCGATGTTGATGCTCGCCGGGGGCGGCGAGAGCTGTGCCGACATCGAGCACCTGCGCGCCGAGGCCGCGCTCTTCGACGAGGTCCCCTCCGACTCGACGCTCTATCGCACCTTGACCAAGGACCTGGGCTCCGAGAACCTCGCCGCGCTGAAGGAAGCGTTCGCGGCCGTGCGCGCCGACGTCTGGCGCCGGGCCAAGCTCACCAAGGGATCGGGCCCGCTCACGCTCGACATCGATGCCAGCCTCGTCGAGATCCATTCGGAGCACAAGGAGGGTACGGGCCCCAACTTCAAGGGGGGCTTCGGCTTCCATCCGATGGGCTGCTTCGTCGACGGCACCGGCGAGGCGCTCTCGATGCTGCTGCGTCCGGGCAATGCGGGGGCCAACGACGCCGAGGACCACCTGGCCGTCCTCGACGAAGCCATCGCCCAGCTACCCGAGGAGATCGCGGCGGGACACCGCGACGACTCGGTGGCCGCAGAGGTCCGCCGCCAGATCGTCGTGCGCACCGACAGTGCCGGGGCCACCTACGACTTCGTGTGGGGCTGCTTCGACCGCAACGTCGGCTTTTCGGTCACGGCGCGCACAACGGCCCAGGTCCAAGCCGCAATCTCCTACCTCGCTGGCGACGAGCATCACGACCGGTGGAAGCGGGCCCGGTGCCAAGACGGCAGGCATCGCAAGGGTGCCGCGGTGGCCGAGGCCACCGCGCTGGTCGACCTCTCGGAGTGGCCGCCCCGCACGCGCCTGATCATCCGGCGCGAGCCGCTGCACCCGGGCGCCCAGCAGAGCCTGTTCCCGAGCCTCGAGTACCGCTACTGGGGCCACTACACCGACCAGACCGGCAGTCCCGTCTCGCGCGACGTCTTCCACCGTGCCCATGCCCATGTCGAGGACCACCTTCAGCGGCTCAAGGACTCGGGCCTGTTGCGGTTTCCCTTCCGCGACCTCGAGGCCAACCGAGCGTGGCTGGCCCTCGTGTGCATGGCGGCCGATCTGGTGCGCTGGTTCCAGATCCTGTGCTTGCGCGCGGACCTCGCCCGTGCCGAGCCCAAGGCCCTGCGCTGGCGGATCTTCCACGCGCCCGCTCGTCTCGTGCGTTCCGGACGCTCGAGCATTCTTCGGATCCTCGATGCCTGGCCCGATGCCGAAGACCTCTTGTTCGCCTACGGGCGCATCGCGCTCATCACCTGAGGGACGTCAGCACCCCGCGGTGTGGCGAACCCTTGGTCGAGCGCGCCCCGATGTCAGCATCAGCAAGCGGTCCTCGACAGCTGCTCGCTCTGACGCGCCCTGCGGCTCGCCGCCGCCGTCCGGCGGTACTTGGAATACCACGTTCACGGCAGATTTGAGGACCTCAACGACCCTCACCCGCGGTTTCGTGAATGATCGAAGCTAGCGGGCGGGGTTTTGGGTATATCGTGTATCCACCTCGCGATGACGGGAAGGCCACATACAACGAAGGCTACCTGTTCGAGGGTGATGGGCAGTTGATCCCGGCAAGGGTCGTCGAGGCGCCTTGGTTGCACACCCTGCAGCCGAGTGGCGAGGATGTATCGGTTGTCCTTGAGACGGAGGGTGGAACCACTAGGGTCCAAGGAGTGTCGATCCTCTCCACGTTCTCTGGAGTGATTGAAGGGATCGGGAGCCCGGTGCTCCAGCAGGCGATCACTCGGTACACCTGGGACGGCGAGACCGCCAACGGCATGATGGAGCGGTCTACCAGAGCCGACCTCGTCAGCCGTCCTGGCGCTGCGTAGTGCCAGGAGGGTGACCCTCGGTAGCGTCGCCCTTCCCGAGGAGCCGGCTGAGGGATGCTTCGTCTCCCGGCCAAAGCTCCGCCACCGCGTCCCGGGGCAGGAGCCGGCAGCAGTACCGCAACGCCAGAGTGACCACCAAGACGTCATCGAGCTGGCCGATGACCGGCAAGAAATTTGGAAGGAGCTGGACCGGCGACAGCAAGTATCCGAGCGCGGCAGCCAGCACGGCGCGAGCTCGCCAGGGCAGACGCCGGTCGGCCCGCACGCGGCGCAGCAGGACGACACAGTTGGCGCCGAATGTGAACGCGTCGCGGCTTCGCCCTGGCGGCAGCCGTCGGGCGAGTGTGAGGGTGCCGATACTGACCAGTACGACGACAGCCAGTCCCGCGGCGGCGGACGCGAGCCAGGGCACGAGGGTCGCGGCTCCTCCCGTCATGGTGATCGGATACGGCGAGGACGAGCTGGCGCATCGGTAGGCCCGCAACCCGAATCGTACAGCCGAGACCGCGCGGGGTCGAAGTCCTCCCCGTGCCGGCGAGCGCGGTCCTCGGTCAGAGCGAGTAGAGCCGTCGCGCGTTCCTCGCTGCGATCTTGGAAAGAGTGTCTGTCGACAGGCCCGATTGCCTGCTCAGAATCGCCACGCTGTCCGGAAACTTGCAGTCGAAGTGTGGGTAGTCGGACGCGTAGATGATCTGGTCACTCCCGAGGGCATCCACCATGTAGGCGAGGTGCCCCTCGTCGGGCTCGCAGGAGAAGAAGCAGTTGCCCGACAGGAGGTACTCGGAAGGCTCGCACTCGAGGATCTCGGACTCCTCGTGGAGGTCCTCGTAGGCCTCATCGAGCCTCTCGATGTAGTACGGCATCCAGCCGATGCCCGACTCGAGAAAGGCGACCTTCAACGTGGGGTGACGGGCGAGCACTCCACCGAGAGCGAAGTCTCCCATGGCAACCATCTGCTGGAAGGGGTGGCACATCGCGTAGAAGCGGGACGTGCCCGCGAACGTCTCCGCCGAGATCTTCGGCGGGCACGTATGGCGGCTGCCGTGCACGGCGACCGGCTTCCCCAGCTCTTCCAGGACGTCCCAGAGCGGGTCGAACTCCCGATCCGAAAGGTGCACGTCGTCTCCTACGTAGGGCTGCACCATAACGCCGCACGCGCCGAGCTCGGTGATGGCGCGCCGCGCCTCTGCCGCCGCGGCAGCCGCATCGCGCATCGGTACGAGCGCGACGGCCCTCAGTCGTCCCCCTCCCTCTTCGCGATAGGTTGCAGCGAACCAGTCGTTGTAGGCGCGGCAGGCCGATGCGCTCGACGCGGGATCGGGAAAGTCCGACACGCCGAGTAACGGCGTGGGATAGTTGACGGACACGTCGATTCCCTCGGCGTCCATGTCTTGGAGCCTCCACGAAGGATCACGCTCTCCCTTTGGGCTCCTCGGGCTCAGGCCCCTGCCTACGCTGAGTCCCTGAGCGAGAAGATTTTCAATGCCCTCGGTGGCGGTGCCCTCCCAGCCGAAGCGCTCCAAGTCCGTTCGCATTTCCATGACGTGACCATCACTATCAACTACATCGAAACCGAACCGTCCCATTCCCTTCACCTCGCATCCCGTAGTGGCTAGTGGGGTGACCGCCCGCGGCGAAACGCCTACCCGGAGACCACCGTCCGTCTCACGAGTTTCGGCTGTGCCTTCGAGCAAAACAGCGTGGCGCGACGAGCCAGTTCTACCGGTCGGCTGCCTGCTGCGTCCAGAAGAAACTCCGTATGGATCCGATAGGAAAACACTATGGGATTGAGAGAACGTGGCCGGTCCTGTCGACCACGGGGCATAGGCAGAGGCTATCAATGCGATTGGAATTTCCTTTTCGACTTTGCGGTGCCTCCCGGATACGATGCGCGAACGGCAGATGAGGGGATCGAGCATGCCGTCGAAGCAGCATCAGGAAATGCGTCACGCGAAGGTGAGCGGGGCACCCGGCAGACGGGCAGGACAGGGACCCGGGATGTGGCCGCTCACTACTGGGATGATTGCCCTGGCGATCCTCGCAGGGAGCGTGCAGTTCGCTCCAGGCCGAGCCAGTGCTGCGTCGGCGCCGTCCAAGTCGGACGGCGTTGTTCGCATTGCGACTCCGCTGGGTACGGGCGCTGAACCGGTCTTCTTCGACGTCACCCTGTCCCACGTCCCGACGGTCCAAGATGCGTGGGACATGGCGATTTACGGCACCCTCCTCAGGACAACTGCGAACGGCGGCTATGTTCCTGAGCTCGCGACGAGAGCGACCATCGTCGATCCTCAGACGATCGATATCCAACTCCGCAAGGGTGTGGTCTTCTCGGATGGCGAACCATTTACGGCGAACGCCGTCAGAGCAGGCCTCTTGCACAACCGAAACGCCAAGCAACTTGGTGGGTTTTAACCTACATTGCAGGACATCCTCGCTATTGACATTGATAGTCCTACCAGTCTTACGATTCACCTCTCCCAACCGGTGGCCGGTGCCTTCTACCCACTCCTCGCGGGCCAAGAGAGTTTCATCGTTGCTCCTTCTCAGCTGCGAGGGGCCGAAGCTGCCATCAACGAGGCACCTATCGGCGCCGGGGCATTCAGACTGAAGCAGTACGTCCCGAACCAGGAGATACAACTCGTTCGCAATCCGAGATATTGGGATGCGAAGGACATTCACCTTAAGGAACTCGACTTGGTCAATGCTCAGGCGGGCGCCCAAAGCGTCAATGCACTCGAATCAGGGCTCGCCGATGTGGCTCAAATTCCGCTCGCCGATCTCCGCGCCGTCCAGTCGACGTCTGCCTATCATATCACGGTGATCTCCTCCCAAACCCAGAAGCTCTGGATGCCGACCTGCAAGCTAACTGGACCACTTAGCAATGCTCAGGTTCGCCAGGCGCTGAACTTTGCCATAGATCGAAGGGCGATCAATGATGCGGTGCTCGATGGCAAGGGAGAACCCGAATGGGCATTGTGGCCCAAGAGCTCAATCTATTTTCCCGAGAGTCTGAACGATTACTATGCGTTCAACTTGCGAAAAGCTCGACGTCTCTTGGTCACAGCTGGGTACCGTAGTGGCTTCCATGTCGGGCTGATCATCGGACCAGGCGATCCGACCGTCGAAAAGACTGCTGAGATCATTCAGGCCGAGTGGAGGCAGATCGGCGTAGAGGCGAATATTATTTCGGATCCGAACGCCACTACAGATGCCTATATTCGCCACACTGCTCCCCTCTATCTCATCTCTTCGAGCCGAGGTGGTCTTGCCAGTATAAACGGACCATATCGACCTGGTGACATAGGGGATATGTGCAACTACGACAGCCCACACCTCGACGCGATGTTGAATCAGCTAGATATGCTTACTCCGGGTACCCCGAAGGACGTGTCGATCTGGAAGGCCGCGCAAGAGTTCGTCACCAAGAAAGCCCTGGCGATCCAGGTTGACTTCGTTCCGGTGGTCTTCCGCCAGGCTCACCAAGAGGCCGTCGCCCGGATCTCGTTCTGCATCGTCGAGTCGGCGATGGGGGTGGTGACCGGGGACGTCGGGGCGGGAAAGACGGTGGCCGTCCGGGCGGCGGTGACCGGCCTCGACCCCTCACGGC
>DATGLW010000125.1:0-10816 GCA_035293965.1 Acidimicrobiales bacterium
CGCCAGGGGCACCCCCGACGGGCGCCCCCTCGCCAACCGCTCGCCGGGCGCCGGGCACCGTGGGCTCACTGGTGTTGACGCCCACAGCCGCCAGCCGGCGGAGGACGGCCGCGTTCGCGGGGTTGGCGAGGAACCCGACCACGCTGTCGGCGATCACGCCCCCCACGCCGGCCACGGCCCGCAGCTCGTCCGGCGTGGCCGACCGCAGGGCCTCGAGGGACCGGAACGCCCTCGCGATGGCCCGCGCCGCCGTGGGACCCACGTGGCGGATGCCCAGAGCCACGAGGAGCCTGCTGAACGGTCGCCCTTTGGACGCCTCGATGGCGCGGACCAGGTTCGACGCCGAACGCTCCCCCAGCCCCTCGAGCCCGGCGAGGTCCGCCACCTGCAGGCCGTAGAGGTCGGCCGGGTCCGCCACCAGACGTTCTCGGAGCAGCTGGGCCACCCGCTGCTCCCCCAGCCCCTCGATGTCCATGGCAGCCCTCGAGGCGAAATGGACGAGGCGTTGCAGCTGCTGGGCCGGGCAATCGATGTTGGTGCAGTAGGTGTCGCTCTCGCCGGGCAACCGCACGAGCGGGCCGCCGCACGACGGGCAGGTACGGGGGAACTCCCACGGTGGCTGGCGCCGGCTCGGCACACCGGGACCGCGGCTCACGTGGCTCACCACCTCGGGGATGACGTCGCCGGCCTTGCGCACGACCACCAGGTCGCCGGGGCGGACGTCTTTGATGCGCACCTGGTCCTCGTTGTGCAAGGTGGCGAGGCCGACCGTGGAGCCGCCCACGAGCACCGGCTCGAGGCGGGCGAAGGGCGTCGCCCGACCGGTCCGCCCGATCGACACCTCGATGTCGATGAGCCGGGTGGTCCGCTCCTCGGGCGGGAACTTGAAGGCGATGGCCCAGCGGGGGGCGCGCGACGTGGCGCCGAGGCGGTCGTGGAGGGCCAGGTCGTCGACCTTCACGACGACCCCGTCGATCTCGTAGGGGAGGTCGTGGCGGTGGACGGCCAGCTCACGGCAGCGCTCGAGGGCCTGGCTGACCCCCGTCACGGTGCGGACGTCGGGGCTGACCGGGAAGCCTGCCGCGGCCAGCAACGACAGGGCCTCGTGCTGGGTGGCGGGGGGCCACGCCGGAGCACGCGGACCGCCCGCGCCGGCCGCCGCGCCAGCCGCCGCGCCCGCTGCCGTGCCGGCTGCCGCCTCGGGCGGGACCCCGTCCACCTCCCCGATCTGGTAGGCCCAGAAGCGCAGGGGCCGGGCAGCGGTGATGGCCGGGTCCTTCTGGCGAAGCGAGCCGGCGGCGGCGTTCCGGGGATTGGCGAAGGTCTTGAGGCCCGCACGGGCCTGCCGGTCGTTCAAGGCCGCGAACTCGGCAGTCGGCAGGTAGATCTCCCCCCGGATCTCGAGGTGGTGCGGGTAGGGGGCGCAGCGGGGATCGAGGTGCTCGGGCACGTCGCCCAGGGTGGCCACGTTGGCGGTGACGTCCTCGCCGGTGACGCCATCGCCGCGGGTCGCCGCCTGCCGGTAGTGCCCGTCGACGTAGGTCAGCGACATTGCCACGCCGTCGACCTTGGGCTCGCACACCAGTGACAAGGCGTCGAGGTCGACGTCGGGGAGCTGGCGGTGGAGGCGCTCGGCCCACGCCTTGACCTCCACCTCGCTCACGGCGTTGTCGAGGCTCATCATCGGGATGCGGTGGCGCACCTCGGCGAACGCCCCCGAGGGCGGCGCCCCCACCCGCCGGGTGGGGGACTCGGGCACCGCCAGCTCCGGGTGCTCGCGCTCGATGCGGAGGAGCTCCCGGACCAGTTCGTCGTACTCGGCGTCGGGGATCTCGGGGCTGTCGAGCACGTAGTAGCGCTCGTTGTGGTAGTCGATCAGGTCGCGCAGCTGGGCTGCCCGCGCCGCCAGGTCTTCGGGGACCCCCCCGCCGGGCGCGGTGCCGTGGGCGCCGTCGGCGCCTGCGGGCCCCCCGGTGGACCGGGCAGGCGGTGGGGGCATGGTCACGCGGCGACCCCGGCACCGAGGACGGCGTCGGGGTCGGACGGGTCGTAGAGGGCGACGGTCTGGCCGGGGGCCACGGGCCGTTGCGGCTCGTCGAACTCGACAGCGGCCTCGCCGCGCCGGACCGCAACGGTGCAGGGAGCCGCCCGCCCGTGGGCGCTCACCTGTGCCAGGGCCCGCGCGCCGAGAGGCAGCGGCGCCCCGACCCACGTGACGCTGCCCGGCGCCAGGGCCACCCTGCGGACGACCGCGTCCTCGGGGCCAGCCACTGTCACCCGCCGCCTCCGCACGTCGACGGCCACCACGTACCGCCTCCGGCCGTCGGGCCCGTGCCCCACCCCGCGGCGCTGGCCGACCGTCACCAGCTCGGCCTCGGGCACCGAGCCGACCAGCCGGCCGGAGCGCAGGTCGACGACCTCGGCCGGGTGCAGCTCGAGCCGGCCCGCCAGGAACCCGCGGCGACCCTCGTCGCGCCGGATGAAGCAGACGTCCTGGCTGTCGGGCTTGCCGGCGGTGCGCAGCCCGAGTCGCGCCGCGCGGGCGCGCACCTCGGCCTTGGTCAGGGCGCCGACAGGCAGCGCGAGGCGCGCCAGCTGGTCCTGGCCGAGCATCGACAACACGTAGGACTGGTCCTTGGCACCGTCGACGCCACGCAGGAGCTGCAGCGCCGCAGCATCCGGCCGCCGGTTGCGTGCGCCCGAGGGTGCCCGCCGGGCGGCCGGCTCCACTCGCGCGTGGTGGCCGGTGGCGAGCTTGTCGAACCCGAGGCGGCGTGCCCGGTCGAGCAGGCGCGCGAACTTGATGTGCCGGTTGCACTCGATGCAGGGGTTCGGGGTGCGGCCGGCCGCGTGGGCCGCCACGTAGGGCTCGACGACGGCAGCGGCGAAGTCGTCGGTCAGGTCGAAGACGTGGTGGGCGATGCCCAGCTGCTGGGCGACGCGCCGGGCGTCGTCGACGTCGGCTACCGAGCAGCATCCCGAGTCCGAGCTGCCACCCCACAGCTTGAGCGTGGCGCCCACCACCTCGTGGCCGGCCTCGGCGAGCAACGCGGCGGCCACCGACGAGTCGACGCCACCGGACATCGCGACCAGGACGCGCACGACCGCCCTCAGCCTCGCAGCTGGGCCACGGCAGCCGGCACGGCCGCGAGCGCGTGGGCGACGTCGGCCTCGGTCGTGGTGTAGCCGAGGGTGAACCGCACGGCGCTGCGGGCGTCGGCCGGCCCCACCCCCATGGCGGACAGCACGTGGCTGGCCTTCAGCGCGCCGCTGGCGCAGGCGGCGCCACCCGACGCGCACACCCCGAGGTCGTCGAGCAGCACCAGGAGCTCCTCCTGCTCGACGCCGGCGAAGCGGAGGTGGCAGTGCCCCGGCAAGGTGCGCGCCCGGTCGACCGACTCGACCGTGCCCGGCACGCGTGCGAGCAGCCCGTCGGCGAGCTCCCCGCGCAGCGAGGCGACGCGTTCGGCGTCGGCCTGGCGGCACCGGGCAGCCGACTCGAGGGCCGCGGCCAGCCCCACGGCGCCGCTCACGTTCTGGGTGCCGCTCCGGCGCCCCCGCTCCTGGCCGCCCCCGAAGACGAGCGGGGCGATGGGCACCTCACGCCGGGCGACCAGGGCGCCCGACCCCTTGGGCCCGCCCAGCTTGTGGGCGCTCACCGACACGAGGTCGGCACCGGCCGTCGCCTCCGGGAGGTCCAGATAGGTGGCGGCCTGCACGGCGTCGGTGTGCACCACGGCGCCGGGGGCGGCCCGGCGGACGAGCTCGGCCACGGCCGCCACCGGCTGGATCGTGCCGACCTCGTTGTTGGCCGTCATCACCGACACGAGGGCCACCTCGGGGCCGAGGAGCCCGGCGAGCGCCTCCAGGTCGACCGCGCCGTCGGCGTCGACCGGCGCCTCACGGACCTCGGCGCAGGCGGCGCCGAAGACCCGGGCCGAGCCACGCGCCGCAGCACCGCAGGCCTCGAGGACGGCTGCATGCTCGACAGCGGAGCACACGACGACCCCATGGGGCAGGCCGTGATCCAGGCGCGCCGCGAGGGTGCCGAGGACGGCGAGGTTGTCGGCCTCGGTGCCGCCGGAGGTGAACACGACACCTTCGGGGGGCGCGCCCACCGAGGCGGCGACCGCCTCGCGCGCCTCCTCGAGGGCCAGGCGGGCCCGGCGCGCGAGGCGGTGGCTCCCCGAGGGGTTGCCGAACCAGTCGTCGCCGTAGGGCGCCATGGCCTCGGCCACCTCTGGCCGCAACGGCGAGGAGGCGGCATGGTCGAGGTAGGCGAGGCGCGTGGCCGTCATGCCACCCACACCGACTTGGCGTTGCAGAACTCGCGGATGCCGATCGCCGAGAGCTCGCGACCGAAGCCCGACCGCTTGACGCCGCCGAAGGGCATTTCGGGGGTCGAGGCGACCATGGCATTGACGAAGACCTGGCCGGCAGCGAGCTCCTCGACGCAGCGCCGCTGCTGCTCCTCGTCGCGGCACCAGACGCTGGCCCCGAGCCCGTAGCGCGAGTCGTTGGCCAGGCGAATGGCGTCGGCCACGTCGTCGGCCCGCTGGACGACCGCGACGGGGCCGAAGACCTCCTCGCGCCACACGCGCATGTCGGGCCTCACCCCGGTCAGCACCGTCGGCGGGTAGTACCAGCCGGGTCCGTCCAAGATCGCGCCACCGCAGCGCGCCGTGGCGCCCTTTGACAGCGCGTCGTCGACCTGGGAAGCCACCTCGGCTCGCTGGGCCTCGGACACGAGCGGCCCGACGTCGGTTGCCGGGTCGAAGGGATCGCCCACCCGCAGGGAGGCCATGGCATCGCCGAAGCGGTCCAGGAACTCGTCGTGCACGGGCGCCTCGACGATGAAGCGCTTGGCGGCGATGCAGGACTGCCCGTTGTTCTGGACGCGCGCCTGGACCCCCACGCTCACCGCGCGGTCGAGGTCGGCCGTGGCCAGCACCACGAAGGGGTCCGAGCCGCCGAGCTCGAGGACGCACTTCTTGAGGGCGGCGCCGGCGGCCGCGGCGACGGCCTCGCCGGCGCGCTCGCTGCCCGTGAGGGTCACCGCAGCCACTCGGTCGTCGGCGATGAGCTTTGCAACCTCGTCGGACCCCACGAGCAAGGTGGTGAAGGTGCCGGCCGGGAAGCCGGCCCTGCGGAAGAGGTCCTCGAGGAGCAGCGCCGACTGCGGCACGTTGGACGCGTGCTTCAGCAGGCCGACGTTGCCGGCCATGAGCGCCGGTGCCGCGAACCGCACCACCTGCCACAGGGGGAAGTTCCACGGCATGACGGCCAGCACCGGCCCGAGGGGCTCGTAGCGGACCTCGCTGCGGCTCGCATTCGTCGCCACCGGCTCGGGGGCCAGCAGCGACTCGGCGTGCTCTGCGAACCAGCGCATGGCCATGGCGCACTTGGACACCTCGCCCTTCGCGGCGGCGAACGTCTTGCCCATCTCGGTGGTGAGCACCCGCGCCACGTCGGGCTGCTCGCCCTCGAGCAGCTCGGCGGCGGTCACGAGCCAGCGCGCCCGCTCGCCGAAGGACGTGGACCGGTAGGCCTCGAAGGCAGCCGCAGCCCGGGCCAGCGCCGCTTCGACCTCGTCGGGCGTGTGGCCCGGGAAGGTCCGTTCGACCACGCCGGTCGCAGGGTTGGTGGTGGCGAAGGCCATGTGGAGATTCTTACCCGCCGCCGGCCCGCGCCCAGCGTCGACGCCGCGGCGAGGGCCTGCCCGGTGCCAAGCTCGAGCGGTGGAGCGGACCGGGTAACGGCGGTGGAGCGGCGCGGGGAGCAGACAGTGGACCAGCGCGGGGTGACGGCAGTGGAGCGGCGCGGGGAGCAGACGGCAGGCGGGCCGGACGGGCCCGATCGCGCCGAGGATATCGGCGCTGCCCGCGAGCTGCTCAGGCGAGCCCGGCGGGTCGTGGCGCTCACCGGGGCGGGGATCTCGACCGAGTCGGGGATCCCCGACTTCCGGGGCCCAGAGGGGGTCTGGACGAGGGACCCGTCGGCCGAACGCCGGGCGACGCTGCAGGCGTACTTGGACGACCCCGAGGTGCGGCGGGCGTCGTGGCAGACCCGGCTCCGCACCGAGGCTCGGTCCCTCGCCCCCAATGCCGGCCACCGGGCACTGGTGGACCTCGAGCGGAGCGGCCGGCTGGACCTTCTCGTGACCCAGAACGTCGACGGGCTCCACCACCTGGCAGGAAGCGACCCGCGACGCGTGGTCGAGATCCACGGCAACACCCGCGAGGTGGTCTGCCTGCGGTGCGGCGACCGCCAGCCGGTCGCGACCGTGCTCGAGCGGGTGCGGAACGGTGAGGCCGACCCGTCGTGCCTGAACGAGGGATGCGGGGGCGTGCTCAAGACCGCCACCATCAGCTTCGGCCAGAGCTTGGTGGCAGCAGACCTCGAGCGGGCCGAGCACGCGGCGCGCCGATGCGACCTGTTGCTGGCCGTCGGTACCAGCCTGGCCGTCTACCCTGCCGCAGGGCTCCTGCCCCTGGCCGTCGACGCCGGTGCGGCGGCGGTCGTCGTCAACGCCCAGCCGACGCCCTTCGACCACCTGGCGGCGGTCGTCCTCCGGGGCCGCATCGGTGCGGTGCTGCCGCGGATCGTCGAGGGCCTCGGCCAGCTCGGGGCACCAGGCGCCGGTCGCTGACCGCAGGCACCTCGGCCCGGTCGCCGGCCGCACGTGCCCGCACGCTCGCTGCCCCAGGCGCGGCCGGCGCGCCCCGGGGGCTCGGACGGGCTAGGAGCCGCCCGGCCCGCCAGGTCCCCGCTCCGCGCGCCGGCGAGGCCGGAGGGCGAACCACCACACGCTCGCCATCGTGCCGAGCACGCCGACCGCGGCCGCCACCAGCCGCAGCAACTTGCGGGCGCGAGCAACCACGGCTCGCGAACCTACCGCAGCTCGCGCCGCACCACCCAGGCCCGGGCGCCGGGGTGGCCGTCGAGGTCGAGCGCCACGCCCTCGCCCTCCTTGCCCGGCCCCCACGTCAGGCTGGTGGCCAGCACCTCGCGGCAGATGGCCTCACTCCAGGGAGCAAGCTCGTCGACCCCGTCGAGCCACAGGTCGATGCGGTCGGACACCTCCAGCCCGAGGGACTTGCGAAGGTCCTGGACGAGGCGGACCACGTCGCGGGCCAGGCCCCGCCCGCGCAGCTCGTCGCTGACCGTCAGGTCGAGGGCCACCACCTCGCCGCCCTCGCGCGAGACGGCGAAGCCGGGTTGGCTCCGCGCGCGCAGCTCGACGTCGCCGGGACCGAGCTCCACCGGACCGCCAGACAGCTCGACGGTGACCGGGTTCCCGGACTCGAGCGCAGCCGCCACGGCCGCGCTGTCGAGCCGCCCCAGGGCGCCGCGCAGCTCCTTGACCGACGGCCCGAGCCGTGGCCCGAGCACCTTGAAGTTGGGGACCAGCTCGAAGCGCAGGACCTCGCCGAGCTCCTTCACCACTTCCACCGCGTCGACGTTGAGCTCGTCCTCGACCACTCCGGGCAGCAGCGACGGGGAACCGGGCGGGAGGAAGACGAGCGCACGGGCGAGCGGCTGGCGGACCTTCACGCCCGCCTCGGCCCGTGCCGCCCGCCCGAGCGAGCTGAGACGGCGGGCGAGGGCCATCTCGCGCTCGAGCTCGGGATCGCGGAGGTCCCGCTCCCCCGCCGGGTCGACGGCGGGCCAGTCGGCCAGGTGGACCGATGCGTCCTCTGGGGCGTCGGTCAGCGCCCGCCATGCCCGGTCGGCCACGAAGGGGCAGAAGGGGGCGAGGAGCAGCGAGAGGGTCACGAGCACCTGGTGGAGCGTGGCCTGGGCAGACGGGGTGTCGTCGGGCGGCGCGCCGGGATCGGTCCGCCAGAACCGCCGACGGCTGCGGCGCACGTACCAGTTCGACACGTCGTCGACCAGCGAGCCCAGCGCTGCGGCGGCGGCCAACGGCTCGTAGCCGTCGAGCGAGCGCGTGACGGCCTCGACGGTCCCCGCCAGGCGCGACAGCACCCAACGGTCGAGGGCCGGGCGCGCCGGAACCGGGGGGGCCTCGGGGGCGGCCGGGTCGAAGCCGTTCAGCGAGGCGTAGGTGGTGAAGAAGCTGAGCACGTTCCAGAACGTGACCAGGGTGTCGCGCAGCGCGGCGTCGACGGCCGCCAGGCTGGCCCGGGTGGGCGTCCACGGCGAGCCCTGGCTGAACATCCACCACCGCAGGGCATCGGCCCCCCTCGAGTCGAGGATCTCCCACGGGTCGATCACGTTGCCGACCGACTTGGACATCTTGCGGCCGTCGGCGTCCACGACGTGGCCGAGGCAGACCACGTGGCGGTAGGGCGCGCGCCCGAAGACGAGGACGTTGACCGCCAGCAGCGAGTAGAACCATCCCCTCGTCTGGTCGATGGCCTCCGAGATGAAGTCGGCCGGGAAGAGGAAGGCCTCGTCCGAGCCGGGTGCGTGGGGGTAGCCCACCTGGGCGGCCGGCATGGCGCCCGAGTCGAACCAGGCGTCGATGACCGCCTCGACCCGCCGGGCCCGGGCGTTCGCGCCGTCTGGGCCGGCCGCCGTGCAGGCCGGGCACGGCAGCTCCACCTCGTCGATGCCGGGCCGGTGGGGATCGAGCCCGGCCAGGTCGTGCCCGGCCAGCGCAGCCAGCTCGGCGAGGGAGCCCACGACCTGCACGTGGCCCTCGGGGCACCGCCAGACCGGCAGGGGGGTCCCCCAGAACCGGTCGCGCGACAGGGCCCAGTCGACGTTGTTCTCGAGCCACTCCCCGAAGCGCCCGTCGCGGATGTGCTCGGGGTGCCAGTCGACACCCCGGTTCGCCTCGACCAGGTCCGCCTTGCGGGCGGACGTGGCCACGTACCAGCTCGGCTTCCCCCAGTAGACGAGCGCCGTGCCGCAGCGCCAGCAGTGCGGGTACGCGTGCGGGTACGGCTCCCGGCGCACCAGCAGGCCCTCGGCCTCGAGCCGGTCGTTCACGTCGCCATTGGTCGCCCGCACCGGCCGCCCCGCCAGCCACGCGACGGCCTCGGTGAACCGTCCGTCCGGTCCCACCGGGTTCAGGGTCGGCAGGCGATTGTGGCGGCCGACCTCGCGGTCGATCTCGCCGAAGGCCGGAGCGAGGTGCACGATCCCGGTGCCCTCGTCGGTCGTCACGAAGTCCGCAGCCACGACCCGCCACCCGTCGGCGCCGGCGGGCACGGCCACGTCGGCAAAGGGCCGGCGGTAGCGGAGCCCGACGAGGTCGCGCCCCCGGATGCGGGCCGTGACGACTGCGCCCTCGCCGAAGACCGCCGCGACCCGCTCCTCGGCCACCACCATGCCGTCGACCACGGCGTAGGTGAGCTCGGGGTTGACGGCGGCCCCGGTGTTCGACAGCAGGGTCCACGGCGTGGTCGTCCACACCACGAGCGCCGCCGCTCCCCCGGCAGCCGCAGGATCGTGGTCGACGAGCGGGAGGCGCACGTAGGCCGACTCGTCGACCTCCTCGTAGTAGACGCCGGGCTGCCCGAGCTCGTGGCTCGACAGCCCCGTGGCACAGCGCGGGCAGTAGGGCACGACCTTCAGGTCCTCGTAGAGCAGGCCCTCGTCGAACAGCCGCTTCAGGTGCCACCAGACCGACTCGACGTACTCGGGGCTCATCGTCCAGTAGGCGGCGTCGAGGTCGACCCAGTAGCCGATCCTGTCGGTGAGCCGCTTCCACTCGTCGACGTAGGAGAGCACCGACTCGCGGCACAGGCGCGTGAACTCGCCGACGCCGACCTCCTCTTCGATCTGGCGCTTGCCGGTGATGCCGAGCCGCTTCTCGACCTCGACCTCGACGGGGAGCCCGTGGGTGTCCCAGCCCGCCCGGCGCTCGACCAGGTAGCCCCGCATCGTCCGGTAGCGGCAGAAGAGGTCCTTGTAGGCCCGGGCCCACACGTGGTGCAGGCCCGGGCGGCCGTTGGCGGTGGGGGGACCCTCGTAGAACACCCAACGCTCGGCGTCGCGGCGGCGGGCCACCGAGCGCTCGAAGATCCGATGGGCCCGCCAGCGCGCCAGCTCTGCCTGCTCGAGGGTGACGAAGTCGATCTCAGGGGGGACCGGACGGAACACGCGCACTCCTGCTCGGGGCCCCCGCGCTCGGGGCACGGCGGGGCGCTCGGACACCAGAGCCTAGATTTCAGGACACCGCCGTCCGTCCGCCAGCCCTGCGGGCGTTCGGAGCCCGGAGATCACGCCGGTGCTCCTCGACGCCAGGCCGCAATCTGGCACGAGGCAGCGGTATCGTCCAGGTGCGGTGCTCGGACCGGTGCTCGGGCCGCCCGGTGACGAGGTCGTCCGGCGACTGTCCTGTGGTCTCCCCTCCAGTCGGCCTGTCCGGAGGGGAGACGGTGAGGGGAAAGCGATGGGCTCGATGGATCACCCGACGGCACACCACGATGCATTCGAGCGACTGGAGGGGTTCCTCCGAGGGTTGAGCGGCCCAGAGCTCGAGACCATCGTCCCTGCATGTCCTCGCTGGAGCGTGCTCGACGTCGTGCGCCATCTCACCGGACTGGCTGTCGACTGCTCCGGGGACACCCTGCCGGGACCTGAGGACTGGGACGAAGAGACGATGGACCGACGGCATGTGGATGCCCGTGGTGCGATGGACCTGGGCGAGCTGTTGGAGGAATGGAGGGAGGCCAGTCCCGGCTTTGAGAAGGCGCTCGGGCGGATCGACTCGAGCATGGCCGGTTTGATCGTCGGCGAGTACGCCTGCCATGAGCACGATGTCAGGGGCGCCCTCCGGCGACCGGGAGCTCGGGGCTCCCTCTGCGTCAGGGTGGCGACGGACACCTACGTCGACCGATTGCTG
>DATGLW010000126.1:0-9011 GCA_035293965.1 Acidimicrobiales bacterium
GCCACGACGGCCGGCGCGAGCGTGAGGTGGGCCCCGTTGTGCATCGACAGGCCGACCACGTCGACATCCTCTTGCTGTGCCACGGCGGCGATCGTCTCGGGGGTCTGACGGAGCCCGCCGTAGACGACCTCCATGCCGGCGTCGCGGAGCAGGCGGGCGATGACCTTGAGGCCACGGTCGTGCCCGTCGAGGCCGACCTTGGCCAGGAGCACCCGCACCGGGTGCGCCTCGGGGGCGGTCTTCACACCGGGAGCCGCTCGGTCCAGGTGCCGAACACGTCGACCAGTGCGCCCATCACCTCTCCTAAAGTCGCGTAGGCACCGACTGCCTCGACGATGGCCGGCATCAGGTTGACGGACGGGTCGGCGGCCTCGGCCCGCAGCCGCCCGAGCGCGGCCTCGACGGCGGCCGCGCTGCGGGATGCCTTCACCGCGGCGAGGCGTTGGCGCTGGTGGCGCTCGACGCCGGGATCGATGTAGAGGACGGGCGGCGCCTCGACGTCGCCCCCCTCCGTGTAGGCGTTCACCCCCACCACGATGCGACGGCCGCTCGCCACCTGGCGCTCGAAGCGGTACGCGGCGTCGGCGATCTCGGCTTGGAACCACCCCTGCTCGATGGCGGCGATGACGCCGTCGAGCAGTGAGCCGTTCCCCTCGTCCTCGAGGTGCTCGAAGACCGATTCGGCACGAGCTTCGAGCTCGTCGGTGAGGTGCTCCACGAGGTAGGACCCGCCGAGTGGGTCCGCGACCGAGGCCACGCCGGTCTCTTCGGCGATGACCTGCTGGGTGCGCAGCGCCAATCGGGCGGCCTTGTCGGTCGGGAGGGCGAGCGCCTCGTCGAAGGCGTCGGTGTGCAGGCTCTGGGTGCCCCCGAGCACGCCCGCCAGCGCCTCGATCGCCACCCGGGCCAGGTTGACCTCCGGCTGCTGTGCCGTCAGGGACACGCCGGCCGTCTGGGTATGGAAGCGGAGCTTCTGGGACCGCTCGTCGCGAGCGCCGAAGCGGTCCCTCATCCAGCGAGCCCAGATCCGGCGTGCCGCCCGGTACTTGGCCACCTCTTCGAAGAAGTCGATCTGGGCGTCGAAGAAGAAGCTGAGGCGCGGTGCGAACGCATCGACGTCCAGCCCCGCGGCCATCGCGGCCTCCACGTACGCGAACCCGTTGGCAAGGGTGAAGGCCAGTTCCTGCACGGCGGTCGCGCCGGCCTCGCGGATGTGGTAGCCCGAGATCGACAGCGGGTGCCACCGGGGCAGCTCCGCCGTGCAGAAGGCGACGAGGTCGGTCACGAGCCGCATCGAGGGCCGCGGGGGGAACACGTACTCCTTCTGGGCCTGGTACTCCTTCAAGATGTCGTTCTGGACCGTGCCGCCGAGCGCCTCGCGCGCCACGCCCGTGCGCTCTGCCACCACGACGTACATGGCGACCATCACGGCCGCTGGGGCGTTGGTGGTCATCGACGTCGTGACGGCGCCGAGGTCGATGCCCTCGAACAGCGTGGCCATGTCGGCCACCGTGTCGACGGCCACGCCACCCCGGCCCACCTCTCCCTTGGCGAGCGGGTGGTCGGAGTCGTAGCCCATGAGGGTCGGCATGTCGAAGGCAACCGAGAGGCCGCCGGCGCCGCTCGCCAGGAGGTCCTTGAACCGTCGATTGGCGTCCTCGGCGGTGCCGAAGCCAGCGAACTGGCGCATCGTCCACAGCTTCGAGCGGTACATCGACGCGTACGGACCCCTGGTGTAGGGCCACTGGCCAGGGAGCTCCGCGTCGTCAGGGCCGTAGACCGCTTCGAGTGGCAGTCCCGAGAGGGTCTCGAAGCCGCCCCGGCGGATCGGTGAGCGGTCGTACGCCCTTCGCCAGGCGGCGCGGTCCCCCATCAGCCGCGATGCTACCGGCCTACTCGGGAGGGCCCACTCGGGAGGGCCCACTCGGGAGGGCCCACGCGGGCCGCCTACTCGGGAGGGCCCACTCGGGGCGGCCCACTCAAGGCGGCCCACTCGGGGCGGCCCACTCAAAGCGCCCACTCGGGGCGGCCCTCACGTCCGGCCTCTTTCGGCCCTCCGAGGGAGGCGGTCGCCGGTCGGACGGCGCTCGCCCGGCGGGCGCTCGTGGCGGTGCCAGAATGCAGCCCGGCGCGCGCCCGCGCACCCGAGGCGAGCCATGCCCGCCGCCCCCGCCGTGCCCTGCCGGGAGGCCCGAGTGGTCCGCGTAGACGACGTCGAACGTGCCAGGCGCCGGCTGGCCGGCGTCGTGCGCGCCACGCCGCCCAGCCACGCCGCCGCGCTCTCGAGGCTGGCGGGGCGGCCGGTTCTCCTCAAGCCCGAGCACCTGCAGCGGACCGGCTCGTTCAAGATTCGGGGCGCCTACAACCGCATCGCAGTGGCCGCCTCGGAGGGGGCGACGGGGGTGGTGGCCGCGTCGGCGGGCAACCACGGCCAGGGCGTCGCCCTGGCGGCGTCGTTGTGCTCGCTCACCGCCACCGTCTTCATGCCCGCCGACGCCTCGTTGCCCAAGGAGGAGGCGACCCGCGGGTACGGGGCCGCAGTCGTGACCGGGGGCGACACCATCGACGATTGCATCGACGCGGCCCGCGCCCATGCAGAGGCGACCGGTGCCGTGTACGTGCCCCCCTTCGACGACCCGCTCGTGATCGCGGGCCAGGGCACCATCGGCCTCGAGCTGGCCGTCGAGGCGCCCGAAGCCGAGGTCGTGGTCGTGCCCGTCGGGGGCGGTGGGCTGCTGGCCGGCATCGCGGTCGCCCTCGCGGCGCAGCAGCGGCGCCCGCGCGTGGTGGGGGTCGAGCCCGTCGGCGCCGCGTCGATGACCGCCGCGCTCGGCCGCGGCGAGCCGGTCCTGCTCGACACCTGCGACACCATCGCCGACGGGGTGGCGGTCCGCCGGGTGTCGGCCCTCACGCTCGAGCACGTGCGCGAGCACGTCGACGACGTCGTAACCGTGGACGACGAGCAGATCAGCGAGGCAGTCCTGCTGCTGCTCGAGCGCGCCAAGTGGGTGGTCGAGCCGGCAGGGGCGGTCGGCCTGGCAGCGGTCCTCGCCGGCGCCATCCCCGGGTCGGGCCCGGCGCTGGCCGTGCTGAGCGGCGGCAACGTCGACCCGCTCCTGCTGACTCGGCTCGTGGAGCACGGGCTGACCGCTGCCGGGCGCTACCTCTGTGTCCGCGTCGTGCTCCGGGACCGCCCGGGTGCCCTGGCCAGGCTGGCACGGTCGCTGGCCGACCTCCGCCTCAACATCCTGGCGGTCGAGCACCGGCGCTCGGGCGCGCCGGTGGCCATCGGGGAGGTCGAGGTCCTGCTCACGATGGAGACCCGCGACCCTCGCCACCGCGACGAGGTCATGGCGCAGCTGCGCGCCGGCGGGCAGCGTGCCGAGCTGATCGGCTGACGTGGAGCGGGACCGGCGAGGGTGCCCGGTACGATCAGCCGACGTGTCGCCGCCCGCACGCACATGGAGACGCACGTGGAAGGGCGGCCCGGGCGCGGCGCCCGGGCCGGGCCGGCGGCCCCGGGAGCGGGAGGCCGCCGCGTGAGGACCCGGATCAGCCAGAAGGCGGCGGTCGGCACCGTCTACGTGGCCGCGATGTTCATGAGCATCATGGACACGACCATCGTGAACGTGGCCCTCCCCACGATCGGCCGCAGCTTCGGCGTTCCCGCCACCTCCGTCGACACGGTGTCGATCTACTTCCTCGTCAGCCTGGCGGTGTTCATACCGGCCTCGGGCTGGCTCGGCGACCGCTTCGGGGGCAAGCGGGTCCTCTTGACCGCGATCGTCGTGTTCACGGGGGCCTCGGCCCTGTGCGGGCTGGCCACCTCGCTGACCGAGCTCGAGGTGTTCCGGGTGCTCCAGGGGGTGGGCGGGGGCATGCTGGCCCCGGTCGGGTTGGCGATGCTCTTTCGCGCCTTCCCGCCAGCCGAGCGGGTCCGGGCTGCTGCCGTGCTCACCATCCCCACCACGATGGCCCCCGCCCTCGGGCCGGTTGTCGGGGGGCTCCTCGTGACCGACCTGTCGTGGCGGTGGTGCTTCTACGTGAACCTCCCGATCGGCATGGTGGCCCTCCTCTTCGGGCTCCTCTTCGTCGAGGGCGGCTCGGAGCATCCGCCGGGGCCATTCGACACGACCGGCTTCGTGCTGGCCGGGGCCGGGCTCGGGGCGCTCATGTACGGCGTGTCCGAGGGTCCGATCCGTCAGTGGGGCTCGGCCGGCGTGCTCGGCCCGATCGTGGCAGGGGCGGTGCTGGTGGGCGCGCTGATCGTGGTCGAGCTGCGCAAGATCCATCCGCTGATCGACCTCCGCCTGCTCGGGGACCGCCTCTTCCGGTCCAACAACGGGGTCATGATCCTGGGCTCGGCGGCCTTCCTGGGCACCTTGTACGTGGTGTCGCTCTTCTATCAGGACGGGCGCGGCCTGAGCGCGCTCGCCTCGGGGCTGTCCACGTTCCCCGAGGCCATCGGGGTCATGCTCGGCGCCCAACTGGCCAGCCGCGTGCTCTACCCCTCCCTCGGCCCCCGGCGCCATCTGATCATCGGCCTGTGCGGGATCGCCCTCACCGTCGCCCTGATGGCCCTCGTGGGGCCGGCCACGAACCTGTGGTGGATGCGGGCGCTCATGTTCGCGCTCGGCTTCTCCATGGGGCAGGTCTTCGTCCCCAGCCAGGCGGCGGCCTTCGCCACCATCTCGCCGGCCGCCACCGGACGCGCCTCTACGATGTTCAACGCGGTGCGCCAGCTCGGCAGCGCCATCGGCGTGGCCGTCTTCACGACCGCCGTCGTGGCGGTCGGCGCCACCCGCACCGTTGGCGGCCGCGTGACGCCCAACCTCTCCGCGTACCACGTCGCCTTCCTCATCGCGGCGGCCTTCGCCCTCCTGGGCGCCGCTGTGGCCAACACCGTGAGCGACCGCGACGCCGCGTCCACCATCCAGCGCCGCGCCCGCCGCCGCAGCGAGCGCGGCGAGGAGCCCGTCGGGCCCGACGGGCTCCCGGTGGCGGCCGGCCCGAGAGTCCCCGGCACGGTCGCAGCCCTCGGTGCCTCGCGGACCGGACCGACGGGCTGAGCGGGCATGCACGTCTGGCTCGGCCTCGCCCTCTCCCTCGTGTCCGCCCTGACGGTGGCGTGGGCCTACGCGCGTGAGCACGGGGTGGCGGTCACTCTCGAGCCGGTGTCGCCTGCTCATCCCGTCCGCGCCGTCCGCGCGCTGGCGGGCAACAGGTCGTGGCTCGTCGGCTTCGGGGCCGAGTGCGCGGGCTGGGTCGTCTACCTGGCGGCCCTCGCGCTCGCCCCCCTGGCCCTCGTGCAGGCCGTCAACGCCACCGGGGTGGCCTTCCTCGCCCTCGCCCGCTGCGGTGGGCACCCGGGGCTGCTGTCCGATCGCGAGCGGGCCGCCGTGGTGCTGGCAGTGGCAGGACTGGCGCTGCTGGCCGCCTCCCTGCCGGGCACGACCCCGGCCGACCACCCGCCCACCACCACGAGGGCCGCGTTGTGGCTGTGCGCCTGTCTCGGTGCGGCGGCGACGTTCGCCTCCGTGTCGCGCCTGCGGCTCTCGCGTGGCGCGGCGCTCGGCGCAGCCGCAGGCCTCCTGTTCGCGGGCGGCGACACGTCGGCCAAGCTGGTGGTGTTCGGCGGGCCCTGGATCGCCGCCGCCTGCGCCCTGGTCGTCTTCTACGCCGTCGGCTCGATCGAGTTGCAGTCGGCATTCCAGCACGGCGACGTGCTGGTGGCCGGCGGGCTCGCCAACCTGACGACCAACGCGGTGCCGATCGTGGCCGGCATCGTCCTCCTCGACCAGGCCCTCCCTCGCGGTGCTGGCGCCGCCCTGCAGGTGGCGGCGTTCGCCACGATCGTGGCCGGCGCCATGCTGCTCGGCGACCGCTCCCGCGCCGCACCGGCTCGCACCGAGACGAGCCCTGCCGGTGGCGACGCGAGCCCGGCCGTCGCCCCGCGCGTCAGCGGCGGAGCCGCCAGCCCGTAACGAGCTGCAGGGGCAGCCGGACGTAGTGGCCGGCGGCTGGGCGCCCGCGCGGCCAGGCACGCTGGGCGGGCGGTAGCTGGGCGCCCGCGCGGCCAGGCACGCTGGGCGGGCGGTAGCGTGGAGCCCCGAGCCGCCCGGGCGGGCATTCGGCCGACGGTGCCGCACCATTTCGCGCCGGGCGAGGCTGGTACGAGCGAGGTGCGGGCGTCGACGTGAGGATCCTGGTCGCCGAAGACGACGCCGCCCTGCGGTCGGTCCTCGAGCGGGGCCTGCGCGAGCAGGGCTACGTCGTCGACGCCGTCGGTGACGGCGAGTCCGCGGTCCGCCACCTGCGCGCCTGCGAGTACGAAGTGGCGGTCCTCGACTGGCGGATGCCCGGGAGGAGCGGGCTCGAGGCACTCGAAGAAACGCGCCGGCTCGGCCTACGCACCCCGGTGCTGATGCTGACCGCCCGCGACGCAACTGCCGACAGGGTGACGGGCCTGACCCGCGGTGCCGACGACTACCTCGTGAAGCCGTTCGACTTCGACGAGCTGGTGGCGCGCCTGCAGGCGCTGCAGCGCCGCCCGCCGCTGGCGCTGCCCCCCCAGCTGGCCTGCGGCGACCTGGTGCTCGACCCCGCCACGCACGAGGTGACGGCCGGCGGCGAGCGCCTTCACCTGACGGCCACCGAGCACGCCGTGCTCGAGGTGCTCCTGCGCCGCTCGCCGCGCGTGGTCAGCCGGCAGGCGATTGCCGCGCATGCCTGGCACGACGAGGCCGATGCCTTCGGTTCCAACACCATCGAGGTCCACGTCCGGCGTCTGCGCGCCAAGATCGGCCTCTCGACGGCCACTATCGAGACGGTTCGCGGCACCGGCTACCGGCTGGTCGAGCGGTGAGCCCGTCGGCGAGCCGCCGACCGTCGCGGCGCGCGCATGCTGCTCGAGTGGCCGCGGCAGCGACGGCGGTGGCCGTGCTCGTGTACACCGGCATCGTGCTGGTGCTCAACGTCACGTTCGCCCACCGGCTCCTCGGCGGTGTGGACGCGCGCCTGGCCGAGCGGCTGGCGGACGTGGGCAGGCTCGAGCTCGGCTCCGGCGCAGGACCCGGCGACGTCCGCGACCACGACGAGGCCCCGGTGTTCGTGTGGCGGACCGGGGTCACCGGTGCGACGAGCTCGGCGAGCTCGGGGGCCCCGCCGCTGCCCGCGCGCGCCTGGTCGCCAGGACCGGTCAGCCTCGACGTGGCGGGCGTCCCCTTCCGCTTCGACGCAGCGCCGTCGCCACCGGGCTGGGTCGTCGTCGGCACGAGCATCGCCCAGATCGCCCGGGTGCCCGCCGACCTGGTGGAGCCCGAGGCGCTCGTGGGAGCGCTGCTCGCCGCCGCGATCTACGCAGGGGCGCTCGTGGTCGGGCTGCGGGCCTCGGCCCCGCTCGAGGAAGCGACCCGCCGCCAGATGGCGTTCACCGCAGACGCCTCGCACGAGCTGCGCACCCCGCTCAGCGTGATCGAGGCAGAGGTCGCCCTCGCGCTCAGCCGCCCGCGCCGAGTGGCCGAGTACCGCGAGACCCTCGAGCGGGTGGCTGCGGAGGGACGGCGCCTGCGCGGGATCGTCGACGACCTGCTGTGGCTGGCGCGCGCCGATGCCGAGCCCGCAGGGAGCCGCCTCGAGCCCGTCGACCTCGCCGCGACGGCCGCCGCGTGCGCGGCGCGCTTCGCGGCGGTGGCCGAGGCACGCGGGGTGGCGCTGCGGGTCGAGCCGCCCACTGGAGAGCCCGTGCTCGTGACGGCGACACCGGCGCTGCTCGAGCGCCTGGTCGGGGTGCTGGTGGACAACGCGTGCCGCCATGCCGGCTCGGAGGGCACTGTTCGCGTCCTCGTCGAGAGCGCTGGCGGACGCGCCGTCCTGCGCGTCGAGGACTCGGGGCCGGGCATCCCACCGGCAGAACGTGCCCGCATCTTCGACCGTTTCCACCGGGCGACGGACGCCCCGGGCGGCACCGGGCTCGGCCTCGCCATCGCCGATTCGGTGGTCCGGACGACCGGTGGCACCTGGTCGATCGGGCAGGCCCCCCTTGGGGGGGCGTCGATGGAGGTCTCGTGGCGGCGGGTCCCGGGAGGCGCCAGGGCGAGCCGGCGCCGAAGCGGGGGCTCCGCCGCGGCGGTGCCGGTACCGCCCACCGCGACCGGCGCGTCCCTCGGCGGCTGACCCGTGCCGAGGCGGCCTGGCGTGGGCACGGCCGCAGAGCCCGCCCAGCCGCCGCGACCTCCTGCGAGGCGGGGCATCTCTCAGCGTCTCCGCTCAGCGTCTCCTCTCAGCGTCCCCGAGCTCGAGGGCCGTCACGTAGTCGTCAGGTTCCCTCCGTACCATGCCCGCATGGACCGACGCCTCGCCCACGCGGGCGGCACGAGCAACGAGCCGGCCTGGCGCCGAGCGCTGGTGCTGCGCAGGGACGACCAGCTGGCCCGGGTGAGACGGATCACGAGGACCGCCGCCGTCGCGACCGTTGCCGCCGTCGGGGCACTCGCCCTGTACGTCAGCCGTGCCCTTCCCGGGCATGCCGCCACCCCGACCCCGGCGGCCGGCTCCGCCACGGCGGCCGGCTCCTCGCAGGCGGCCGCCTCGCAGAGCACAGCCGGCTCGGCGGGCACACCGTCGGCCAGCGCGTCGGTTGGCTCGGCGACGACCCTTGCCCCACCGCAGGCGCCCCCTGTCCGGACGACCCGGCCGGCCCCGGTGACCTCGGGGGCGAGCTGACCTCGTGGTCGACCTCGACGAGCGCAGGCGGCGGGCAGGCGCCGGCCCCACGGCACACCCGGGCCCCGGCGCGCAGTGGGGGGTCTGGCGGGCCCGGGCGCTCGGGACAAGAGCGGAGCTCGTCGTCGCGGACCGGCGAGCCCTGGCCGCCGCGACGGCAATCGCGTGCGAGGAGCTGGAGCGGATCGACCGGGCTGCGAGCCGGTTCCGCCCGGACTCGGAGCTCGTGGCCCTCAACGACGCCGGCGGCCGGCCTCGGCCTGTCGGGCCGGCGCTCTTCGAGGCAG
>DATGLW010000127.1:0-42644 GCA_035293965.1 Acidimicrobiales bacterium
CGAGGACCCGCTCGCCGATGCCGTTGCGCTGCATCTCGTTGGTACCGCCGGCGATGGCCATGATCCGCCCGTTGAGGTAATTGAGCGCCGGGGTCATGCCCGCCACGTCGCCCTCGTCCCACACGAGCGCGCCGCCCCTGCCGATCTCCATGGCGAGTCGCGCCCGCAGGGCGCCCATGGTGCCCGCCGCGAGCTTGCCGTAGGAGGCGAGCCCGGCCCCGTCGCCGGCACCGGCGCGGATCAGGCCGCCGATGCGTCGCCCCAGCTGCGCCTGCACGAAGTCGTTCACGTGGGCGCGCGCGATGGCCTGGCGAGCCACCGGGTCCTTGGCCCGGCCGAGCCGCCGGGCGAGCGCCACCAGGTCGGGGGCCAGGGGGCCGGGCACGGGCGGCGTCCGCGGGGGGGACTCGGCGCCTGCGCCGCGCTCGAAGACGAGCATCGTCTGTGCCACGGTCCAGCCGTGGTCCACCTCGCCGATGACGTCGTCGTCGGTCAGCTCGACGTCGTCGAAGAACTCCTGGCAGAACTCTGCGTCGCCGTTGATCTCGCGCACAGGCTGCACGGTCACGCCCGGCTGGTCGATCTTGACCGCGAACCACGTGAGCCCCCGGTGCTTTGGCACGTCCCAGTTGGTCCGGGCGAGGCACATGCCGTAGTCGGCGTAGTAGGCGCCGCTCGACCAGATCTTCGACCCGTTGAGGATCCAGCGGTCGCCGTCGCGGGTCGCCCGAGTGGTGATGCCGGCCAGGTCGGACCCGGCGCCGGGCTCGGAGAAGAACTGGACCCAGAGCTCCTCCCCGCGCAGGATGCGCGGGATGTGGCGGGCCAGGAAGGCCGGTGAGGCGTGGGCGAGCATGGTCCGCGCGCAGACGCCGAAGGTGGTGCCCCCCGCCACCCCGAAGTCGGGCAGCCGGTAGTCGCGGGCCTCCTCGTCGAAGGCACGCTGGTGGGCGGCGGTCAGGCCCTGCCCGCCGTAGTCCGTGGGCCAGGTGATGCCGGCGTACCCGCCTTCGAAGAGCTTGCGCTGGATGGCGCGCTCGGCCTCGATGCCCTCTTTGGTCTTGTGGTCCATGCCGCGCAGGCGCCCGGCGGCAGCGGGATCGCGCCGCTCGAGGTTCGCGGCCAGCCACGCTCGTGCCTGGGCCCGGAAGGCGTCGAGGGATTCGCCGGTTGCCGTATGCCGGTCGGTCGCCGTGTCGCTCATCGCGTCCTCCTCGCAGGTCGTTGGTGGCTCACAGGTCGTGGATGGCGCAGATCCGCTCGCGGTGCCAGGACGGCTCGCCGTAGAGGGAGGCGTCGGTCGTCAGCCGGCGCAGGTAGAGGTGCTGGTCGTGGTCCCACGTGTACCCGATCCCACCGAAGACCTGCCAGCAGTTCTGGGCGAGATCGATGCCCGCGTCGCCGACGTAGGCCTTGGCGATGCTCGCCACCTCCCCTGCCTCGGGGCGGTCGTCCTGGACGGCCCTGATCGCCGCAGCCGCCACCGCCTTGCTCGCCTCGAGGGCTAGGCTGGTATCGGCGAGCTGGTGCTTGACGGCCTGGAAGGAACCGATGGGTCGTCCGAAGGCAGTCCTCGCCTTGGCGTACTCGAGGGTCATCTGGAAGTCCGCGTCCATGGCGCCGACCGATTCGGCCACGAGGAGCACCACAGCCAGCCGGAGCTGGCGCTCCACCGCATCGTCGGCACCGCCGACCTCGCCCACCACGTCGGCGGGGCCCGCCTCCACCCGCTCGAACCGCACCCGGCAGAAGCGCCGGGTCAGGTCGAGGGACCGCTGGGGCTCGACGTGGACACCGGGAGCCGAGGTCGGCACGAGGAACTGGGTCAGCCCGGCGTCGGAGCCGGCGGTCACGAGGAGCCAGTCGGCCACGTGGGCGTCCTGGACCAGCCCGGCCGTCCCCGACAGCTCGAAGGAGCCGGCGCGCTCGGCGGCCCGCACGGCCGAGCCGGGGCGCCAATCCCCTTCGGGGCCGGCCAGCACCCAGGTGGCCGTGGCTTCGCCGGCGGCCAGGGCGGGCAGCACCTTGGACTTCTGCTCCTCGCTCCCCTGGTGCCCGAGCGCGAAGCCCACGACGTTCATCGGCACGAACGGGCCCGGCTGGAGCCCCCGGCCTCGCTCCTCGGCGACGATGGCCGCGTCGCGGACGCCCTCGCCTGAGATGCTGCCCCCCCCGTGCTCCTCGGGCAGGAGCATGGCGAACCACCCGAGCTCGGCTGCCTGGCGCAGGTAGCCGTCCCCGAGCCCGGTGCTCGTGTCCATGAGGGCGCGCACCTCGGTGAGCGGGCACGACGCCTCGATGAAGCGAGCGGTCGTCTGGCGGAAGAGCTCCTGGTCTTCGGTCAGGTCCAGATCCAGATCCACGACGCCTATCACAGCCCAGAAATTGGACCATGTCCAACGGGCTTCCCCTCGTGGGGGACGGCCAGGGCAGCCAGGGCGTTCCCGAGCGCTACCGAGCGCTCGACCCCTGCGACCCTCTCTCGCGCGGGCGCAGCAGGCAGGCGGTCGAGACCATGGCAACGAGCCGGTCGGCGGCTCCGGCGTCGGTCAGGCGCACCTGCACCGACGCGCCCGCGCCGTCGGCCGCCAGCACCGCGGCGCGGGCCCGAAGGGGCCCGGTACGGACGCGGTCCAGGTAGCGGATGTCGAGATCGGTCACCACCGCCTGCTCGGAGCCGGCAACCACTTGCTCGGAGCGGGCAACCACGCGCTCGGCTGCCAGCTCGGCCAGGAGTGCCTGCACGCCGCCTTGGATCGTGCCGCCCGAACCGTTCACGAGGCGCGGCAGGAGGTCGATCTCGAGGGTGACGTCGTCGATCTCCCGCAGCCCGAGCAGCTCGCCCAGGGGCGGCAGCGCCGCCGCGACGGAGGGCGGCGGTGCGGGCCGGGAGCGATGGCCGGCCAGGCGCGCCATGTCCATCGGACGGTTGAGGAACGTCGCGATCCCGTGGGCGAAGGGCTGGCGGGCGTCGTCGGCGTAGAGGAACGTCTCGCCGACGAGCAGGGTGCGGCCGGCGCGAAGCACCTGGCAGTCGACGCGGACCTCGGCCATCTGGGGGAAGGCCAGCATGCGCACCTGCAGGTCCACCGTCGGGTTGATGGGTCCCTCTGGCCGGCTGCCCACCACCACGTCGACGAAGGTGGCGAGCACCCCGATGCGCGGGATGCCCGTGCCGGGCACGCACAGGTCCGGGCGGATCGCCGCGCGGCCATGCGTGTCGGCACCGTCCGCCCACTGGCGGAGCCCGAGGTGGGCGAGGAAGTGGCCGGCGTCGACCCCTTCGGCGACGCCCGGGTCCGCTGCTTCGGTGCCGCCAGGGTCGACTGGCTCGGCACCGCCAGGGTCGACTGGCCGGGCTGGGGCCGCCCCGGCCGCCGGGTCGCCGGCCGGGGCGGCGCTGCTGCCGCTGGGCGCGCGTCGGTCGCCAGGCAGGGAGGGCACGTCGCCACAGTAGCGACCAGGCTCGCGAGACCGTCAACTCGGCCCGCCCGTGCCCTACCATGACTCCGGCGCGAGGGAGGGCGCAGAGGGAGGAGCCGTGCAGTCGTTGTCGTACGAGCCGCTGACGCCGGTCGCGTTCCTCGACCGTTCGGCCGTCGTCTACGGCCAGCGCACCGCGGTCGTCGACGGCCCGCTCCGCCTCACCTACCGCCAGCTCCACGAGCGCTCCCTTCGCCTGGCCGGGGCCGTCCTCGCCGGCGCCGGGGCCGCCGGAGCGGGCGTCGGCGCCACGGGAACGGGCACCGGCGCCGCGGAGGCACGAGCTCCGGTGGCCGTGCTGGCCCCGAACACCCACGTGCTCCTCGAAGCCCACTTCGGGATCCCGCGTGCGGGCGTGCCGCTCGTGGCGCTCAACGTCCGGCTCACCGCCGAGGAGCTCGCCTACATCGTCGGGCACGCCGAAGCGCGCTTGCTCGTCTACGACCCGGAGCTCGCCGGCAGGGCCAAGCGGATCGCCGAGGCGGTCCCCGGTCTCGGCCTCGTCGAGGCCGGCGAGGAGTACGAGGCCTGGCTGGCCGGCGCCGACCCGGCCTCGGTGCCGGTCGACGACGAGCGCGCCCTGCTCTCGCTCAACTACACGAGCGGCACCACCGGCAAGCCCAAAGGCGTGATGTACCACCACCGCGGCGCCTACCTGCAGGCGCTGGCGATGGTGGTCCACGCCGGCCTGCGCGCCGACAGCGTGATGCTCTGGACGCTACCCATGTTCCACTGCAACGGCTGGTGCTTCCCGTGGGCCGTGACCGCGGCGGGTGGCACCCACCTGTGCCTGCGCAGAGTGGAGCCCGACGAGGTGTGGCGGCTGATCGACGAGGAAGGCGTGACCCACCTCAACGGCGCCCCCACGGTGCTGTCCATGCTCGCCTACGGCCCGGCGGCCCATCGCCTGGCGCCGGGCCGGCGGCTGCGCGTCTGCACCGGCGGCGCGCCCCCGACGCCCACCATCCTGGCCCGCATGGGCGAGCTCGGAGTCGAGGTCACCCACCTCTACGGTCTCACCGAGACCTTCGGGCCCGCCGTGGTGTGCGAGTGGCAGCCCGAGTGGGACGCCCTCGGCGACGAGGCGCGCGCCAGGCTCATGGCGCGCCAGGGGGTCGGCAACCTGGTGGCCTGCCAAGTCCGGGTGGTGGACGAGCAGGGTGCCGACGTGCCCTGCGACGGCACCACCACGGGCGAGATCGCGCTCCGGGGCAACGACGTCATGCTCGGGTACTACAAGGACCCCGAGGCGACCGCGCGCGCCGCGCCGGACGGCTGGTTCCGGACCGGCGACATCGGCGTGCTGCACCCCGACGGCTACGTCGAGCTGCGCGACCGGGCCAAGGACGTCATCATCTCGGGCGGCGAGAACATCGCCTCGGTCGAGGTCGAGCAGGCCGTCGCCTCGCACCCGGCGGTCCTCGAGGTGGCCGTGATCGCCCACCCCGACGAACGCTGGGGGGAGGTCCCGGCGGCCTACGTCGCCCTCCGTGAGGGGGCGGCAGCCACCGAGGAGGAGATCATCGCCCATGCCCGGCAGCGCCTGGCGCACTTCAAGGCCCCCAAACGCGTGGTGTTCGGCCCCCTGCCCAAGACCTCCACCGGCAAGGTCCAGAAGTTCGTCCTGCGCGACGCGGCCTGGGCAGGCCGCGACAGGCGCATCAGCTGACGGGCACGCTCCGGGCGCTCACCGCACGGCGCGCAGCGCCGCCATCATCTTGGCGAAGTGGTCGAGGCGCCACCCGTCCTGGTCCTCGCCCCAGCCGATCTTGCCGTCGTACTCCCAGCGCATGAGGGCGTTGGCGCCGGCGCCGTTCTCGCACATGTAGCTGACGGCGAACCCCTCGGCCTGCATGGTCCGACCGGTCACGTCGGTCATGTCGACCTCCATGTGGGCGCTCCAGCCCGTGCGGGGGTCGCGGTAGTTGCGCATCTTGCTCGTCGACTTGTCGAGGCGCTGGAACTCGCCGTCCTTGAGGAGCCACCCCACGTTCATGGGCGACCAGCCGGCAGCGTCGCCGTCCTGGGGGCGGACGAAGCTCAAGAACCCCGTCCGGTCGTCGGTGTGCCCGAAGATGTACTGGATCCGCCCCCTCCCCCGCTCGCGCTCGATCTCGCGCCAGCGCGGGCCGCCGGGGTGGGTGACGCGGTACTCGCCGCGCAGGTACTCGGCCTTCTGGCTCTGGGAATGGCGCCCGCCCCGAGGCCCCCACGTGCGGTCCCGCACCGAGTAGCAGTCGATGGGGATGCGCTCGCCGTGGAGCGTGAGGGTGCCCGTCACGTGGCCGAGCTGGTCGAGGTGGGGGTTGAACATGGCAGGTGCCTCGCCGGGGGTGAACCGCCGGGGCGGGTGCACGCTGCGGTGCTCGATCTCGATGGCGAAATCGGCCTCCTCGTCGCGGTAGGTGACCTCGTAGTCCATGAGGGGGGTGCGCATCTTGACCGAGAACCCACCGCCGGGGAAGGTGATGTCGCGCAGGTCGGGGTCCGGGGGCATCGGCACGTTCGCCCGCTGCTTGTAGTAGGCGAGGCGCCCGAGGTCGGCTCCCGACGGGTCCCACGCGAACACGCGCCAAGTCACGTCGTGGCCGTTGGGGTGGTAGCCGGCGTGCAGCCACGCGCCCAGCCGGCGCTCCGGGATGTTGAACGACCACCAGGTGGTCTCGACCTCGAACGGATCGTCCGAAAGGCGGTGGTAGGTGTCGTCCTCGGGCACGAACGGCGTGTCCTCGGTGATCGTCGCGTCCATCGCTCCTCCCTCTTGCTCCCTCGACCGTTCTCGTCGCTCCCACGGCCCGCGGCGGCCGCCCGTCGCCACCGGACTGCTGCCCCTCGATGTGGCCCCACCGCGTGCCTGCCCCGCCCCGCCTCGGTGCAGCCCCGGCTCGGCGGGCTGACGCCTCAGCGGCTCTCGCCCGCGCCCTGCAGGCGTGCTTTCAGCGCCAGCTTGTCCGGCTTGCCCGACCCGAGCCAGGGGATCTCGCTCTCGTCGGCCAGGATCTCGATGCGCGTCGGCACCTTGTAGGAGGAGAGCTCTTTCCGGGCCCGCTCCTGGAGGGACGCGGGGTCGAGGGTGGCGCCGGGGGCCGGCACGACCACCGCCGTCACCTCCTCTTCCATCACCGGGTGGGGCATCCCGAACACGAGGGCGTGGGCGACGTCGGGGAAGCTCTCGAGGACGAGCTCCACCTCGCGCGGCGACACGTTGGCCCCCCGGGACTTGACCATCTCGTAGAAGCGGCCGACGAAGAACGGGCGGTTCTCGGACATGAAGCACCGGTCGCCGGTGTGCAGCCAGCCGTCGGGGTCGAAGACCTCCTCACGCTCCTTCTTGTAGTAGCCCTGGGTCATGCCGTACCCGCGGATGAGGAGCTCGCCCTCCTCGAGGTCCGCCAGCTCCCGGCCGGTGGCCGGGTCGACGATCTTGCGCTCGACGCCGTTCCAGTTCCCGACGGTCTCGCTCATGCCGCGGTGCGCGGGGATCCCGGGGACCGGTGTGTCGAGCAGGGCCACGTCCGAGGGCCCTCCGACGAGCATGGGGCAGTGCGCGAGGTCGCGCCCCGCGAAGGTCGGGTGCGTCCGCATGGACTGGATGAGCGACGGCCAGGCCGCCACCATCGAGCACCGCTCCTTCTCCACCATGTCGAGCGCTGCCTCCGGCTCGAAGCGCTCGAGGCAGCAGACGGTGAGGCCCGACTGCAGGGCCCCCCCGAGCACGAGGAAGCCGCCGATCCAGAAGAACGGGAAGGCGCAGAAGAGCCGAGGGCTACCCCCCTCGGCGCTCACCCGGTCGCCGAAGGGCGCCGTCGTCCGCACGATCGAGCCGTGGGTGTGCACGACACCCTTGGGCAGCGCGCTCGAGCCCGAGGTGTAGACCACGGTGGCGAGGTCCGCCGGCACCACCTCGGCCTCGGCCGCGTCGAGCAGCTCGTCGGGCACCTCGGCACCGACGGGGCTGTCCGGGTCGAGGGTCACCTGGCGGGCCCAGGGACGGTCGGTGTCGCCCGTGATCCACACAGCGCGCAGGTAGGGGAGCTCGGGCAGGAACAGGTCCGGTCCGGCGGCCCCGGCCAGGCCCGGGACGGCCTCCTCGAGGTAGGCGGCCATGTCGCGGCCGAGCATGGTCGGCCCGGACAGCAGGACGCTCACGTCGCCGATGCGCAGGACGGTCCGCAACTCACCGGGCGCGTAGATGGTGCTGAATGGCATGACCAGCGCCCCGATCCGGCTGGCCGCCAGCCAGGCCACGACCCACTCGACGCTGTAGGTGTAGAAGAGGCCGACCCTGGTCCCCTTGCCGATCCCCGCCACGAGCATCCGCTTGGCGAGGGCGCGCGACGCCCGCTCGACCTGGGCAAAGGTGGCACGGCGGTCGGGCAGCACGATGAAGTCGCGATCCGGGTACTGGCGGGCGGCGCGGCGGATGCACTCGCCCAGCGTGGCCCGGTACCCGAGATCGGGGATCTCCAGCGGTGCCATGGTCTCCCTCGTCCACTCGTCGGCCGACCCGGTCAAGCTAGCGCACACCCCGCCCCCAGGAAGGGGCCGCCGGGAAGGTCACCACTCGCCCCGGTGCCGGTGCGGGAGGCTCACCACTCGTCCCAGTGGACGACCTCGGCCGCCGGTCGGCGCTCGGCCCGGCGGAAGTCGGTGCCCTTTGTGTAGGCGACCGGCACCAGCCCGGCCTGGGCGCAGCGCTCGTAGGGGATGCCGAGGACGGCAGCGGCCTCCTGCTCGTGGACCAGGTGCATGGAGGTCAGGGTCGTGCCGAGGCCGCGGCTGCGGGCGGCGAGCATGAAGCTCCACATCGCCGGCAGGATGGACGCCCAGTACCCCGCCTGGTTCCCGACGCCCTCCGGCGGGCGGCCCCACAGGCAGGGCACCAGCAGCACGGGCACCTCATGGAGGTGGTCGGCCAGGTACTTGGCCGAGGACCACACCCGGTGCCCGGCCTCGTCCATCTGCCCGAGCGCCTCGGGGGTGTAGGCCTTGGAGAACACCCGGTTGTACAGCTCGGCGAGTGCGGCACGCTTGGCCGGATCGGTCACGAACACCCAGTGCCACCGCTGGCTGTTGGATCCCGAGGGTGCCTGCAGGGCCAGCTCGACGCACTCGAGGAGGACGTCGCGCTCGACGGGCCGGTCGAGGTCCAGGCGCCGTCGCACGGCACGGGTCGTCGACAGCAGCTGGTCTGGGGTGAGGGAGAGGTCCATGGCCGAAGCGTAGGCGCAGGCGCCTGCTCGGCCACCGGGCGGGGACGCCCCGGCGACGTGTCGCGCCGAGGCGGTGGGAGTACCTGGTCGCGTGGACGCCTGCTCTGCCACCGGGCGGGGACGCCCCGGCGACTCCCCCGGCAGTGAGGCCTCACAACCCGCCCGCGCCGCCGGTCGAGCGGGCCGGGGCACGCCGCACGAGCGCGTCGACGGCCGTGCAGCCGCCGCCGGCCGCGGCCACGACCACCGGGTTGGCGTCGACGTCGACGACGCCCGACGCGGCGTCGGCGATGAGAGAGCCCAGGGCCACCGCCGCGACCCCGAAGGCGGCCACGTCGGCCGCGGGGTGCCCCCGGAAACCCTCGAGCAGCGGCGAGACACGGAGGCGTGCCAGGGCCTCGGCGACGTCGCGGCCGTCGAAGGGCGGCAGCAGGACCTGCACGTCGGGGAGGACTTCGACCTGCAGGCCCCCGGCGCCCACCACGACCACCGGCCCGAAGACGGCGTCGAGGCGGGCGCCGAGCAACAGCTCGGCCACGCCGCTCACCATCGGGCACACGAGCACGCCCGGCGCGTCGGGGTCGATCGACCGGAGCCGCCGGTCGACGAGGTCGAAGGCCGCCCGCACCGCCGCCTCGCTCGACAGCCCGAGGGCGACGAGACCGAGCTCGGACTTGTGGGCCACACGCGTCGAGCACCCCTTGAGGGCGACCGGCGCACCCAGCTCGGCAGACGCTGCCGCTGCCGCGTCCGCGTCGGCGCACAGGCGGTGCGCCACCACCGGCACGCCCGCCTTGGCGAGCAGGGCCAACCCGTCTGCCTCGTGGAGGGTCTCGACCTCGGCAGGGAGCAGCCGGGGCGCCGGCACGTACGGCGAGCGGCGGGCGAGCTCGGCGGCCCGGGCGCGGCGCTCGTGGAGGGCCGTCCACTGGGCCAGGGCCCCGACCGCCTCCACCTCGCTGGCGAACACCGGGAGCCCCGCGGCGCGGAAGCGAGAGGCCACGGGCGGGTGGAAGCTGACCACGGCGGCGGGGCGGGAGGCGGCGAAGGCGGCGGTGTCCGCGGCGAAGGCGTCGACGTCGTAGCCCTGGCCGAGCACGGGCACCGCGAGCACGAGCGCGTCCACCCCCGGATCCTCCGCCAGGGGGGGCAGCACGTCGGAGAGCAGGCGGCCGTTGTTGAGCAGCGCCGCGGTCACGTCGATCGGGTTGCTGCTGGTGGCGAACCCCGGCAGCGCGGCCGCCACCCGGCGCCGGACCTCCGGCGCCAGCTCGGCGAGCGCCATGCCCGCGTCGACCGCGGCATCCGCAGCCTGCACGCACGAGGCACCGGAGTTGGACACGACCGCCAGGCGCCGGCCCGTCGGCCGCCAGGCAGGGCGGAGGTGGAGCTCGACTGCCGCCATCAGGCCGGGGAGGTCGCGGACCCGCTGCAGCCCGATCCGTTCGAGGACGGCGTCCACCACGCGGTCCTCGTTGGCGAGCGCGCCGGTGTGCGACCGGGCCGCGCGCTGCCCTTCCGGCGTCCTCCCCGCCTTGAGCACGACGACCGGCAGCTCCCGCCGCCGCGCCACCTCCCCGAGGGCGACCAGCCACGACGGGTCCCGCACCGTCTCGAGGTACAGGAGGAGGAGGCGGACCTCGGGATCGTCGGCCATGGCGGTGGCCACCTCGTTCACGGACACGTCGGCGTCGTTGCCGGTGGCCGCGCAGTACCGGACGCCGATCCCCCGCGAGCGCAGGAGCCCGTAGGGGACCTGGCTCATGGAGCCCGACTGGCTCACCACCGCCACCGGGCCGTCCGAGGGCGGCTCCTCGAGGTACATGGTCGAGAAGGTGAGGACGGCACCGTTGGCGAAGTTGGCGATGCCCTGGCAATTCGGCCCGACGAGCCGCATGCCGGCCGCCCGGGCCGCAGCGACCATCTTCTCCTGGTGCGCCCGGCCCTCCTCGGAGGCCTCCGCGAAGCCTGATGCCAGCACGACGACCGCCCCCGTGCCCAGCGCGGCGCACCCCTCGACGGCCTCGACGGCTGCCGCCCCGGGCACCACCACGATGGCCACGTCGGGCGCCTCGGGCAGCTCGGTCACGCTCGGGTACGAGGGCAGGCCCTGCACCTCGGCGCGGTTGGGGTTGACCGGGTAGACCGAACCGGCGAAGCCGAACCGCAGCAGGTAGTCGACGGGGCGGCCGCCGATCTTCCCCGGGTCGTCCGACGCCCCGACCACGGCCACCGAACGGGGTGCGAGCAGGGGCTCGAGCGGCCGGCTCCCGGCGCGACGGTGGTCCGCCGTCACCGGCTCACCACGCTCGGCCACGAGGAGGCGGGCCTTCGGCGCGACGCTGGAACGGCACTACGACAGCGAGGTCGAGGCTGCGCCGCCCGGGCCCGCGTGAGACGCTCCTCGCTCGCCCTCGTGCCTGGCGAACATCTGCTCGGCCGCGGCCACCCGTTTGGCCACGAGCTCGGCCTGGTTCTGGGTCACCCACCGGTACGACGCCGCCCGGTTGTCGTTCGCCCCGGCGAAGTGCGGCATCACGTAGTGGGCGTAGAGCTCGAGCGAGCGCCGCAGGGCGGGCCAGTCGGCCCAGTTGGTGACCTGCAGGAGGAGGCACCCGAACTCGCCCTGCTTGGCGTAGAGGCGCTCGATCCGTTCGATGGCGTCGGCGGGCGTCCCCACCACGGCGAGGTCGTGCTCGAGCACCCACTCGACGTAGTCGGCCCCCTCGGGCACGTCGAAGCGGGGCTGGTTGTTGTTGAAGTAGCGGATGAACTCCTCGCAGCCGTAGCGGACGTCGCGGATCGCCTGCTCGCGCGTGTCGGCCAGGTGCATGTTGACCACGCACCGCAGCCGGCCCCGGTCCATCTCGCGACCGTGCTCGGCAGCGATCTCGCAGGCGATCCTCCAGTTGGTGTCGAGGGCGTCGAAGCCCGCCCGCTCGCCAGCCGCCACGCAGAGCATGCCGAGGTCGTAGCGCCCGGCGAGTCGCCCGCCCGAGGGGGTGACGGCGCTGGCCACGCACACCTCGGGATGGGGCCGCGTGAAGGGGCGCAGGTGGGTTCGGGCGTCGCGCAGCGTGTACCAGTCGGACCCCTCGGTGACGGTCTCCCCGCGCAGGAGGCGCAGGATCACGTCGAGTCCCTGCTGCAGGCGGTCACGGGTCACCTCGGGCTCGATCCCCATCATGAGGGCATCGGAGGCGAGCAGGCCCGGCCCCGCCCCGAACATCACCCGGCCCCTCGTCATGTGGTCGAGCTGGATGATGCGGTTGGCCACGTTCAAGGGATGGTGGTACGGCAGCGAGACGACCCCCGTGCCGAAGCGGAGGTGCTTCGTGCGCTCGGCCGCCGCGGCGATGAAGACCTCCGGCGAGTCGATGGTCTCGAGCCCGCCCGAGTGGTGCTCGCCGATCCAGGCCTCGTCGAACCCCAGCTCGTCGAGCAGCTGGCAGAGCTGCAGGTCCCGCTCGAGGGCGAGCGTCGGGCTCTCGCGCAGGGAGTGGAAGGGCGCCAGGAACACGCCGTGGCGCAGGGGGATGGCCATGGACGAGACGATACTTTCGCCGCTGGCCGTGACGCCCCTCGCTGCCCACGGCGCCCCCCGCCGCTGCCCGCGTGGCGCTTCCTCCTGCACCAGGCTGCGTCGGGCATCCTGCCTTGGCCTGCCGTCGGGTAGGGTCGGGGGCTCGTGGCCCCGATCACCGTCGAGAAGCTCATCCACGTCAACCAGCTCCTGGGCGACTTCGCCCGCGCCAACGCCTTCTACCGCGACGTCTTCGGCGCGCAGGAGTACATGAACAGCTACCACGAGGGTGAAGAGCGCGACGCCTCGTTGTTCCTCGTGGGCGACACGTGCATCGAGCTGTTCTCACCCCGCACCGCCACGAGCCTCCTCGGGCGCCAGCTGGCGCGTTTCGGCGACAGCTGGCACTCCTTCGAGTGGAAGGTCTCCGACCTCGAGGAGGCCAAGGCGGCTCTCGACGCGCGCGGCGTGCGGCTCGGGAGCTACTACCCGGGCTCGTTCCTCATGACCCACCCCCGCGACACCCACGGCATGATCATCGAGCTCTGCCCCCACGAGATGGCCAATGACCCACGTCTCGAACCGGGCTGGTCGCCCGAGCCGTGGCGGGACCGGCACCCCTTGGGTATCGAGCGTCTCAACCACCTGAGCTGCGCCGTGCGCGACCTGCCCGGCGCGGTGACCTTCGTCACCGAGCTCACCGGTGCCGAGCACCTCTACGAGGTGGACCGGCCGGCCATCGGGGGCCGGGCGGCCGGTCTGTGGCTGACCGACCACGTGCTCGAGCTCGTGGAGCCGACGACCGGTGACGGTGCCGTCGCCGCCTACCTCGAGCAGATGGGCCCGCGGCTCCGCTCGATCCAGTTCCGCGTCGTCGACCTCGCCCGGGCCCGGCGGCACCTCGAGGAAATGGGCCTGCGGACGGTGCCCGGCGACACCGCAAGCGCGTTCGGGATCGACCCCCGCGACAACTTCGGGGTGCTGTGGCAGTTCACCGAGGAGCCCCTCCCCGGCGACCCTCGCTGACCGGCGGCGCGAGGAGGCTGCGACGATGGACCTCGAGGTGCGCGGCAAGGGCTACCTGGTCGTCGGGGGCACGGCCGGCATCGGCCTGGCCGCTGCTCGCGTCCTGGCTGCCGACGGGGCTGCGGTGGCCATTGCCGGGCGCGACGGCGAACGGGCCAGGGCGGCGGCGGCCGCGATCGCCGCAGACCTCGGCCCGCAGCCGGTGGTGGTGACGGGCGACATCACCGAGCCGGGCGCGGCCGAGCACCTGGTGTCGGAGGCGGCCGCGGGGCTCGGCGGCCTGGCCGGCGTGGCGATCACCGCCGGGGCCAACCCGCTGGCGCACAGCCCGGTCGGCACGGCCACCGACGAGGCCTGGCTCGAGACCTTCGACGCGATGCTGCTCGGCACGGTGCGGGTCGTGCGCGCCGCGCTCCCCCACCTCGTCGAGCGCGGCGGGGGCACCATCGTCACCACCGCCGCCTACTCGATCCACGCCTACCACCCGGTGCGCGCCCCCTACGTGGCCATGAAGACCGCCGTCGCCTCGTTCACCAAGATGGTCGCCAAGGCCTACGGCCCCTCGGGGGTCCGCGCCAACTGCGTCTGCCCCGGGGCCATCGAGACGGGGGCGCTCGCCGCCCTGCGCCGGCAGGTCGCCGCCGAGACCGGCGACCCCGTCGAGCAGGCCCTCGAACGCCACCTGTGGGACCTGTTCCACATGGAGGTGGCGCTCGGCCGCCCGGGCAAGCCCGAAGAGGTGGGTGAGCTCTTCGCCCTGCTCCTCTCGCCGCGGGCGGGCTACCTCAACGGCGCCGTCGTCAACATCGACGGTGGCACCGACTTCTGATGTGCGCCTGAGCCCGCGATCCGCCGTGCGCGGCGTGCGCGGTGCGGCGCGCGCGGCCCGGCGATCCGGCGTGCGCCATCGGGGAGCGTGCGCGGCGCGGCGATCCGCCGTGTCCGGCGCGGCCTGAACGGCGCGCCGGACTGCTGAGGCAAGCCGGGGGGTAGGCACGTAAGCTCTCGGGGTGCCTCCGAGCCTCGAAGAGCTGGCGCCGCTCGTGAGGTCGGCGCTCGAGCAAGGCGACCTCGCCGCCTACCGGGACCTCCTCGCGCCCGACGTCCGCTGGGGGCCCGCCGACGAGCCCGAGTGGGGCTGCAAGGATCGCTGGGAGGTCCTGCGCTGGTACCGGGCCGCTCGGAACCGCGGGATGCGCGCGACCGTCGACGAAGTCGCCGTCGGCGACGGGTGCCTGATGGTCGGCCTCACGGTGTCGGGCACGCCCGCGGCAGCCGAGCAGGGCGGGAAGGCCGCGCGCTGGCAGGTGCTCACCGTCCGCGACGGCAAGGTCTCGGACATCCGCGGCTTCGACGACCGCGCCGCCGCGGCAGCGAGAGCGGGCCTCGCGCCGTAGGGGCGGAGACCGAGGGCCTCACGGCCGGATCGGCTGCAGCCGCCCGGGTGGCCTCGGCGCACGCTCACGAGCCGCGCACGAAGCCCTCTCCGTGCCCCGGCCGCCCACCGAGGTGCCTCGCTGGCTGCACGGTCCCTTTCGCGGATCCGTAGAGCCCGCCCGGATCACTCACCGCCTGCTGACCGGCTCGCCGCCCCGGTCGGCACCTGGGGCGGCCGAGCCCTGACGCCCGTTCTCGTGGTGCCCGTCGGCCGCGGTCGGCTCGCCGGCCTCGCCTGCCAGCGCCGCCAGCGGCGGGCCCTCGCCGCCGGTGCGGAGCGGGATCTCGGGCAGCAGGAAGGCGGTCACGAGGGCGATCACCACGAAGGGGACCCCGATCAGGAACAGGTCGTCGATGGCGTGGGTGAACGCGCTCAGCACCACGTGGCGCACCGGCTCGGGCAGGGCGCGGATGGCCTGCACGTCGTTGGTGTCGAGGTGCGGTCCCCGCGAGGGGACGCGCCCGAAGGAGGCCGCCAGGTAGTGGGAGAAGCGGCTGGCGAGCACGGCGCCGAAAACGGCGGTGCCGATGGCCGCCCCCGTCATGCGCGAGAAGGTCGTCGCGCTGGTGGCCGTGCCCATGTCGCGCATGTCGATCGAGTTCTGGACGGCCAGGACCACGGTCTGCATCGTCATGCCCAGGCCGGCGCCGGCCAGGAAGCCGAACACGGCCACCTGCCAGTACGGGGTGTCGATGTGCAGCTGGGCCAGCAGCAGCTGGCCGGCGAGCAGCACCGACGCGCCGAGGATGGGGAAGAGGCGGTAGCGGCCGGTGTGGCTGATGATCCGGCCCGACACGACCGACATGCCGGCCACGCCGGCGACCACCGGCACGAGGGCCAGCCCCGAACGCGTCGGGCTCATGCCCTTCACCGCCTGGAGGTACACGGGCAGGAAGATGGCGGCGCCGAACATGGCCATGCCGGACAGGAACGAGAACGCGTTGCCGGTGCTGAAGATCCGGTTCGCGAACAGGCGCATGGGGATGATCGGCTCGACGGCACGGCGCTCCACGGCGACGAACGCGCCGGCCAGGAGGGCGGCGAGGCCGACGAGCCAGAACGCGCCTGGCGACAGCCAGCCGTAGTGCCCGCCGGCCCAGTTGAGGTACAGCAGGAGGCACGTGACCGAGGCGATGATGGTCGCCGCGCCCAGGTAGTCGATCCGGTGCTGGTGCCTGGCCATGGGCAGCCGCAGGGCCACCGAGGTGATGACGAGCGCCGCCGCGCCGATGGGCAGGTTGATGTAGAAGATCCACCGCCAGCCGATGGTGTCGGTGAACAGGCCGCCGAGGAGCGGCCCCACCACGCTCGAGAGCCCGAACACCGCCCCGAAGTAGCCCTGGTAGCGGCCCCGCTGGCGGGGTGGGATGACGTCGCCGATGATGGCCAGCGCGATCGACATGAGCCCGCCGCCGCCGACCCCCTGGAGCCCCCGGAACAGGATCAGCTCGGTCATGTCGTGGCTCAGGCCCGACAGCGCCGAGCCGACGAGGAAGGTGGCGATCGCCACCTGGAAGATGAGCCTGCGGCCGTAGAGGTCGGAGACCTTCCCCCACAGAGGCGTGGTGGCCGTCGACGTGAGGAGGTACGCGGTCACGACCCACGAGAGGCGGTTGAGGCCGCCGAGGTCGGAGACGATGCGGGGCAGGGCGGTGCCGACGATGCTCTGGTCGAGGGCGGCGAGCAGCATGCCCGCCATCACGCCGGTCAGGACGACCAGGATCTGACGGTGCGAGAGCTGGCTGCCCGGCACGCCGTCGCGCCCGGACACCGGCTCGCCCGCGAGGCGCCCGGCCTCGGCGCCGTCGGGGGCTCGACCTCGCATCCCGGCCACCCTACCGGCGCCGCGACGGCACCGGCACCGGCCGATGCCCGCCGTCGCTACGCTGCGCCTTCGTGGCGCCCATCCAGCCGTTCCGAGTCGACGTGCCCGAGGAGGCCCTCGAGGACCTCCGCCTGCGCCTCGCCCGTACCCGCTTTCCCAACGAGATCCCCGGCGTCGGCTGGGACCAGGGGATGCCCTTGGGCTACCTCGAGGAGCTCGTGGCCTACTGGGCCGGCCCCTACGACTGGCGGGCGCAGGAAGCCAGGCTCAACCGCTACCCGCAGTTCACGACCGAGGTCGACGGGCAGCGGATCCACTTCCTCCACGTGCGGTCGCCCCACGACGGGGCCGTCCCGCTCGTGCTCTCCCACGGGTGGCCCGGCTCGGTCGTCGAGTTCCTCGACGTCATCGACCCCCTGACCAACCCGCCCGACCCTGCCGACGCCTTCCACCTCGTGGTGCCGTCGCTGCCCGGCTACGGCTTCTCGGGGCCGACGTCGGCCCCAGGGTGGACGCCCCGGCGCATGGCGGCCGCCTTCGGCACGGTCATGGACGAGCTCGGCTACGACCGCTACGGGGTGCAGGGCGGCGACTGGGGCTCCTTCGTGTCGGCGAACATGGCCGACCTGCGGCCCGACCGAGTCATCGGCCTGCACGTCAACTTCCTCGCCGTCCCGCCGCCCAAGGGGGAGGACCGGCCCCCGCCACCCGAGCACGTCGCGCGCTTCGAGTCGACCGGCCGGGGCTACTCCGAGATCCAGGGGACCAAGCCCCAGACGGTCGGCTACCTCCTCGACGACTCCCCCGCGGGGCTCGCAGCCTGGATCGTCGAGAAGTTCCGCGAGTGGAGCGACTGCGACGGCGACGTCGAGCGGTCGTTCACCAAGGACCAGCTCCTCACGAACGTGATGGTGTACTGGGTGACGCGCACCGCCACCTCCGCTGCACGCCTGTACTGGGAAATGCGCCGGGCCGGCGTCGCGACGGTGCCCCGGGCGCCGGTCACCGTGCCGACCGGAGTGGCCAACTTCCCCCGGGAGATCGGGCGCTGCGAGCGCCGCCATGCCGAGCGTCGCTACCACATTGTCCACTGGACCGAGCCACCCCGCGGCGGGCACTTCGCAGCCATGGAGGTGCCGGACCTCTTCGTCGACGACGTCCGGACGTTCTTCCGGCCGCTACGCTGACCGCCCGTGCGCGTCGGCGTCCACCTCCCCCAGTTCGGCCGGGCAGCTGTGCCCGGAGGCATCGAGAAGGCGGCGAAACTGGCCGAGGACCTCGGTTTCGACGACGTCTGGGTCAGCGACCACCTCGTCGCACCGGCCGCCCAGCCGTACCCGGCGCCATACCTCTACGACCCCCTCGTCACGCTCGCCTTCGCCGCCGCAGCCACCACCACCGTGGGCATCGGCACGAGCGTGCTCGTGGGCCCCCAGTACCCGAGCCCGCTGGCGCTCGCCAACACGCTGGCGTCCCTCGACAACATGAGCGGCGGGCGGTTGACCGTCGGCATCGGCATCGGTTGGTCGAAGGCCGAGTACGAGGCCCTGCACGCGCCCTTCGACCACCGCGGGGCCCGCCTCGAGGAGATCGTCGACCTGCTGCGCACGGCCTGGCACGACGATCCCGCCACGCACCGGGGCACCTACTACCCCTTCGAGGACGTCCGCGTCCTGCCCAAGCCCGGCCACGAGGTCCCGATCTGGCTCGGCGGCACGAGCGACGCCGCCCTCGAGCGCGCGTGCCGCAAGGGCGACGGCTTCCACGGGATCGGCGTGGCACCGGAAGCCGCCGCCGACCTGGTCCGCCGGCTGCGGGCGTCGAGGCCGGAGGACTCCTTCACCCTGTCGCTGCGCGTCCCGTGGGACGCCTCGAAGGTCGGTGCCGACCAGTTGCGCGCCGAGCGCGACACCTACGAGGCGGCCGGGGTCCAGCACGTGGTCGCCGCCCCCGAGCGCGGGGATCTCGACACGTGGCTCGCCGGCATGGAGACGATCGCCCGCACCCTCGACCTGCAGCCTCGCTGACCCGGCGCGGCGAGCCGGCGAAGACGCCCCGACCCGAGCGCAGCGACCACCTGGCAACCGGCTCGGCGACCCGGGCGGCCAGCGGTCCCAGCACGGCAGTCACGATCACGTAGGCCACGGCCACCGACGCGAAGCGGTGCGGGGCTCCGCTGGCCACGGCCACCCCCGCCACCACGATCGAGAACTCGCCGCGCGGCACCAGGCTGGCAGCGGCACGGACCCGGCCACCGCGCCCCGCGCCGACGCGGCGCCCCGCGTACCAGCCCGACACCAGCTTGGTCACCACGCTGGCCGCGACGAGGCACGCCACCGGGGGGACGTCGTGCGAGAAGGCCGCGGGCCCGGCCTGGAGGCCGAAGAAAACGAAGAAGACGGCTGCGAACAGGTCTCGAAGTGGGGCGAGCACCGTCCGGGCACCCGCCACGACGTGCCCCGACAGCGCGATGCCGACCAGGAAGGCGCCGACGGCCGAGGACAGCCCGAGCGCCTGGGTCAGGCCGGCCACGAGCAGGGCCAGCCCGAGGACCCGCAGCAGGAGGACCTCGTCGTTGGAGCTGAACACGAGCCGGCTGATCACCGGGCCGTAACGGAGGGCTACGAACAGCACCACGGCGAATGCTCCGACCGCGACGGCGACGGCGGCCGCAGTGCCGGCCGCCGCCTTCCGGGCGAGCAGCCCGGTCAACACCGGCAAGTACACGGCCATCGCCAGGTCCTCGAGCACGAGCACGCCGAGGATCCCCGGTGTCTCGCGGTTGGGCAGGCGCCCGAGGTCGGCCAGCAGCTTCGAGACGATCCCCGAGGACGACACCGCGGTGACGCCCCCCATGGCCAGCGCAGCCGTCGCGCCCCATCCGAGCCACACCGCTGTCGCCACGCCGGGCACCGCGTTGAGCAACAGGTCGACCACGCCGGAGGGAGCCTGGGCCCGCAGCGTCGACACCAGCTCGTCGGCCGTGTACTCGAGGCCCAGCAGCAACAGCAGGAGGACGACCCCGATCTTGGCGCCGGTCTCCACGAAGCTACGGCTCGTCACGAGCGGGTGGATGCCTCCCCGCCCGACTGCCAGGCCAGCCAGTAGGTACAGCGGGATCGGCGAGAGCCCGACGCGCGCCGCCAGCCGACCCACCACGCCGAGCCCGAACAGCAGCCCGCCGAGCTCGAGGAGGAGGGAGACGTCGTGCACGCCGAGCGGCACTAGCCGCCAGCGACGAGGCGGGCGGCGGCATCCACACCTTCTCGTGTGCCCACGATCACCGCCGTGTCACCGGCCTCGAACGCGAAGTCGGCTGCCGGGGAGAGGATCATCTCGCCCTGTCGGATCACCGCCACGATCGACGCGCCGGTGCGCGACCTCATCATGCTGTCGGCCACCGTTCGCCCATCGAAAGGCGAGCCCGGGTGGACCACGATCCCTTCGGTCACCAGCCCCTCTACCTGCTCGTGCAACCGGGCGATCCGCTCGATGACGCGCGGTGCGCCGAGGAGCTCGGCGAGCAGGTCGGCCTCGTCGTCGGCGAGCACCACGCGCACGCGGCACGCGTCGGGGTCCTCGGTGTCGTAGAGGACGAGCTCGTGGCCTCCCGCCCGGTGCGTGACCACGCCCAGGTGCTGGCCGGCGGCGGTGACGAAGTCGTGCCGGACGCCGATGCCCGGGAGCCTGGTCTCCTGCAGGTCCATGTCCACCTCCGTGCTGCTTCGTGCTCGCGCACCCGCGAATACCGCCCGCGCATTCCCGCGCTCGTCGGCCTCGCCCGGCGAGATCTGGTACCGCCGACCGGCTCCGGCTGGCTCAGGGCGCCGCGCTCACGACACCCATTCGAAGCGCACCCCGAAGGTGGCCGCCGGGTCCGTCCACCCGCGCTGTCCATCTCGGTCGACGAGGCGTAGCGGCACCTGGTCGAGGCTGTCGACGCGCAGGGCCACCGAGTGGAGCCGATCGCCGACGTCGGCGAGAAAGCCTGCGTACCGGCTGGCAGCGGTGCTGGGCCGGACCAGGCGCAGGACCGCGTCACCGATCGCGAGGTCGCGGGTCTCCTCGGCCGACCGCGGCCCTGACGGCAGCCCGTGCACGGGCGCCGCCCCGAGGAGCTCTGCGAAGAGGGCCTCGGCCGCTGCCAGGTCGCCGACGGCGGCGGTCACCCAGGCAATCTCCCGCACCAGGCCTCGGCTGCCCGGCTGGCGCGGCGCCTCGTCGGCCCGCTGGTCGGTCAGCTCGAGGAGGATCCCGAAGGTCTCTTTGGGATGCAGAAAGAAGTGCCGAGCCTCGCGGTTGACACCGACGATCGTGCAACCGCGCCGCCGCAGGGCGTCCTCGGCCCCCTGCAGGTCGCGCACCCGCCACGCCAGCGAGTGGAGGCCCGGTCCGAACCGGGTGAGGTAGCGGCCGATGGTGCCCGTGGTGTCGTCGCCCTTGGCGGCAAAGAGGGCGACGGGTGATCGCCCCAGCCACAGCATCGTCGTCGAGTGCGTGTCCCCCGGCTCCGGGCGCGGCGCTTCGACCTCGGCTCCGAGGACACCGGCGAACCACGAGGCCGCCTGCCCTGCCGCGCCGGCACCGCCATCGGGCGCACCGGGCGCCGTCCCCTCCCGGATGGCGACCCCGAGGCGATGGAACAGGCCCACGTCGGGAACCACCGGCACGGCGTGCGAGCCTACTGTGCCCGGGACGCCGCGGAGGCTGTCAGGGCAGGCTCAGAGCCTCGCGATGATCTCGTCGCCGAAGCGGCGCAGCGCGTCCGCGCCTTCGCGCGGATTGTCGAACGGTACGACGAGCAGGCGAGTGGCCCCCGCCTCCTCGTAGCGCCGGACGTCGTCGACCGACTCGACGGGCACCCGGAACAGCGTCACCTCGAAGGGCCCGCTCCGGCCGGCGTCGGCGCGCAGGCGGGCGATCTCGGCCACGTGAGCGGCCACGGACGCCGGGTCCCCCTGGGCCATCGGGATCCAGCCGTCGCCCAGCCGCGCCGCCCGGCGCATGGCCGCAGACGAGTCACCGCCGATGTGGAACCGGATCGAGCCGTGCACCGGCTTGGGCAGGAACCCGACCGCCTGGAAGTGGAAGAACTCGCCGTCGTGCTCGACGACCTCCTCGCTGAAGAGCCGGCGGATGACCTGGATCGACTCGTCCACCCGCCTGCCCCGGGTGCCGAAGGGCAGCTCCATCGCCTCCCACTCCTCGGAGAGCCAGCTGGCCCCGATCCCGAACTCGACCCGGCCGCCGGAGACCAGGTCAGCAGTGACGAGCGCCCGCGCGGTCACGAAGGGGTGGCGGAGACCGATGTTGAAGACGTTGGTCCCGAACCGGATCGTCGAGGTCTGCGCAGCGAGCCACGCCATCTGGACGAAGGGGTCCCAGGCGGGGGTGGACGCCGATATCGGGGGCTCGCCTGCGTGGGGCGAGCCGGGCCGGCCGGTCATGTGCACCGGCATGACGAGGTGCTCGGGCAGCCAGACCGACTCGAAGCCGGACTCCTCGGCGGCCGCGACCAGCTCGGCCCACCGCCTGGGACCGACCTGCAGGTGGAACCCGATCTTCACCGCCGGCACCCTACCAACCCGCCCGCCGTCCCCTGCCTCCCGCGGGTCCCCTCCGCCACCTGGCCGGGGTCACTGCCTCGGGTCGGCGGGGCACTGCCTCGGGTCGGTGAGGACCCCGCCCTCGGGTCGGCCGGGAGCCGGCTGTGGGACGCTCTCACCATGGACGTCCACCTGATCGACGGGACCTACGAGCTGTTCCGGCAGTTCTTCGGCCAGCAGAAGCGGCGAGGGGCAGGTCCTGCCGCAGAGGTCGCGGCCACCCGCGGGGTCGTCGCCTCAGTGCTGACGTTGCTCGCCGAGGGCGCCACGCACGTCGGAGTGGCGACCGATCACGTCATCGAGTCGTTCCGCAACGAGCTCTGGCCCGGCTACAAGGACTCGAGCGGGGTGCCCGGCGAGCTGCTGTCGCAATTCGGTCTGCTCGAGGAGTCGCTCGCCGCCTTGGGCGTCGTCGTGTGGCCGATGGTCGACCTCGAGGCCGACGACGCGCTCGCCTCGGCCGCCGCAGTGGTGAGCGGCGACCCCTCCGTGTCCCAGGTCGTCATCTGGACGCCGGACAAGGACCTCGCGCAGTGCGTGGACGGCGACCGGGTCGTCCAGCGCGACCGGCGGACCGGGGTCACCATCGGCGAGCGCGGTGTCCGGGCCAAGTTCGGGGTCGGGCCGGCATCGATCCCCGACTGGCTGGCCCTCGTCGGCGACTCGGCAGACGGGTTCCCGGGACTCCCCGGCTGGGGCCGGCGATCGGCGGCCGCGCTCCTCGACCACTACGGCACGCTGGGAGCGGTGCCCGACGACGTGGCCGAGTGGGACGCGGCCGTGCGGGCGGCGATCCGGGGCGCCCCCAGCCTCGCTGCCGTGCTCTCCTCCGAGCGCCCGCTCGCCGAGCTGTTCCGCGACCTCGCCACGCTGCGAGTGGACCGCTCCCTCCTCAGCGGTACCGAGGAGCTGAGATGGCACGGACCCACCGCGGACTTCGGGGCCACGTGCGAGCACCTCGGCGCGCCCGAGCTCGCCGACCGCGCCGAGCGGATCCCCCGCTCCTGACGCAGCGGCCGCCGGCGCCCTGGCCCGACCGCTGCGCGGCCCGGCGCAGGGTCAGCAGGCGATGTCGGAGTCGTAGGGGTGCGACAGCCACTGCGACACGGCCACCCTGCCCCCGGTGAACGACGCCGCGGCGCAGTTGGCCTGGGCGCCCGACTCGTTGCGCGCTCCGGTGACCCAGCCGGGCAGGCCGGCGAGGGACCCCGAGGTCGAGAGGCTGCCCCCCGTGATCGCGTCCCATTGCGACGTGGTCGAGTAGACGCCGACCGTGGTCGCACCCGCCGCCTGCAGGGCCGCCACCATCCCCTGGAGGTCGGCGACGTTCATCGCCTGCCCGCCCGTGCCGCTCTGCCAGGTGTTGGCCGTCTCGACGTCGAGCCACCACGGGTAGGCGGACACGGCCGTCGCGACCGTGGCCGGAGGAGACGTCGCGGCGACGCTGAGCCCACCAGGCGGTCCGACAGCCGCCAAGGTACGCCATCGCGCTGCGCCGCCCCCGGGTCAATTGCCAGCCCAGCTTCCACCCGGCGTCCGGAGCGCCGCCCGGGTAGGGTGGCGACCGGGCCCGTAGGCCCGCGCCGTCAGCGGATGGGGACGACGAGCTCGGAGCAAAGGAGGGGTTGCGTGCCGGGAGCCCTCGAAGGAGTACGCGTCGTCGACGTCTCGTCGGGCATCGCGGGGTCGATGGCCACGATGGTGCTGTCCGACCACGGGGCCGACGTCGTCAAGGTGGAACCTCCCGGTGGCGACCCCATGCGGGCGTACGGCGGCACGGTCGTGTGGCATCGCGGCACCCGCTCGGTCGTGCTCGACCTCGCGCTGCCCTCCGAGCGGCAGCGCTTCTTCGACCTCCTCGCCACCGCCGACGTGCTCGTCGAGAGCTTCCCGGTCGGCACCATGGCCCGCTGGGGCCTCGGCTACGACGACGTGAGCAAGGAGCTGCCGGGTCTCGTGTACGTGTCGCTGACCGGCTACGTCCGCGGCACCGAGGCCCAGGATCGCCCGGCCATCGACCTGCTGGTCCAGGCGCGCTCGGGCGAGCAGTTCGAGCAGCCGGGCTGGCGCGAGGGCCCCATCTTCCTGCCTCGCCCGCTCCCGAGCCTCGGGGCCTCGTTCCTGCTGCTGCTCGGCATCGGCGGCGCCCTCTACGCCCGCGAGGTGACCGGGCGAGGCCAGTGGGTGGAGACCTCCCTCTACCAGGGGGTGCTCGCCTTCACCACCCAGCTCTGGCAGGACCTCGAGATCGAGCCCCCCTGGCTGGTCGAGATCGGCCGCGACCCCCAGCCGAGCGTCTTCGAGTGCGCCGACGGCCTCTGGGTGCACTCCATGCACGGTGCCGGCGGGCGGGGCAAGGACCGCAGCGCGCTCTGGCGCATCCTCGGGATCGAGCCCCTCGAGCAGCCGCAGGGTCTGGCACCCGGCGACCAGAAGGTGCTGCGCGACGCGTTCAAGCGGATCCCCCGCCAGGAGCTGCTGGAGCAGTTCTGGGCCAACGACCTCGCGGTCGCCCCCGTGCGGCCGGCCTCAGAGGCGCTGGATGACCCCCTGCTCGTGGCCGACGGCTGGGTGATCGACGTGGAGGACCCGGTCCACGGACGGACCCGCCAGCTGGGCCCGACCTTCCACCTGCGCGACGCCGGCGAGCCCGGGCCCCGGCGCCCCCGGCCTGCCGTGGGCGAGCACACCGACGAGGTCCTCGGGGCCCTGGCGAGCGAGGAGCCCCGCGCGCGGCGCGTGCGCGCCGGTCGGCCGCTCTCCCACGCCCTCGAGGGGGTGTCGGTGCTCGACCTCGGCAACTTCCTCGCCGGGCCCTTCGGCCCGATGTTGCTGGGCGACCTGGGTGCCACCGTGTACAAGCTCGAGTCGCCCCAGGGCGACCAGATGCGCAACGTCACCAAGCCGTTCAACGGCTGCCAGCGGGGCAAGCTCGACATCGCCGTCGACCTCAAGAGCCCCGAGGGACGCGAGATCGCCCACCGCCTGATCGAGCGGGTGGACGTGGTCCACCACAACATGCGCCCGGGCGTGGCGGAGCGGCTGGGGGTCGACTACGCGACGGCCTCGTCGATCAACCCGCGGGTGATCTACTGCCACACCACCATGTGGGGGCTCGACGGCGTCCGGGCGACGTGGCCCGGTTTCGACCAGCTCGGCCAGGCCTCCTGCGGCCTCGAGCACGAGCTCGGCGGCGAGGGGAACCCGCCGGTGTGGTACCGCTTCGGGATGTGCGACCAGGCGTGCGCCTGCCAGTCGGCCGTGGCCGTGCTGCTCGCCCTGTACTGGCGCGAGAAGACCGGGCGTGGCCAGTTCGTCGACACCTCGATCGTGAGCGGCGGCCTCTACTACAGCTCGGACCAGTGGAACGGGCCGGACGGCCCCTTCGAGCGGCCCCGGGTCGACCGCGGCCAGCAGGGCTTCGGTCCCCTCTACCGCCTCTACGAGGCGGCCGACGGCTGGATCGCGCTCGCCTGCCTGGGCGAGCGCCACTGGCGCTCGCTGTGCGTGGCGCTCCCGCCGCTCGCCGCAGACCCTCGCTTCGCCACCCCCGAAGGTCGGGCGGCGCACGCCGACGAGCTGGGCGCGCTCCTCGAGGAGGCGCTCGCCGCGATGCCGGTCCACGAGGCGTTCGCGCTGCTCGACACCAACGGGGTGCCGGTCGAGATCGCGGACGAGACCGCGCCCACCGCGTGGTTCGACGCGCCGGACCTGGTGGCAGCGGGCCTGGTGGCCGAGTACCACCACCACGACTTCGGCCGGTTCCGCCAGTTCGGCCACCTCGTGCACTTCTCCGCCACGCCCGGCAGGATCGGCGGCCCTCCGCCGCTCCTCGGCGAGCACTCGCGCCAGGTGCTGGCCGACCTCGGCTACTCGGCATCCGACATGGAGGACCTGCGCGCCAAAGGGGTCACCACCTGGCCGGAGTGACGGGGCCCAAGCCCGTCACGGGGCGGGCAGCACGACCCCGTCACCCACAGCCCCGTCACCCACAGCCCCGTCACCGGGGAGGGAGGGCACCCCTTCACTGGGGAAGGAGGGCACCCCTTCACTGGGGAAGGAGGGCACCCCTTCACGGGGGAAGGAGGGCACCCCTTCACGGGGGAAGGAGGGCACCCCTTCACGGGGGAAGGAGGGCGACGACCGGGGCCGCCAGCGACAGGTCGGCTGCCGAGCCCCCGAAGGGCGCGCTGCCGAAGGCGAACACTCCCCCGTCGGCAGCCACCAGCCAGTAGCCGTCGCCGAACCCGTCAGGGGCACCCCCCACGACGGGGGCCGCAAGCGCGACGCCCGCGAGCGAGCCGAGCGCGGGAGCCGCCCCAAAGGGGTACACGGCGCCGCCGGCTCCGACCAGCCAGTAACCGAGCCCCCCTCCTGCGGTGAGGACGCTCACGACCGGCGCGCGAAGCGCACGACCTCCCGTCGACCCGAAGAAGGGTGCGTCGAACGCGAACACGCCCCCGTCGGCGGCCACCAGCCAGTAGCCGCCGGTCCAGCGGTCCGGCGCCATGCCCACGATCGGGGCATCGAGGAGCTGCCCGCCCATCGAGCCGTCGAAGGCGGCGTCGCCGAAGGCGAACACGCCCCCGTCGGCAGCCACCAGCCAGTAGCCGCCGGTCGCCTCGTCGACCGCCATGCCCACGATCGGGGCGTTCAGGGGCTGGCCGCCCATCGAGCCGTCGAAGGCGGCGTCGCCGAAGGTGAACACGCCCCCGTCGGCCGCGGCCAGCCGGTAGCCCGTGCCGTCGGTCGGCGGGCAGAGCGGGGTCAGGGGTTGCGGGGTGGTGGTCGGCCCGAGCACGTCGGGGTTCCCGCCCGCCACGCAGAGCGGATCGATGCGCAGCGTGCGCGAGCCGCCGGCGGCGTAGCCGACCGCGGGCGGTGTCCAGGCCGCGTAGGCCAGCCACAGCTGCCCGTTGGCGTCCGCGAAGACCGAGCCGCCTCCGGGCCCTGCCACGGTCGCGCTCGACGCCAGCAGTGGGTGGTCGGCGGGCTCCTCGCACGGGCCCTGGGGACCGAGGCACACCGCGTACCCGGTGGCGTACGAGGCGTCGGCGTAGGCCCCGCCGGAGAACAGCAGCAGGTACCGGTTGCCGACCACCACCATGTCGGGGTTCTCGACCGTCTGCTCCCACGCCTGGTCGGCGTGGAGCAGCGCCATCGGTGGCCCGGCGGTCACGACGCCGCCGGCGCTCTGCGCGACCTCGGCGCTCCACAGGGTCGGGCGGCCGTCGGCGTCGGGCGACGCCCACGCGAGGTAGAGCCGGCCGTCGGTCGCCTGGTAGGGGTCGGGGTCGATCGAGTCACCGAGCTCGGGCTGGCAGACGAGGGGGGCGGGGTTCGTGTCCTGGTACGGGCCGGCGGCGTCCGCGCTCGTGGCCACGCCGATGCAGCGCGCACCCGAGGCGGTGTCGATCGCCGAGTAGAAGAGGAGCCACCTGGCGCCCCAGCGGGTGACGGCTGGCGCCCACACCCGCTCGTAGGGGCTCGACGTCGCCCAGGTCCCGACGGTTGGGAGTGCGTCGGTCAGCGCCCCGTAGGACTGGGGCCAGCTGGCCAGGTCGCTCGTCGACATCTCGCTCACGTTGTTGTCGAGGTTGCCGGTGGCGAACGCGTAGTAGGTGCCGCCGTCCTCCACGACGGAGGGGTCCGGGAAGTCGACGCCCGACAGCGGGTTGGCGTAGCTGCCGGCAGGGGCGGCGGCGTGCGACGCCATCGGGGGGCTCGAGGCCCGGCCGTAGGGCGAGGAGCGGTCGGGGCCGGACCCCTGCCCCCCGGTGGGCTGCGCGCCCGCGGGGCTCGGGGGTGCGGACTGCGCCGATGCCGGGGGGCCACCGGGCACGACGGCGAGCGCCAACGACAGCGCGCCAAGCGCCAAGCCCAGCGCGCGGAGCGCGCCGGGCGCCGAGGCGACCGGCCGGGGCACGCCGGCCATGCCTAGCAGCGGCGCCGCCACCTGGCGCGCATGCCCGGCTACCAGGCCACCTGCATCATCTCCAGGGCGTCGAGGATGGAGGCTTCTGTCTCCGACAGGTTGGCGAACTGCATGCCGACTCGGGTGGCGCTTCCGGCCACCGGCACTGCGTAGCGCACCTCGCCGACCACGCGGATGGAGACCGAGCCCTCGGGCGTCTCCACCTCGACTGCCAGCAGCTGGCCGTCGATGTCGCCGGGCATCGGACCGGTCACCAGCACCCCGGCGCCGATCACCGAGATGTCGACCACGTCGCACTCGGTCCATGCCGCCGCGGCGGCGCCTTCGACGCGGCAGCGCCCGTGCCAGCGCACGCGCTGGCGGGGGACGCGGCGGCGCAGCTGGAGCTCCTCTCCTGCAGGATCTCGCCGGAGCTCGTCGGAGGTCGTCATGTCGCCCGCCTCACGAGCCCGCAGGCGCCGAGGAGCCGGCGGGGGCCACCGACGGCACCGTGCTCGGGTCGACGCCCAGGGGCACGAACCCCTTGCCCGGGTACTCGTGGCCGACCACGGTCGAGAGGTCCTGCCCGTAGACAGTCACGACCGGGGCCTGGGGGCCGGCTCCCGCGGCAGGTGGCTGCTCGCTCGACGACGGCACCTGGCCGGGGATCGGTTGGCCCTGGGGAACGGGCATCAGGTCTGCCCGCTTCACGTAGCCGACCACGGTGCCGTCGCTCGTGACCGGCACGAAGGACGGCACCTGGCTCCAGTCGATCCCGCCGCCCGACATCGCGCTCGGCGGGATGGGACCGGCAACCGGGACCGAGGCCGTCGACCCGCCCGAGGCGGGCACGAATGAGGCGACCGCGGCGGTCGCCCCCGCGGCGCAGGCCGCGACGAGGCCGAGGACGGCGCCACTCCTGAGGGTGCGCCGGCGTGGGGCTCGAGTGGTCATGGGATGCTCCTGTCGGGTTCGGGTGGATGGGACGAGTGGCACGACGCGCATGGCGGGTCAGCTCTGGGGGGGCGAGTACACGGACCCGGCCGAGATGTACTGGTAGCTCCCGTTCACGTCCGACCAGACCTCGCCGGAGGTCTCGGTCACGTAGTTGTGGGTGCCCGACGGCTGGCCGCACAGGTCGAACGGACCGACCCAGAACCCCGAGCCGGCGCTCGAGTTCAGGTACCACGGCGTGAAGCCGCACCAGTACCCGTCCTTGTAGCCCGAGAGCATGATCCCCTGCCACTGGGCCGCCATGTCGGCCGCCGTGCCGGCGCACTGGCCGGGGTCGACCGAGCTGTAGATGGAGCCGTAGTTGTCGTGGCTGCCGCTCGCGATGTAGGCGGTGAGGCACGTGTCGGCGAACCAGTAGGGGTAGTAGGGGCCGCTCACGACGGTGAACTGCTGCGTGTAGGCGTCGGCGAACGCGGCGCGCAGGGGGACGAGCACCGCGGCGCTCGCCGCCGCCGACACCGCGGCGGTGAGGAGGATGGATCGTCGTGTGGGCACGGGCTTGCCTTTCTGTTCGTTGCTGTTCGTTGCTGGTCGTTGCTGGTCTCTTCGTTGCCGGCTGTGTCGAGCGCTCCGTCGTGCCACCTCCGTGCTGGTCGAGCGCTCGGTCTGAACCCGCCGCGCGCCGGAACCTCTCTCCGTGCGGCCGCGGGCTGCCGGCGCGCTCAGGTCGCCACGGAGATGGAGACCTCCGACCCGCGGGCGAGGCGGCTGTCGGGCAGGGGCACGGGGGCCTCCGACACGACCGTGCCCGCCATGGCGTGGGCTCCGGGCGCGCCCACCACGCGGACCTCGAAGCCGGCCGCAAGGAGCCGGCGCACGGCCCGGTCGACCGCCAGGCCGCGGACGTCGGGCACGGCCACCCCCGGGCGGATGACCGCGCTCGGTGGCTCGGGACCGGTCAGCGACACCCCGGGAGGCGGCGTGACCGACTCGGCCACAGGCGGGCACGACGGCGCGATGCCCAGGGGTCGGTAGCCGGCTATCGCGTAGATGTGCCCGACGAGTCTGTGGTCGGGGCCGTAGACGGCGACGCCGCCCCTGCCGCAGGCCGCCACCGGGGATGGCGAGGGGATCACATGCGTCGTGTGCTCGAGGTCGGACTTCCTCACGAAGCCAACGGGCGAACCTTGCGACACCGCGATCACGAAGCTCGGCACCTTCGACCAGTCGAGGACGCCGCGGTGGACGGCGTCCGCAGGCAGCTCTGCCGCCACGGGCACGCCGTTCGTCGCCTGCAGGAGCACGGTCGCGTCGGCCGGCGTGCCGGTGCCCGAAGCGAGCGTGAGCACGGCCACGAGCACGGCCGCGGAGCCTGCAGCCAGCGACGCGAGGAGGAACGGGCGGCGGCCCGGCCAGCTCCGCCGTACCGGTTGAGCCGGGCTGGTCCCGTTGCGTCGGATCGGCTCGGATGCCACGATCGACCGCAGGAGCCGCCGGGCCGCCGGGTCGCGCGGCGAGTCGAGGAGCGCGTCGTCGGCGATCGGGTTCGCCAGCGCCACGAGCCGGTGGACGTCGTGGGCGCGTCGGCGGCGGCGCTCAGCCATGTGCCACCACCCCGCCCAGGCCCGGCTCGCACACGTGGAGCCCGGTCGCCTCGGCCTCTGCCCGCGCCGAGCCGTCCGCCAGCTCTGCGAAGACCTTGGCGAAGCGCCGGCGCGCCCGTACGAGGCGCACGCGCGCCGCCCCGCTCCCGCAGCCGAGCACGACGGCCATCTCCGAGGGCGAGAGCCCTTCCCACGCGGCCAGTCGAAGTACCTCGCGATCTGCCTCGGCCAGCCGGCCGAGCGCCTCCTCGGCCAACCCGTTCGACGGGTCGGCGGGGCCGTCGTCGACCACCGGCGTGAGCTCGTAGCGGAGGCGCTCGGCCAGGCGGTGGCGCCGGCGAGCTCCCCGGGAGTGGTTCGCGATCACGTGACGGGCGACCCCGAAGAGCCACGGCCGGGCGTCGGCGACCGGCACGGCGTCGATCCGCTGCCAGGCCACGAGGAACGTCTCGGCCACGACGTCAGCCGCGTCGTCGGCGCTCGCCGTTCGACGGCGGGCATACCCGACGAGCGGCCGGTAGTTGTCGGCGTACAACTGCCGGAAGCGGGTCGCCGCGTCGGCTCGAGGTTCTGCCACCTGGTTCACCCTCAGGGCTCACATCGCACGGCGCTCCCACCCCCCTGCCGGCACGAGGACGGGCGCGATGCCGCGAGCGGTCGCCACGAGGCACGTGCTGCGCACACGCCTCATCATGTCCGGCACGGGCCCGATCGTTACAGCCTTCGCCACAGCCCGGCCGCCGTGGCGGGCAGGGCGTCCTCGGTCCGGAGGGGGACGGGGACCGGACGAGGGGACGGTGGAGCGGGCCCGGTCGCACGAACGCCCTGGCGGGCAGGGCGTCCTCGGTCCGGACGTTCTAGGGTGGCAGCGAGGCCCGGGAGGGGGCTGGACGGGAGGGGTGCCATGGCCAAGGTCGAGCCGTTCAAGGTGGGCTTCCTCGACGAGGGCCTGAGCGAGGATCCGGACGCCTTCGACCGCTCGATCGGAGCGATGCTGCGCTTCCGCTTCGACGAGGCGCTCGAGTCGGGGGAGCTCGACCGGCCGGTGGAGCTGGTCGTGCGCCGGGGCCGGGGGCTGCCGCACGGCACGGCCAAGGCCGTGTGCGACGCCTGGAACGAGCTCGCCGACGAGGGCGTCCTCGTCATCATCGGCCCCGGCATCACCGACAACTGCATCGCCGTGGCGCCCCTCTTCGAGCAGCGAGGCGTGCCGACCATCAACTTCCCCGGCACGACGCGCTCACGTGGCCGCTATGGGTTCCACTACCAGATCGGCTCCCTCTACGACGACGGGCCGCTGATCGCCCGGGCGATGGCCCGGCGCGGACTGCGCGACGTGGCCGTGATCCGCGACCGCTCGCCGATCGGCGCCGAGTTCTTCGAGTACTTCGAGGAGGAGTGCCAGCGGTCGGGCCTCTCGATCAGCCGCGACGTCGCGTGCTCACCCATCGCCGAGGACCTCCAGCCCGAGGCCGAACGGGCGGCGAGCGGCGGGCCGGACGCCCTCGTGTACCTCGGCTTCGGGGCCGTCCTCCTCGACCTCTCGCGTGCGCTGACCCGCATCGGGTGGGACCCGCCACGCTTCACGACCAGCGCCGGGATGCACTTCCTCGCCAAGAGCGACGACGAGCGGCGAGAGATGAGCGGCTGGGTGTACGTCGACCAGGTCGACGAGGACAACCCGACCCTGCGCGCCATGCTGGACCGCTTCGAGCAGCGCACCGGCACGCGCCCCTTCGAGCCGCTGGCCGCCGCCATGTACGACATGGCCACCCTTGCGGTCCTCGGCATCCGCTATGCCACCGTGCACACCCCCGAAGGCGTGACCGAGGGCCTGGAACGGATCCACCAGGTGCCTGCGGTGCTCGGTGGCGCGGGAACCGTGCAGGGCTTCGGGCCCTGGGAGCGGACAGCGCTCAAGGGCGCCGACTACCTCGTGCTGCGCGAGATGCGCGGCACCGAGAGCGTCAAGTACGCCGGCTGAACAACCGCAACCTCATCGACCTTCTGGAGCGCCACCGGAGCGGCGCCCGTTGCCGAGCACTCGTTCCTTTCGAACTTCGAGGACGCGAGCCGTACCGCCAGGCCTGCGAAGGGGCGCCAGGCTGATCGGGCCTGTCGCCCGCGCGCATCGGCTCAGAGGGCCAACCCGATCGCCAAGCCGGCCGCAGCGGCACCGAGCCCGACGGCCACACTGACGACCACGTTCCCGAGGGCGTCGAGGATGCGCCCGCCTTCCAGCAGGCCGACGGTCTCGAAGGTGAAGGCCGAAAAGGTCGTGTACGCCCCGCAGAAACCGGTGCCGAGCAAGGCCTTCACGATGTCGGGAAGACGACCGGCCAGCGCCAGGCCGGTGAGGAAGCCGAGGAGGAGCGACCCGGTGGCGTTGATGACAAAGGTCCCCCACGGCAAGTCCGACTCGCGGCGCCTGCTGATGGCCCGGTCCAGCAGGTAGCGCGATGGTGCGCCCACGAACCCTCCGGCGGCGACGGCGAGAAGGAGGTCCAGCGTCATGGCGTCGCCCTCGTCAGCGGTCGAGGGCCTCGATCTCGTCGAGGACGACCACATCGTGGAGGAGAGTGCGCACCTCGAGGGAGGCGCCGGCGCCACGTGGCCCGTCGACGGTGTCGCCGGCATCTTCCTGCAGCGATCGCCCCGCTCGCCGCCGGCGCTCGGCTCGCAGCGCGACCCGTGCGCTCGCCATCCCGATCCAGACCGCCACGAGACCCGCGACCACGCTGGCCCCCAGGTAGGAGGCCGCCGTGGCCGGGTGGCCCGCCCGGACCAGCTCGACCGCCTCCACCATGAACGTGGAGAACGTCGTGTAGGCACCGAGGAACCCGGTGCCGAGCACCGGTCGGGCCAGGCGGCCCCTCGGGAACCGCTCGAGGACGAGGATCAAGATGAACCCGAGCGCCGCGCTCCCCGACACGTTGACGAGGAAGGTCCCCCAGGGAAATCGATCGGTCTCTGCCGGGAGAGCGAGCGCGACGCCAGAACGGCTGACGGCCCCGAGCACCCCACCCAAGGCCAGTGCGCCGACGATGATCGCCTGGGAGTGCCGGGATCCCCGCCGCAAACCGTGCGCAGCGACCTCGACATCCGACTCGAAGTCGACGTCGGGATCCAAGGGAAGGCGAAGTGCGGCGCCATCGCCTGCCGTGGCCATCAGCCCCTCCTTCGTCGATGCCCGTCACCCGGGCAGGATTCAAGTAGGAGCCATCAGCCATTCGGCAAGCGCAGCGAGCTCCATCGCCACACCCGACACTAGCAAACGACAGGGGAACCGCGCCATGGGCGCCGGGACGGCGCGGCCGGTGACCACGGTCTTGCGCGGCAGCGAGGGATTCGGCTCGTCGGGTCGTGGCCGGACGCACGGCTTTCGGACACGAGGAACCCGAGAGCCTCGGTCTCCCTAGGCCGCCGGCGACCGGCCCTGGGGCTCCCTGCCAGCTCTGCTGGGTTCGGACTCGTCCATGCCGGCCTTGAACTCGCCCTTGGCCGACCCGAGCGAGCGCGCCAGCCGTGGGATCTGCGAGCTGCCGAAGAGGAGCGCGAGCACCACGACCAGCACGACGATGCCGTCGACGCCGAAGATCTCTGCCAACATATCCTTCTCCCTTCTCTGCCGGCCATTCACCGGATCAGGTCACGTGCGGATGGTCCGCCCGATCCTCCGCGTGCGATTCCGCGGGACCAGCGCGATCCGCTCGACCGCACTCTGCACCAATCGCAGGCCGGAAAGGCCCGGCAGGCGGTCGATCTGGCGGTCGATCCTCCGTGCCGCCTCGATCCCGTCCGGGCCCCCGAAGAGGTGCCGGACGAGGAAGCGAACCTCGGAGCGAGGCATCACCCCTGAACCGACGGGACGCCACAGGTGCTGGAGTGCTCGCCGGGTCATCCGCTGGGCAGCCGGGTTGCCCTCCAGCCGGCTCCTCGCCTGCGCGGCATAGAAGTCGATGTGGCGCCCCTCTTGCTTCATGATCCGCTTCAGCAACTCGGTGAGGACGTTGTGCTCCGCCAAGGCGGCGAGCCGGCCATAGCCCGCCTGCGTCGTCCATTCGTTGACCGCGCCCCAGGCCATGTGAACGGCGACCAGGTGCTTGGTGAGGGTCGACCCGGCGAGGTAGACGAGGGGACGGAAGCGCTCACGGCGCGGCAGCCCGGTGCGCAGCGCGAGCACACGTTCAGCTCCGGCCACCTCGCCGTGGGCGCTCAGGACCTGCGCGAGCGCCTCGCCGTGCCAGTGCTCCTCGTAGCACCACGTCGCCAGGAAGGCGGTCACCTGTGGATCCTCGTGGGCCCCGGTCACGAGGACGTTGCGCAGGTAGCACATCGTGTGGTACTCGACGTCGTGCATGTAGCGCAGGCAGCGACGTGCCTGCGGATCGAGCGGACGGTCGGCGAACGCGCTGAAGTCGACACCGTCGAGGTCAAGCCGTGCAGAGCGCTGAGCCAGGGCCATCACTGACGTCCTCACACCAATTCTTCGGACCGGGGCCCGCAGGCGGATGTGCGCGCAGGCGAAAGACGCCAGGTCTTCCCAAGGGCTCGGCCACGCGGAGCGCGCGGATGCCGGCCACCGTACGGCGCCAGGCGAGACCCGTGCGCGCACCGGCGCGCACCGGCGCGCCTCAGCTCAAGGTTGCGCTGGCGACCGGGCCACGGTCGGGTGTCACCACCCCACCCGCAGGCTCGACAGTCACCATCAGCTGCTGGGCCTCGCCGACAGATGTGCCGAGGCTGAAGGCAGCGCCGGCGCGAGGGGTGGACCCGAGCAGGCCCAAAGAGATGGGCTGACCGGCGATCTTCGCCCAGAGCTGGTAGGTCTCGTCGTCAGGCAGGCCGGCCATGCTCGACGCCACGACGTAGCCGACCCCGTTTCGCTGGACGACGAGCTCTGCCAGCCGGGCGCCGTCGTCAGCGTGGAGCTCGACGACACGGTGGCCCGGGCTGGCCAGCGCTGCGGCGACCGCTGCCGCCGGGCCCTGCCGTGCCAGTGACGTCTGGAGCTGGGCGACCCGGCCGTTGGCGTTCGAGAGGTCGATGCCGAGCACGACGGCCAACGCAGCGCACGCGGCAGCGGTGCCCATGGCGGCTGCCGTCCAGGCTCGGCGACCGTGGCGCTGCCGGGCACCTCGTGGCCGTGCCCGGTTCCGGGAATGGCGAGGGGGCCCTGCGCGCTCGAGAGCGGGGGGCAGAGGCGATGCACCCGCCGCGGCGAGACCTGCACGCTCGCCATACCTGGCGCCGGGTCCGAGCTCTCCTGCAGGCGAGCCCAGGCGATCGGCGATCCGATCCCACAGATGCTCCGGCGGCGGTTCCGCCGTGTTGCCGAGCGCGGCCGCGACCTCCCGGAGCTGGTCGACCTCGGCCCGGCATCGGTGGCACTCCTCGAGGTGGCGCTTGACCCGTGCAGCCTCCTCGGCGTCCACCGCGTCCAGCGCGTAGGGTCCCAGCAGGTCCGACACCTGGTGATGCTGGTCACGAGCGGTCGTCATCGCGGACCCCTCCCTCCACGAGCCTGTCCCTCATCTTGCGCAGCCCGCTGCGGATCCGGGACTTCACGGTGCCCTCCGGGGCCGAGAGCAACGTTGCGACCTCCCGGTAGGTGTGGCCGCCGAAGTACGCGAGATCGATCGCCGCGCGTTCGTCAGCCGACAGACCTTCGAGGGCGTCGGCGACCCGCGCCGCCAGTGCCATGTCCCATACCTCCCGCTCGAGGTCGTAGGACACGTCCCTCGCGCGGCGGGCCTCCTGCTCCTCGCGGCGAGCGCGGGCCGTCCTCGAACGGACGAGGTCGACGGCTCGTCCGTGCACCTGCGTGAGGAGATAGGTGCGAAGCGATGCCCGTGCGGGGTCGTAGCGGGCGGGTTCCTGCCACAGGCGCAGGAAGACCTCCTGGGTGACGTCCTCTGCCTCGGCCGGATCCCCGACGATGCGCCGAGCCAGTCCGTAGACCGAGCGACCGTGGCGGCGGTAGACCTCGGCCAGGGCCGAAGCGTCAAAGCGCCCGACGAGCACCATCACCTGGGGATCACTGAGACCTTCGAGGTGCTCCATCGGTCGCTCCGTGGCCGTTCCCATCCCTGTCGTCAATGGTTGTTCGTCGCCGACATCCTCCCAGGATCACCCGCGGGCCACAACCATCGCCCGATGCCGACCGGAAGGGCGCCGCGTCAGGCGCCGCGACGTGCGGCGCGTCAGGCGCCGCGACGTGTCGCGCACGATTTCCACCCTCCGCGGGACATCCAGGACCGGCCTCGATGCCGAACACATCCCCGACGGGTCGAAGGGCCCGCTACGTGAGGAGGCGACCATGAGTCCAGATCCGGGCGACCTTCCGGGCGACCTCGCCCCGCTCTTCGAGGCGTCGGCCGATCTCCAGTCCGACGCCATCCGGGCCACCGGCGTGTCCCTGGCGGAGCTGCCAGAGGCTCCGCAGCGTGTCGCGCCGGGTGAGGGGGCGAGCGACGACGAGTTGGCGGAGAACCGGGCCTTCGCCCTCGAGCACCGGCGGTCGCTCGAGCGCAGCCTGTCGAGAGCGGGCATCCTGGGCGTGGCCGGCGGCGGCGCGCTCGTCACCCTGCTCGCGTCGGCAGCGTCCGCCAGCTCCTCGGCGGACGTCCAGATGCTCCAGACGGCTGCATCGATCGAGACCCTGGCGGTCGGCACCTACGGCACGGCGCTCACGCTCCCCTACATCGGCGGGGCGAGCGCGAACGGGGTGGTGAAGAAGTTCTGCCAGGTCACCATGGCCCAGCACGCCCAGCACCGGGCGGCGTTCAACTCGGCCGTGCGAAGGCTCGGCGGCAAGGAGCAGACCAAGCCCGACCCGGCGTTCGTGCCGGTCGTCAACAAGGCGGTCTCGGGATTGTCGGGAGCGACGGCGTCTGCGGGGATGCTGGGTGTCATCGCCCTGGCCCTCGAGCTCGAGAACGTGGCAGCCGAGACCTACGTGAACGACGTGTCCAACCTGAAGAACGCCAACGCCAAGAGGGTGACGGCCAGCATCATGGGCGTCGAAGCGCAGCACGCCGCCGTGCTCCGAGCCGTCCAGGCCCTCCTGCAGGCGAACGCGCCGCAGCTCGTGACGCTGTCGGCGAGCAACGTGGCCTCGCTGCCCTCAGCAGCCGGCAGCGTCGGCTTCCCCGACGCTTTCTACCCGACCAGCGCAGCAGCGCCCAGAGCACAAGGAGCGGTCAAGTGAGAGCACCTAGGTTCAACCTGCCGGTGTCCGAGGAGGAGATCGCCCGGCGGACCACCGAGCTCGACGAGCTCCATCACGACGTCGCCATGCCCTCCCTGCGAACTTCGCTGGAGGAGTGGACCGACGACCTGCGGTCGGCTTCGATGCGCACGACGGACCGCCGCTCCTTCCTGCTCGGTGCCGGCGGGGTGCTGGCAGGGGGCGCGGCGCTCGTCGCGATCTCGACCACGCCAGGCCTGGCCGCCGCCGCGGGCAGGGCAGGCAGCGGCGCAAGCTCCTCGAACCCCCCCAACGCCAGGGGCGGCATCCGAGGCTTGTCGGGAGATCTCGCCGTGGCGGCGCTCGCAGCGAGCCTCGAGAACCTCGCGGTCTACGCGTACAGCGCCGGCATCAGCGCGGCGAGCGCCGGGAAGCTCGGACCGGTCCCCCCGGCTGTCGTGACGTTCGCCACGACGGCGAAATCCCAGCACATGGACCACGCGGCGGCCTGGAACGCATTGCTGACGGCATCGAAGAAGAAGGCGGTCACCGTCACCGAGCCCGTCCTCACCCCCACGGTCCAGAAGGCCTTCGCCAAGGTGACCGACATCGCGGGCCTGGCCGAGCTCGCGCTGACCCTGGAGAACACGGCAGCGCAAACGTACCAGGTCGAGTCCACGAGGCTCCACGCCAAAAGGGCGATCGCCACGGCGGCGACCATCCAGCCCGTCGAGATGCAGCACGCGGCGATCCTGTACTTCGTCCTCGGGAAGTACCCGGGCACGCAGGACTCCTCGGGTTCGCCGCTCGCGTTCAACCCGACAAGCTTGGCCGTGTCGTGACCGCCTCGCTCGGGTGGGACGGGCACCCTCATCGCAGGCTCCGGCTCCGAAGAGTCCTGGCCGTCGGCGCGCTCGTGACGGCAGGCGCGCTCTCCTTGAGCGCCTGTGGCGGATCGCCCGCTGCACCGAGCAGCTCTTCGAGATCGGCACCGTCCGCATCGGGTGCAAGGGCGGCGCCCAGCCACGAGACCGTCATCATCGAGAATTTCTCCTTCCACCCGGCAACCTTCGCCGTCGAGCCGGGGGCGACGATCACCGTCAGGAACGAGGACGCCGTCACGCACACGTTCACCGCCGAGGGCGGCTCCTTCAACAGCGGCGACATCGGCCCCGGGCAGGCCAAGACGGTGACGGCACCGAGCAAGAAGGGGACCTATCCCTACCTGTGCCAGATCCACCAGTTCATGACGGGCGTCCTCACCGTCAGATAGGAGGGTGGTGCCATGCTCACCATCGATCCCCTCAAACTGCTGCTGGTGGCGATCGTCGCCCTCGTCGTTCTCGGACCCGACAAGCTTCCCGCGCTGGCGCGCCGGGTCGGCTCCCTGCTCGCAGACCTCGAACGCCTCCGGGCCTCGCTTCGCGAGCATGCCCGGCTTGGGGCGAATGGTGGCGCTGTCCACGAGGGGCTCCGCGACGCTTCCGAGATGGTCGACACGCTCCGTCGCCTGCGCGACCCGCAGGCGGCTGCCCGCCAGGCCCTCTACCGGGCGGTGGGGATCGGAGCGGCGTCGACGGCCGCAGCGCGCCCCTCCGAGGAGCTCGAGCCCGAGCAGGAGCAGCCCGGCACCGGGTCCGGCGATGTGGGAGTACCCGGCAGCATCGACCTGGGTCGCATCGCACCGCACCTCTTGCGCTCGGTCGCCCCGCGCCCTGCCGCCGGCGAGCGGGAGACGTCGATCGCCGTGGACGACACCTGGCAGCCCGGGCTCTTCGATCCGACCGAGGGCCGCTGAGAGGCGGACATGGCCATCGGATCCCCCACCCTGAGGCGCGCACGGCGTGGCGGCAACCCCTCGGCGATGACGATCCTCGAGCACCTCGGTGAGCTCCGTCGCCGGTTGCTCGTCTCCATGGGCGCCGTGACCGTCGGCGCGATCGCCGTGTTCATCGTGTTCGATCATGTGCTCGCCCTGCTGGTCCATCCCTACTGCGTCGCGGTCGGACCGGGGCGCTCGTGCAGCCTCTTCGTGACCCGCCCCCTCGACGGGCTCTCGATCCGAGTCGAGGTTGCCGCCTATGGGGGCGCCGTGCTCGCGTCGCCCGTGCTCCTCTTCCAGCTCTGGCGCTTCCTCGCACCGGGTCTGCGCACCCGGGAGCGGCGGTTCACGGTCGCCTTCGTCGCCTGCTCGCTGGTGCTCTTCCTCGGGGGCACCGCCGTCGCCTTCTCGATCTTCCCTCATGCCATAGCCTGGCTCGGCACGATCGGGGGCCCCTCACTGCGGGAGATCTACTCGCCCAGCAGCTACATCGGCTTGCTGCTGCTCATGATGACGGCCTTCGGGCTCACCTTCGAGCTGCCGGTCGTGCTCGTCGCCCTGGAGATCGCCGGCGTGCTCACGCCTGCCCGGCTCTCGTCCTGGCGCCGCTACGCCATCGTGGCCCTCGTCGCGCTGGCCGCCGTCGTGACGCCCAGCTCGGATCCCATCTCGATGTTCGCGCTCGCTGTCCCGCTCCTCGCCTTCTACGAGGGATCGATCCTCGTGGGCAGGGTGCTCCTCCGCCATCGGGCACGGGCCCGCACGTAGCGGTGCCCGGCGCATCGCTCGCCTCCCACGAGCGGGCTTCCCGCGACGATGCCGTGCGGGTCCGGGCCGCCAGGGAGAAGCCGGCAGCGGGCACGGGCCCTCGGTCGCCGTGGCGGCCGCCGTGGCGGCCACTTTGGCGGTCGCCTTGGCCGGCGCCGCGGCGATCACCTTGGCGGTCGCTCGGGTTGTCGCCTTGGGCGTCGCCGCGGCTGCTGACGCGGCGCCACATCCGCCTGGCACTCGGGATCTTCTGGACCATCGACGCCGGTCTGCAGGCGGAGCCACCGAACTTCGCCCACGCGTACCCCCTCGACGTGTTGGCCCAGTCGGCCATGGGCACGCCCCAGTGGGAGAACCGTGCGATCTTCGGCGCGATCACCCCGTTCGTGTCGCACTGGGCATGGTGGAACCTCGCTGCCGTCGTGCTGCAGGCCGCGATCGGCCTCGCCCTCGTGTCGGATCGCTGGGTGCGCCCCGCGTTGGTGACGTCCGTCGCCTGGGCCGGCGTCGTCTGGCTCGCGGGAGAGGGCCTGGGCGGTCTCCCGACCGGCTTCGCCCTGCTGGCGTTCGGCGCGCCGGGCCCCGCCCTCCTCTACGCCGCGGTCGGCCTCCTGGCCTGGCCCAGCGAGGGCCGGCGGGACCTCGACCGGCGCACGTGGGGGGTGCTGTGGGCCACCTACTGGGGCGGGGGAGCCCTCCTGCAGCTCCCGTGGGTGTACCCGCCCGGCCGGTCCCTGTCGGCCAACTTCGAGGAGGCCGCGCTCGGCCAACCGGGATGGCTTGCCTCCACGACCGAGGCGGTGGCCCGCGTCGTCGAGCGCCAACCGATCGCCTGGACGGCCGGCCTCGCGGCCGTCTACCTCGCCGTCGCTGCCGGCGGGCTCCCGTCGCGGCGTGAGCGCCGATGGCCCCTCGTCGCGGCCGCCGTGATCTCGGGGGTCGCCTGGGTCACCTGCCAGGGGCTCGGCGGCGTCCTGGCGCTCGGCGCGAGCGACGTGGGCACCGGGCCGGTGGTCGTTCTGGCGGCCCTCGGAGCATGGCCGGCCATCCGCCGCGTACCTGCCGCTCGCGTCCTTTCTCCGGCTCGGCGATCGCCGCCGGTCAGGGGACCCGATGGCGATTGGGCCGGAGGTCCAGGCCCGACGCCTCGTCGTAGTAGCGGACCGCCACCCCGCGGGGCGGGACCAGTGCGTCGATGCGCGCTTGGTCCTCAGGGGTGACGGTCACCTCGACAGCACCCAGGTTGTCGACGAGCTGGTCGAAGGTGCGGGGGCCGATGATTGGCGCCGTCACGCCGGGCTGCGCGGCGCACCAGGCCAGCGCCACCTGCGACGGCGTGGCCCCCTTCTCCTTCGCGAGCTCCTTGACCAGGTCGATCGCGTCCCACGCCGCGTCCGTCGCCCGCCGCCCGAAGTTGTCGGTGCCGCCCTTCCAGCGGCCCTCGACGTCGCCGCCGTCGCGCTCGTACTTGCCGGTCAGCAGGCCGCCGCACAGCGGTCCCCAGGGGATGATGCCGATCCCGAAGGTCTGCGCGGCCGGGATCACCTCTCGCTCGGCGGTACGGTCGAGCAGGTGGTAGGCCGGCTGCTCGCACACGAAGCGGTTCAAGCCCAGCTCCTTTGCCACCCACAGGGCCTCGACGAGCTTCCAGCCGGCGAACATGCTCGTGCCGATGTAGCGCACCTTGCCGGCTCGGATGAGGTCGTCGAGGGCGCGCAGGGTCTCGTCGATCGGGACCTCGGCACTCGAGCGGTGGAGCTGGTAGAGGTCGATCCAGTCGGTCCGCAGCCGGCGCAGTGACGCCTCGCACGCCTCGATCACGTGGCGCCGCGACAAGCCTCGGCTATTGACGTCCTCCCCCTGGGGACCGTTGAACTTGGTCGCGAGCACGGTCGTGGCGCGCTTGTTGTCGCGAGAGAGGGCTTCGCCGACGATCCGCTCGCTCTCGTTGCCACCGTAGACGTCGGCCGTGTCGATGAAATTGACCCCTGCGTCCAGCGCATGGTCGATCATCTTGATCGACTCGTCGCGCTCGGTGCGGGCGCCGAACATCATCGTGCCCAGGCAGATCTCGCTCACCCGGACCCCCGTGCGTCCCAGGAACCGGTACTCCATGACCATCCTCCCGTCTCGAAGCTCGCCCCGCCGAAGCCCGCACGTTAGCGGCCGTTCGCCGTGCGCCCGACCCTCCCGGACGCCTCGATGGGCCGATCCTCGGGGCCGTCCCCGCGGCGACACGGCGTCAGCGCAGGAACATCCCCCCGTCGGCCATGAGCACG
>DATGLW010000128.1:0-8947 GCA_035293965.1 Acidimicrobiales bacterium
CATGGCGAATCGAGTACAACATGGAGCGGCCCCACGGCTCGCTCGGCTGGCGATCGCCGGCCGAGTTCGCCGAAGAGTGGCTCAGCAGATACCAGCTACAGCTCGCATAGCGCGTGGACCATCAAGCGGGGTCCGGTCAGATTGCGCAGCACCGCATACGCGCCCTGGAAGAGGTTCATCACGCCCTGGCGCTCGGCGGGGACGGCGTCCGGGTCGGCGAGCGGGCCATCCTCGCGGAAGGCGTGGGTCATGAGCGGGACTCCGACCATGGCGTCGCCGAGTCCCGAGAGCGAGCGGACGCGCACCTCGACCGCCTTCATGGCGACGAAGACGGTCTGCTCGTACTCGCCAAGGAGAAACTGCCGCCGGACCCGCTGCTCGAGGAGCGGGTGGAGCCCGCTCTCGAGCGCGTCGGCGGCCCGGACGGTGGCGAGACCCTGACGGAGCGCCTCGTGGCCGCAAGCCGTGACGAAGATGGCGTCTCTCGTGCTCTGTCCGGGAGTGCGGGCGATGAAGGCGTGCCCGCGCAGCCACGCCATCGCCTCGGCGAGCGACCGGCCGACGGGCTCGCGGGAGTTCGTCATGAGGTAGTTGTGTTCGTTCCACTCGCTCGTGTCGACGAGGTCCCGGAGGACGAGGAGTGCGCGCTCGTCGACGGGCAGCGCCTGGATGATGTCGGCGGGAAGGTCGAGCATCGGTCCATCATTCCCGCTTCCTGTGACGAGGACGCCGGGATCGGCGCCTGAACACGACGAACCCGGGGAGGCGCGGGTGCCTCCCCGGGGGGTGGCCGGTGCGGCTACGCCGCCGGTGCGTCGCTCTTTCCGGTGAGCGCCTGGAGGCGGCTTGCCACGATCTCGATCGTGCGCCGGGTGCTGCCGTCCTGGGCTTTCCACTGACGGCTCTGGAGCCGTCCCTCGACGGAGACGAGGCGGCCCTTGCCGAGGTAGCTGCAGGCGAAGTCGGCGAGCTGGTTCCAGAGGACGACGTCGTGGAATTCGGCACCGGCCTTGCCGTTCGTGGCGATCCGTGCGGTCGTTACGTGCTTGCCGGATGCGGTTTGGCGCAACTCCGGGGCGGCGACGATGCGGCCGACGAGGATCACCTGGTTGATCGAGTCCTGGCGGGACGGACGCGTGGGGCTGGAAGGGTTCGCCTTCGTGGTGGTCTTGTTGCTGGACATTGCGTGCACCTCCGTGGTGTGTGGATCGATGCCACGGTGAGAAGCAGGCGGATCGCCGAGCGGAACAGCCCCGAGCCGGAGGCGAGCATGCCTTGGGGCTTGCAGCGGACAGGCGGCCGTCTGCTACCGGGGAAGCTCGCTTCCCGTATGGCGTTCGTCAGACGATCCACATGCCATGGAACGAGGTGCCGTCCAGCGGCGAGACGAGAAGACGATCCCGGCCAACGTGGTGAGGACCGTGGGGCGGTCAGTTGCATCGTGAACCGCTGCGGTGATTGGCACCATCCTTCCGCATAGGAGCCGGGGACGCACCGGCATCGGGACCGGGCGCCCCTGACCGTCGGTGATGCACGCCTACTCTGGTTCGCGTGCGAACACGTCGCCGGGGACCGGGCTGACGTGGACGGGAGGCAGTTCATCGCGTCGCTCGTCAGCTCGCTGGCCTGGCCCGTCGCGTTCGTCGTCGTCGCCCTCCTCTTCCGGGAACAGCTCGTCCGATGGCTCGACAACCGGCGCCGGAGCGAGCCAGCGCCAGCGGTGGCCGCCGCCGAAGCGCCACCGCCACAGCCGACGTTCCCCGAGGTGCTGGCACGGCTGTCGGACCAGATGGTCGAGATCGGGGTCGTGCGTCCGGCCGGCGCGACGCCGGAGGAGCTGCACACCGAGGAGGTGCAAAGCCTCCTATCGCTGTCGGCGACGGGTGCCGTCGTCGAGGGGCAGATGCTCGTCCACCGAGCGCTCCGTCGAGCCGTGTACGGCGACATCACGACGGACGGCGCCGATGTCGCGACGATGATTCTTGCCAACTCCGCGATGCAGAGCGGCACGATCTCTCCGCCGGTGCACTACGCGATCCAGCAGCTCACGTTTCTCAGGGGGCTCGCGGCGAACAGGGGAGGCGGCGAGGTCGACATGCCGCAGGCGATGGAGTACCTCGGGCTCGTACAGGCGATGCTCTACGCGCTGGAGCATTCGGCCGACGGACCCGGAACCGAGGGCGATCAGGTCGGAGGCTGATCGCCGGTACTCCGCGAGTGAGCGGCGAAGCACCTCGGCGACGACGTGGCGAGGCCGTCGGTGTCCGGTTCAACTGGTGTCGCGGATGACCGCGTTGTGGGGCGCCGTCGAACGGCCGCGGAAAGGTGCCACGACTAGTGCGCTCACCACTTCCGTCATCGCCTTGCCATGGCGGGCACGGTGCGACAATGCCCTGCGCCCGCCAGGGTGCTTCGAGGCCCCTCCAGGGAGGAGGCGGTTATGCCGCCTCCTCCCGCTCGCCGACCTCGAAGGCTGCGAGAATCGTCGCTGCCGTCTTCTGGATGCGCTCACACGATCCCTTGATCGCCGCGATCGCCTCGTCGCCGCTCCCGGCCCAGGTGGCGACGTACCCGAAGGAGTAGTCGCCCGAGTCGAGCCCGAGCGTTAGGCAGATGACGTACGCCGTCGACTCCGCCTCCAGCTCGGCGAGCGGGCGGTTCTCGTAGTGCTCGTGGAGCAGGGCGTGGGCCAGCTCGTGGGCGAGCGTCTTCAGCCGCTGGGCGGGTGCGTTGCTGACCTCGACCCGGATGCGGTGCTCTGCGTGCGAGCAGTCGCCGTTCGGGCCGCCCTCGAAGGCGTGGTCCTCGACCACGAACCCGATCGAGTGGGCGACGCTCACAAGGGTTGCGTACGCCCCGGCGACGACGTCGCCGTCGAGCTTGCGGCAAATCTCGGGAAGCTCTTCGCCATCCGTCTGGGCCACGTCGAAGACGGGCACGTACTTGAAGCCACGGATGACCTTGGTCGGATCGGCATCCTCGGGCTCCGGCTCCTGCTTGTAGACCATGGGGGCGAGAATCCACATCGCCTTCTCGCCCTTGCGGACGAAGCGGTTCATCTTCCGCCAGGCGTTGAAGCCTGCGACCCGCGTTGCGTACGGGTTTTGCATGGCGATGAGCATCACGTTGTTCGCCGAGTACCGATGAAAGCGACTCTGGAAGTCGAGGTGGCGCTGCCACTCGTCGCTCGTGGTGAGCTTGGAGACTCCCTCTGCCAGTTGGGCGAGGAGATCTGGGTGGTTGTTGTTGGCGGTCATGTCGGAAAGCACCTCCGGTGAGCTGATGCGAATGCCTCCCGGAAGCCAGGGCGAGGCCGGGCGGAATAGCCCCGAGCGGAGCGAGTGCACTTCAGGGCTTGCAGCCCGATAGGCCGAGTTCTGGCAGGGTGCGCATGGAGCAGAAGCCATCCGGTGGTGCTCGTCATGGAAGACCGCCGCACCGCCTCGAATCTCATCGCTACGGCAGGTGACCGTCGCTCACCGCGACGATGGGGCGCCTATGGCTGAACGGTCGCTCCGTCGAGGCGCCGATGAATCATCGACGTGACCGTAAGCACTTCCAGCAGCTCGTCGTCGGAGATGGACCGCGTGATCCGTGGGTCGTGCGCCGTGGGGTTGCGAAACATGGCGAGAAGCCCCTTGCAGAGCGTGGCGAATCCGTTCTGCTCATCCCGCTCCGTGTCCGTCGTGAGCCCATTGATGGCGACCCTCGGCGTGCCCGTCCGTCCAAGGGCGAGCGTTGCGTCGACGAGCGCCGCACCGTCGCCGCGTTCACCGGTCATCGATCGAAGCCGGTCGGGCACGCTTTTCGCCGCCTCCAACGCGGCGTGGAAGGCGTTGCGCTCCAGCACCTCCTGAGAGCAGTAGCGCACGACCTCGGCATGCACGCCGCGCCGCCGCAACTCTGCCCGGAGCGAGTTGGCGTGGTGCGCCGCCTCTGACAACGTGTCCGCCCGCGCGCCGCGGGCGACCTTGCCTTCGTCGTTGATGCGCAAGCCCTGGAAGACGAGGACCTCGTTCAGCGCATCCTGACGGGCGCTGAAGAGGCCGGGCGTCTCGCGGTAGCGCACCGGCTCCATCGCTTCCGTGACGAAGCGGATAACGCAGTTCGCCGCCTGGTCCTGTACCTGGCGGGCGAGGAGCGCCATCCGAAGCCGGTGCCGCTTCGTGACGCCGGGCGCAACGTCCGCGATCTTCGAGCGCTCCAACAGCCGCGCGATCTCCGAACCGGAGAGACCGGTCGTCGTCTCGCCGAGGACGTCGGCGATCCCCTCGACGACGTGCCCGGGCCACGGCTCATGGCGGGTTGCCATGGGCACCGAGCGTACGACCCGGGTGCGACGCGACAAGGAAAGCCGGAGCCTGCCGGCTTCCTCCGTGAGCGGCGCTGACGCTCTGGCTTCTCTCGCCTCACGGTGCCGCGCCGGGCGGCCGGTGCCCTCCAAGGCCAGGGCGAGCGAGGACTTCGTCCTCGGCCCATTCCGGGCGCCGCCGGACGCGGCGGTTCCGGGGCGTCGAATCCAACGCTCTGGAGAAACCCCAATGGCAGGCACCATCTCATCCCTCGTTCGCGGCGCACGGGGCGCCGCAGCTTGGTTCCGGCCGACCGCATGGGACGTGGTCCTCGCGGTCGCCGTCGAGGTGTTGGCGTTTGTGGCGCACGTTCCCGTCGCGATCCACGTCGCGCTTGCAGCAGTTGCGTTCGTCGGCTCGAAACTCGCTCGGCGGAGGGCGTAGTGCGAACCGCTTTGCAGCGCCCCGCGGCTTGGCCGCCGCATCTCGTGGCCGGAGGTTGCGCTGTAGACAGCGGCGGTCTCGTTACAGGAACGCCAGGGACTGGTGACAGCCGGAACCCATGATGGAGTCTGCCGATCTTCCAAAGGCATTTCAGATGTGGGCATCGGCAGCCGGAACGGGGAGAGTCCCGAGCCCCAAGCGACTCGTACCATTCCACGACTTCCAAGCGACGGTCGCGGCTTGCCTTCACATCATCGCGGCCGCATGGCGGAGTCGTCGAGGACTGCCTCTACTTGGAGCCGTCGGCGTTCCGCTCGCCATGGTGGCGACCGCTGGCTGCGGCGAATGGTGGGCTTGGATGCCACTTCTGCTATGCGCATACGGCTGCGCTCCGTCCTCACGAATCGAGTGGCTCCTAACCTGCGAGGAAGGGATCGTCGGAACGGTATGGGCTTCAGTGGGTGTCAACGCCATGCAGACGTTCCCCTCGACCCTCGACCTGGTCGGCGTGGTGTGGGTCGCGTTTCCGGCCGCGCTCGCCGTCGTCGGCTGGTGGTCACACCGCCGCTTCGGTGAGTGAGCTACCGGCGCCGCCAGAAGAAGAGGAGCCGCTTCAGTTCGCTTGACGTTGGCCCTCGAAGGTCGTCTTCGAGAAGTTCGGCATCGTCCGGCCGCGGTTCCTGGAGCCGCTCGATGCGCAACTCGATCGGCGGATGCGTTGCGAACACCGCCCGCTCCCATCCCGTCCGGCCGCCCTCGAAGGCGCCGAGCTTGCGCAGCGCCGAAGTGAGCGGCTCCGCCAGCCCGATCTTCGCGGCGTAAGCGTCCGCCTCGAACTCGTACTGTCGTTGTGAAGCGGCGAGCGTCGGGGCGATGACGAGCGTCGTGATGACCCACGCTGGCCAGGCGATCAGCCACCCGACGATTGCGAGGAAGCCTCGGGGTGCTCGGATGCCCATGGTCTCCGGCTGTGCCTGGCCCTGCGTCGAGCCCGCGAGCCACATGCCGAGGTTGTAGATGACCGCGACGGGGAGTGCCGCGACCCACACGATCCGCATGCCGACGGAGTCACCGCTCCGCCAGTGCGCCAGCTCGTGGGCGAGCACCGCCTCCAGCTCGTCGTCTCCGAGCATCTGGAGGAGCCCCTTCGTTATCACGATGGTGCGCATGTGCGACCACGCGTTCGGGATCACGGCGTCGTCCATGGCGAAGCGCGGGAGCGCCCCGAGATCCATCCGCTGCCCGACGTACTGGACGAGCGGCGCGATCCGGCGCACCTCGTCGCGGCTCAGGCGGCGATAGCCGCGAAGCCGGAGCCCGAGTCGCTCGAAGGCGGCGATGAGGATGACGACGAACGTGGTGATGATGGCGCCGATGCCAAAGGAGATCGACACGGACATGAGCCGGTACTGAAAGAGATTCCGAAGGACGAAGAGGAAGCCGCCGACGGCACCGAGCACGATGCCGAGGAAGACGGAGAGCACCGTCACCTGGCCGATGCCGATGTCGAAGAGGGCATGGCTCACCGCCGGGTTCGTCTCGATCCCGGCGACGACGAGGATGCCGAGCAACGCCCCGAGCAGCGCGCCCCACAGCGACAACCACACGCCCGTCCATCCGGTGAGGAGGGAGAGGATCACCGCCCACGGATGGCGGTAGAGCCCACTTCTCAGCCACTGCACGCCGTCGTCGTACTCGGCGGGCACGCTTTCCACGACTGCCTTGGACCGTGCCGGAGTCGGGTCGGGCGGCTGAGGGTCCGGGTTGGCGATCGGACCGAGCGCGATCGGCTCCCGGCGCGGCTCGGTGTCCTCGGTCATCCCCAGCCGCCCGACTAGATCGACCTCTGGACCCGGACGATGTTCCGCCGGGCGGTGACACGAGAGAGCACGGCGGCGACGCCGACGGGCAGGCTTCGCAGGTCGTTCGGGTGGACGTCGTACTCCTCGACCTGGCGGACGCTTCCCTTCTCGCTCGTTCCGGTCTCGTAGTCGACCTGTGCCGTGAGCTGCATCGTCGTGTGGGTCCCGAACTGCGCTGCGACCAACTCGGCGTCCTTCGACTCAAGTCGGTGCGCGATGAGGACGCCCGTCGAGAGCACCGGCTGGCGGATGGCGACCAGCTCGGGGAGGTACTGCGTCGCGACGACGAGCGGCATCTTCGCCTGGCGCGCCTGGAGGAGCAGGTCGACGACCTGAGTCGCCTCCCGGAGTGCCGCGAACTCGTCGATGACGACGAGCACGGGTCGCGGAACATCGTTGCGATTCATCGAGCGCATTCGAGCGTCTGCGACTTGCTTCAAGTCTTGGAGGACCACGCGGCCGAACAGCTCGACGTCCTCGCTCGCGCCGGTCGCGCTGAGCGAGATGTAGGTAACCCGGGGCGCCGAGAACTCCTCCTGCCAGGACAGCGCGGGGCGTTGGCGGAAGAGGTCGCCGAACGTCCCCTCCATGAGCGCGCCGAGGCGTCGCTGGAGGCCGACGAACCTGGCGGTGCCGACGCTGCCGCCGCTGTCTTCCAACTGCTGGAGCCGGGTTCGATGCTCCTCGGCCCCCTTTTCCCGACCGAGCCGGGAGAGCCCGCCCTTGGCGAGTGCGAGGTAGATCGCCTCCAGGGTGACCGGCTGTCGTGCGGCGGAGAGCGCCCGGCAGATGACCGGCACCGCCTCCATCGCGACCTGCTTGTAAATCTCCGCCTCGCCCGAGAACGAGAACGCCCCGACGATCTTGTTCGCGACGGCGGCGGGCTCGCCGGAACAGGGGTCGTACCCGACCGAGTCCTCGTCGTAGGGGTCGACGACGGTGAGCGGCACGCCATGCCGTGAGGCGAGCGTCCGCGCCGGTCCCCCGAGTCCGGTGCCCTTGCAGTCGATGATGACGACGCCCATGCCGTTGGCGAGCGCGCCGTCGGCGAGCCGCCCGATCGTGGTCGTCTTCCCGGTGCCCGAGGCGCCGGGCAGGAAGATGTGCTGCTCGACCTCGTTGAGGGCGAGGTCGAAAGCGCGGCTCGACGAGGAGATCGTGCCAAGCCGGATCACGCCCGGCGGGTGCGGGACGGGCGCTGGTTGTCCATCGGCCGGTGCGGGCTTCGCCGGACCGTGCCATCCCCACTCCAGCGCCCGCTTGCGCTCAGTCATCGCCCGGTACCGCGCCCACTCCTGGCCCGCGATGGTCCGGCGCCACGACCGGTTTGCCGACTCGACGACGACCAGGAGCGCCGGGCCGAGCAGCGCCTCGGGGCCGAGCGCGTGGACGATCGTCGTCCAGGCCGGGGCCGCGGCTGCCGGATCGAAGGCATGGAGCACGAGCTGCCAGGACCACGCAGGTGCGAGCGCCGTCCGATCGGTGAGCGCCGCGACGGCGCCGAGCCCGGCGACCAGCCATCGCACCACGATAGGCGTGCCGGTCGCCCGCCAGGTGGTCTTCGCCACGAGCGCCCCGGCGACCGACGCAGGCCAGGTGGCCGCGACGCCGATCCCGAGCAGGAGCAACGAGACGGCGTTCGCGTGGTCGAGGTTGTTGGCCTGCGTCGGCCGGGGGACCGGGTGGGGATCGGCTCCGGAGCGGGGCGCGGTTTTGTGCCGGTCCCCATGGTTACGCACCGCGCCCACTCCTTCGGCGGATGATCGGCATCCCCATACCGGCGGCTCCGCGACCACCGGCCCGGCAGGAGCCGGATCGGACTGTTCCCGACGGTGTGGACCCGAGACGAACCGCCGCCGACACGGTAATGGCGACGACCCGTTTATCAGGAGAGCCCGAATCCGTGCCCCTACTAGTTACGAGTGTCTACGGGCCGATTTTGTTCACGTCTCAAGTGGCGAAAACAATCGACGCGGAAGCAAGTCTCGTCGAGAAATACGAATTCTCGTGGTGAGATTTCAGTGGAAACGTTCGAATGTGAACTCGCCCGTCTATTCCATTCCGGGGCCGCGCGAGGGCAGCTCGCTGTCCCGCCGGAGCAGCGGATGTTCCCATTCGCGCACGGTGATCATGTCGTCCGCCTGGTTCCGCAGAATGATGTCGAGCAGTCGAGGTGTGTTCTGCGTCTGACTTCGGCGCGGAGGGTCCACCGCGAAATGAACCAACACTGACAGGCTCCTCGGTCCGACCGAGAGGAGCATGCAGTGGCCGAGGAGAGCATGGGTTCGGGCCGTCGTCGCCCCCGAGTCTTGAGTGCCGAGACGAAGTGGGAGATCTTCTTGCAGATCA
>DATGLW010000129.1:0-32747 GCA_035293965.1 Acidimicrobiales bacterium
GCTCGACAACCTCGGCCTTGAACTCCGGCGTGAACGACCGTCGCGGGCGGGGCTTCTTCCGCTCCATCGTCTCCATTGTGGACATCCTTTCCGGGGGTCACCCCCCACATGGTGGATGTCCGTCAAACCGGGGCAGGCCCAAACGCCAAGGGCGGCCAGACGCTCACGGAGCTGTGCTCGGGCCTCGACATGGCCCGTCAGTCGGTCAGCAAGCATCTGGCCGTCCTCGAGTCGGCTGCGCTGGTGACCACGGTGTGGCGGGGCCGGGAGAAGCTGCACTACCTGAACGCCGCGCCCATCGCCGAGCTGTCCGATCGCTGGATCAACCGCTACCACCGCCGGCGGGTCACCGCGCTGGCGGGCCTCAAACGAGCACTGGAGGAGCCGAGCGTGAGCCGACCCGAGTTCGTCTACGTGACCTACATCCGCACCACCCCCGAGCGACTCTGGGAGGCGCTCACGGACCCCGCCTTTACCGCTACCTATTGGGGCGCCACCTTCGACTGCGATTGGGCGAAGGGGTCCTCCTACCGCTTCGCCCTGGCCGGCGTGCGAGTGGAGGATCCCGAGCAGCGGGTCCTGGAATCGGACCCCCCGAGGCGCCTGTCGTACACGTGGCACGGCGTCAGCACCGAGCTGGCCCAGGCGCTCGACTGGAGCGAGGCGCACCTCGAGCGGCTGGCGACCGAGCAGCGTTCCAAGGTGTCCTTCGACATCGAGCCGGTCGACGCCAGCACCGTGCGCCTCACCGTCGTCCACGAGGGGTTCGAGGACGGGAGCCCGATGCTCGAGAGCGTCCGCGGGGGCTGGCCGCGGGTGCTCGCCAACCTGAAGACGATGCTCGAGACCGGCCATGCCGAACCGCTGGTGGGGGCACGGGCGTGAGCGGCGGGTTCCGTACGAGGGTCCTGGTCGAGGCCGTGCCAGACCAGAGAAGGTGTTCGCGGCGCGCACGACCCTCGGGGGGCTTGCCGGGTGGTGGACACCCGCCGTGGCCGGGTCGGCGGAGCGGGGCGGAGAGGTCACCTTGGGCTTCGGCGACGAGCGGGTCGTGCTGCGCGTCGAGGAGGCCCTGCCTGCGAGCCGGGTGGTCTGGAGGTGCCTGGAGCACGCCCGGTTTCCCGAGTGGGACGGCACCCGCCTCAGCTTCGACCTCGCTCCGCAGGACGCAGCGACCCTCGTCGGCTTCGAGCACGCCGGGTTGGTCCCGGCTCTGGACTGCTACCCGGACTGCTCGGCAGGCTGGGCTCACTATCTCGGCAGCCTGGCTGCCCTCGTGACGACCGGGCGCGGGATGCCGTGGCGGACGCCGGGCTGGCAGGCCGCCCGGGAGGCCTCGGATTGACCGTCCCAGCCGCCCCGCCCTGCCGCCCAGCAGGCGGCCCGCCTCAGCCTCTGGTCACGTCGAAGCGGTCGAGCATCATGACCTTGTCCCACGCAGCGACGAAGTCGTGCACGAACACCTCCTGCGCGTCGTCGCAGGCGTAGACCTCGGCGATCGCCCGGAGCTGGGAGTTGGAGCCGAGCACGAGGTCGACCGCCGTTCCGGTCCACCTGAGCTCGCCGGTCGCGCGGTCGCGCCCTTCGTAGATGTCCTCCTGTGTCGGCGACGGCTTCCACTCCGTCGCCATGTCGAGGAGGTTGACGAAGAAGTCGTTGCTGAGCACCCCCGGTCGAGACGTGAGCACCCCGTGCGGCGCGTGCCGGGTGTTCGCACCGAGCGCGCGGAGACCGCCGATCAGGACAGTCATCTCCGGAGCCGTCAGCGTGAGGAGGTTCGCCCGCTCGACGAGCAGGTGCTCGGGAGGGCGCTTCTCGCCTGCCCGCACGTAGTTCCGGAAGCCGTCGGCCACGGGCTCGAGCACGGCGAAGGACGTGACGTCCGTCTGCTCCTGGGAGGCATCGGTGCGTCCGGGTGTGAACGGGACGGTCACCTCGATTCCGGCGAGGCGAGCCGCCTGCTCCACGGCGGCGCACCCGGCCAGGACGATCAGGTCCGCGAGCGAGACCCGCTTGCTGCCCGCCTGGGCGCCGTTGAACTCCTGGCGTACCCGTTCGAGGGTCTCGAGCACCTGAGCGAGCTCGTCCGGGTCGTTCGCGTCCCAGTCCCTTTGCGGCGCGAGCCGGATCCGAGCTCCGTTGGCGCCCCCGCGGCGATCGGTCCCGCGAAAGCTCGATGCCGAGGCCCATGCCGTGGTCACCATTTGGGGGATCGAGAGACCGGAGCGGAGCAGGCGGTCCTTGAGCGACGCGACGTCGCGCTCGTCGACCAGCTCGTGGTCGACGAGCGGGACGGGGTCCTGCCAGAGCTGCGGTTCGGCCGGCACGAGGGGCCCGAGGTAGCGGGAGAGCGGGCCCATGTCGCGGTGGGTGAGCTTGAACCAGGCCTTGGCGAACGCCTCCGCGAACTCGTCGGGATGCTGGTGGAAGCGCTCGGCGATCGGGCGGTAGATCGGGTCCTCCTTGAGCGCGAGGTCCGTCGTGAGCATGGTCGGGGCGTGGCGCGTAGCGGGATCGTGGGCGTCGGGCACGCTGCCCTCGGCCGAGGAGTCGATCGGGGTCCACTGCTTGGCGCCCGCCGGGCTCGTCGTCAGCTGCCACTCGTAGCGGAACAGGTTGTCGAAGAAGCCGCTGTCCCACTTGGTCGGCTCGGTCGTCCAGATGCCCTCGAGCCCGCTCGTGATGGTGTCGTTCCCCTTGCCCGTGCCGTAGGTGCACTTCCAGCCGAGCCCTTGCTCTTCGAGGGGGGCACCCTCGGGCTCCGGACCGACGTAGGTTGCGGGGGCGGCACCGTGGAACTTCCCGAAGGTGTGCCCACCGGCGATGAGCGCCACGGTCTCCTCGTCGTTCATGGCCATGCGGGCGAAGGTCTCCCGGATGTCGCGTGCAGCGGCGAGCGGGTCGGGGTTGCCGTTCGGCCCCTCGGGGTTCACGTAGATGAGCCCCATCTGCACGGCTCCGAACGGATTGGCGAGCTCGCGGTCGCCCCGGTAGCGCTCGTCTCCGAGCCATGTGTCCTCGGGCCCCCAGTCGACGTCATCGGGTTCCCAGATGTCCTCCCGGCCGCCGCCGAAGCCGAAGGTCTGGAACCCCATCGACTCGAGCGCGCAGTTCCCGGCGAAGACGATCAGGTCGGCCCACGACAGCCTGCGGCCGTACTTCTGCTTGACGGGCCAGAGGAGCCGGCGGGCCTTGTCGAGGTTCGCGTTGTCGGGCCAGCTGTTGACCGGCGCGAACCGCTGGTTGCCCCGCCCCGCCCCGCCCCGGCCGTCCGCGACACGGTAGGTGCCTGCGCTGTGCCAGGCCATGCGGATGAACAGGGGCCCGTAGTGGCCGAAGTCCGCCGGCCACCACTCCTGGGAGGTGGTCATGACGGCGACGATGTCGCGCTTGACTTCGTCGAGATCGAGGGTGGCGAACTCCTTCGCGTAGTTGAAGTCCTCGTGCATCGGGTTCGAGAGCCGCGAGTGGCGGTGGAGCACGTCGAGGTTGAGCTGGTTCGGCCACCAGTCGCGGTTCGTCCTCGCCCCCCGCGCGGTGTGCAGCACGGGGCACCTGTTCTCGGGGTCGGTCTCAGACACGTCGTCGCTCCTTTCTGGTCGGGTTTGTCGTCGGGTGTGGATCAGCCGTCGGCCACGGTCCTGCCGCCGGTTGGGGTCGTGCATGCCGGCGTGGGTCTGATGGGCGGCGTTGCGCCCCCTGGCAGGCGGGGCAGATGCCCCAGAAGGTCACCTCGGCCTCGTCGAGGACGTAGCCACGGGTCTCGGAAGGGGTGAGGCAGGGGCGGGCGCCGACCGCGCAGTCGATGTCTGCCGTCGCGCCGCAGCGACGGCAGACCACGTGGTGGTGGTTGTCCCCCACGCGCAGCTCGTGCAGCGCAGGACTGCCTGCGGGCTCGATGCGCCGGACGATCCCGGCTCGGACGAATGCGGTGAGCACGCTGTAGACGGTCTGGGGCGAGACCGAGCCGAGTTGGCCCCGCACGTCGTCGATGACGCGCTCTGCGTCGGCGTGGGGGAGCCGGGCCAGTGCGCGCAGCACCGCGAGGCGAGTTGCGGTCACCCGCAGTCCGGCAGTGCGGACCAGGTCGGCAAAGCGGGCTTCACTCGTGGGGAGGGGCTCGGGATCATCCACCGGGACCACTGTACAACTACTCCGATATTGGAGTCAATATGAGAAAGGATATTCTCATGGATCGCGCTCCCACTCGCCCACCCCCGCATGGGGCTGCTCGGCGGGTGGCGACGGCGACGGCTGCCGGGACGACGGCGAGCGGGCCCTGGCGGCCGGGGGTAAGTTCGCTCGCGCCCGGGCCCCGGCCAGGGCAGAAGAGGAGCACATGAGCGTCGAGCCGATCACCGAGCAGCCCGAGCAGCGCGACCGCGACGACTGGCTGGCGACGTGCGACCGCCGGGGCGCCGTGAGCGCGCACAGGGGCGCGAAGCCGTGCCTGCGGGCTGGCCACGCGCCACCGCGAACGCTTTCTTGGCGCCGCGGGCTCGCGGGAGGAGCCAGGTCGTGAGCCCGCCCGTGCCGCATCCGGCGGCACCCCGGATCGAGCCGCTCCCCGAGAGCGAGCGCACCGCGCGCCAGCAGGAGGTCATCGAGGACCTCGTCGTCGGGCCGACGGTCAACATCTACACGACGCTCGCCCGGCATCCAGACGCCGCTGCCGCCATGGTCAACCTCGGCCGGACGCTCCGCTCCGGCCGCCTTCCCGCCCGTCATCGCGAGGTGCTGATCCTGCGGACGGGCTGGAACTGCGGGTCGGCCTACGAGTTCGCGCAGCACCGCAGGGCCGCGCTCGCCATCGGCATGACGCTGGACGACCTCCGCCGGATCCAGCGTGGCCCGCTCGCCGAGGGCTGGGACCCCTTCGAGGCCCTCTTGTGCCAGGCGGCAGACGAGCTGCACGAGCACAACGGGCTCTTCGACGCCACGTGGGCCGGCCTGGCTGCGCGCTACGACGAGCAGGAGTTGATCGAGGCCGTCATGGTGGTCGGCTACTACCACCTCGTGTCGTTCGCCCTGAACGCGTTCGGGGTGCCGATCGAGCCTGGTGCCGAGTCGTTCCTCGACGAGTGAGCGACGCAGCCGGAGACGGCAAGCCTGGCCCGCAGGGGCCTGCCGGTTGGGAGGGGCGAGCATGAACTTCGGGATCCTCGGGCCCTACATGTCGGGGACCGACCGCGACCGGCTGCTCGCGTGGTTCCGGCGCGTCGACGCCGGCCCCTTCTCGACCATTGCTACCGGCGAGCGCGAGCTGTGGCCACAGATCGAGCAGCACGCCTTCCTGGCCGCGGCGGCCGCGGTCACGACGCGCGTGCGGGTGATGAGCCACGTGATGATCGTCCCCATGCACCCGCCCGTCCTGCTGGCCAAGCGGCTGGCCTCGATCGACGTCATCGCAGGCGGGCGGCTGGTGGTCGGCATCGGCACGGGCGGGCGCGCCGAGGACTACCGAGCGGCGGGCTCGACCCGGGAACGGCCCTGGCAACGGATCGACGACGCCGTGGCCACCATGCGCCGCGTCTGGGCGGGGGAGCCGCCGTGGGACGGCGCACCGGCGCCGGTAGGGCCCCCACCGGCCCGCTCCGGCGGCCCGCCCCTCTACACCGGTGCCTCGGGCCCGAAGGCCCTGGCGCGGGCGGCCAGGTGGGCCGACGGGTGGCAGGGAGCCGTCATGTCTGCCGACGTGGCGACGATGCGCGAGCAGGTCGAACGGCATCTCGGGGCGTGGGAACGAGCAGGTCGCAGCGAGCGGCCGTACCTCATGAACAGCCTGTGGTTCGCGCTGGGCGACAGGGCGCGTGAGCGGCTCGACGAAGTGACGGCTCGGTACCTCGGCCTGCCGCCCGGAACGGCGTCACCCCTCGGCCGGACGCCGTACGACGCCGACGGCATCAGGCGGGCCGTCGACAACTGCCGCCAGGTGGGGTTCGACGAGCTGGTCTTCATCCCGATCAGTGACGACATCGAGCAACTCGACCTGCTCGAGTCGGTGCTCGAGCGGCTCTGATCAGACCAGACTGACCTGGGGGTGACCCGGCAGCTGCCGCGGGCAGGCGCTCCGGTGGCAACGTTCCGGTGGCAACGAGGGTGGCCGCTATCGAAGCGGTCCGTGGCAGGAGGGGCCATGCTCGACGAGTGGGCGGCACTGGCGGGAAAGGTGGCGGTCGTGACGGGAGGTGCCGGCGGCCTGGGCCTGCCCATCACCGAGGACCTGGTCCGGGCCGGCATGCCCGTGGCCGTGTGCGATCGCGACCCCGAGGCGGTGGAGAGGGTGGCCGGCCTGCTGGGCGACCTCGGCGCCGACTCGCTCGTCGAGTGCTTCGACGTGAGGGAGTCAGCCAGGCTTGCCACATTCTTCGACCACGTCGACGACCGCTTCGGGCGACTCGACGTCCTCGTGAACGTGCCCGGAGGTTCGTTCCGCAAGCCTGCCCTCGAGCTCACGCCGAACGGCGTGGTGGCGGTCACGCGCGAGAACTTCACCCACGTCTTCGAGGCTTCCCAACTGGCCGCGAGACGGATGCGGGACCAGCGGTCCGGCGGCAGCATCGTGACCGTGTCGACCATCGAGGCTCATCGGGCGATGCCCGAGATGGCCATCTACGGCGCGATGAAGGCCGCGGTGGAGCACCTGACCCGGACCCTGGCGGTCGAGTGGGGGCCGATGGGCATCCGGGTGAACGCAGTTGCCCCGGACCACTTCCCGACTGCCAACGCGTCGAGGTTCACGTGGGGACAGCGCGTCGGCGAGGGCCTGCTCGAGGACCGGATCGTCATCCCGTTGGGCAGGAAGGGAACCGGCAGGGAGCTCTCGGCGTGCGTGCTCTTCCTCGCCTCGGATCTCTCCTCGTACGTCACCGGCACGACGCTGCACGTCGACGGGGGCACGCTGGCTGCGGCCGGGTGGATGCGCTGGCCCGACGGCTACGACAACATGATCCCCCAGCCCGTGCTCGACTTCCTCGAACCCGCCGCCGAGCCCTGAGCGGGGCGACGCCGCGTACCGGGGGGATGGCGGCGGGCGACGCGGGTACCGTGCTGCGCGCCCTCGACGCCGCGTCGGCTCCGCGCGGCGGAAGCCCCCGAGAGCCCGGGGGACAGGGGGTGCTCAGCCGCCGACGTGGGCCTGGAGGGCCGCAGCCGCCCTGGCGAACATGCGCTGCATCACCGGGCGCGAGCGGCGCACGAGCGGGCGGATGGCGGCAGGCGGATCGATGGCGAAGGTCCACGACAGGACGGACCCATCGGGGTGGGCCGCCACACGGTAGTCCTCGGCCAGGGCACGCGCGACCGGCGCGCCAGCCCGGTCGACCCGGAACGCGAAGCGCTCGGGGGGCTCCCAGGCGATGATGGTCTCCTCGAAGGTGAGCCGCGCTGCCCGGACGACCCGCCGGCTGCCGGTACCCGGCGGGCCGTCGGTCGCCCAGTGGCCGCTGTGGTCGAAGCCGGGGAACCAGTCCCCCCACCCGGCCGGATCCGCGAGTGCCGCGAAGACCCTGTCGGGGTTTGCGGCGAGGACGGCGCTCGTGTCGAAGCGGATCGGTGCCGTGTCGAAGAAGTCGGTCCCGACGGCTCTCAGGTGGGCTCGCATCGAGCCCATCATCGCTCAGTGCAGGTGGCCCTGCAGGCGTGGCCCTGCTCGCGCGGCTCAGTCGCCGACGAAGGGCCGGTAGGCGGCGAGGGCGGTGGCCACGAGGCGCCCGCCGTTGCCCTCGTCGGCCAGCTCCATGCGCGCGAGGAAGCGGCCGAGTGGTCCTCCGACCACCGAGCCGGTCGTCGTGAAGGGCCCGACCCGCCCAGCCGAGCGGTACATCACGGTCCACTCCTCGATCTGGAGCCGGTCGGTGCCGGCTGCCTCTGCTGCCAGGGCCAGGGCAGCCGCCTCGAGCACGATCTGTGTGGGGCCGTGGTGGAGCGAGGCCGACGTGCTGGCGATGCGGCCGCTCAGGACCGGCAGCTCGAACCCCGAGGCCGTCCTGCGGGCACCGAAGGCCTCGGCCAGGGGCGGAAGGTCGGGGGAGTCCGGCACGCCCGGGCCGGGGTCGACGTAGCGGTACCCGCCTTCGGCGCCGGCGGGCACGCTCGCGAGGCGGACCCCGAGGCCGTCGGTCACCGCGAGCAGCCGGTCGGGACGTGCCGCGTCCACCACCACCGCCGAGCCGTTGAACGACAGGGTGCGCCCGGCGTGGCCGGGCCGGTCGATCCGCACGCGCACGGCCTCCACGTCGAGACCGGGGTCGACGAGGTGCACCGAGGTCATGACGGGGGCCGGCACGCTCACCGCGTCGCCCTCGACGCCCCGCAGGTCGGCCAGGGCGATGGACAGGGGAGCAGCCAGGAGCCCTCCGGCCGGGTTGCGCAGGTCCCGCCGGATGCGCATGGTGCTCTCCCAGGCGTCGCCGACCTGCTCGGCGCGCGTGCCCAGGTAGCGGTAGGTCATCAGGCCGTCCTCGCCGGCCATGACCTCCTCGAAGGCCTTCCAGAACTCCTCCGCGCCGGCATGGCGCAGGTCTCGCACGTCGCTCACGAGCCAGCTCTCCTTCGTGCACCTCGGGGGGACCCGAGAAGGACCGCGGGTGCTGGAGCCGACCCGGGGGGCGCCGGCGGGCGGAACCGCAGCCCGTCCATGAGCAGGCCCGAGATGCGCCGCGCCCGCTCCTGGGACCCGGAGTCGTCGGCCATCAGGCACACGCCGAACAGCGCGCGGAGCAGGTCCTCGGGGTCGACGTCGGCCCGGATGGCGCCCGCTGCAACCGCCGCGCCGACCAGGCTGCGGATGGTGGCGCCGATCCGCTCATGGGTCGAGACGAAGAGATCCGAGTCGGCCGCCAGCACCGTCTTGAGATGGGTGGCGAGCCCCTTCTTGGCCGCCACGTACTCGACCAGGCGCCGCATCCAGGTGGCCAGCGCCTCCTCGGGAGGCAGGGTCTCGAGCAGCTGCCGCCCGCCAGCGCAGAGCTGGTCGACGTTGCGGCGGAAGACGGCCTCGAGCAGCGCGTCGCGGGTGGGGAAGTGGCGGTAGAGGGTTCCGATGCCGACCCCGGCGCGCCGGGCGATGTCCTCCAGTGACGCCTCGGCGCCACGTTCCTCGAGGCTCTGGGTGGCGGCGGACAGCAGCCTTTCGTGGTTGCGCCGGGCGTCGGACCGCTGCGGCCGAGCCACGGTCGAACCTCCCTCGAGACGACGACTTGCCAACCGGAGCCTACCTCCGCTAAAGTGACCGGAGGCAACATCCGGTTGAGCCAGATGCTAGCGCCGTCGAGGCGCTGGCCAGGGTCGGTCGCCGAGCCTGCTCGGGTGGACCGGCCAGTCCGAGGGCCGACTCGTCCGCCCTGCCCGCACACACCGGCGCGCCCAGATCGCGCTCGACAGTTGGAGGTCTCCCGCGTGACCGTCATGGACGCGCCCAGCCAGTCCCCCGCACGCACTGCCCCGACCCGAGACCATCGGTGGCTGTCCCTGGGCATCATCGGCGTCGCGCAGCTGATGATCGTTCTCGACGCCTCGATCGTCAACATCGCGCTGCCCCACGCGCAGGTCGCGCTGCACATCAGTGACGCCGCGCGCCAGTGGGCGCTCACCGCGTACACGCTCACTTTCGGCGGCTTGCTGCTCCTCGGCGGCCGGATCGCCGACTACGTCGGGCGAAAGCGCGTGTTCGTGATCGGGTTGTTCGGCTTCGCCGGGGTCTCCGCTCTGGGTGCTGCCGCACAGTCCGCCGCGTGGCTGTTCGCGGCTCGAGCCGTCCAGGGGATGTTCGCCGCCGTGCTCGCCCCGGCAGTTCTCTCGCTCGTCACCACCACGTTCACCGAGGCCCGCGAGCGGGCGAAGGCGTTCGCCGTGTACGGTGCGATCTCGGGCACCGGCGCAGCAGTCGGCCTCATCGCAGGCGGAGCCCTGACCCAGTACCTGAGCTGGCGCTGGACCCTGCTCGTCAACACGCCGATCGCGGTGCTGGTGGCCGCCTCAGCCGTGCCGCTCTTGCGTGACAGCCGGGCGGAGGGCGACCGGCACTACGACGTGACCGGGGCACTGCTCGCCACCGCCGGCCTGGCGTCGCTCGTGTACGGCTTCACCGAGGCCTCGTTGCACGCGTGGACGGCTCCTCGCACCTTGCTCTTCATCGCTGTTGCGGTGGTGCTGCTGGTCGCCTTCGCCGCCCACGAGGCCCGGGTGCCCAACCCGCTGCTGCCGTTGCGGGTCGTGCTCGACCGCAACCGGGGCGGCTCGTACCTCGGGTTCCTGCTGGCGACGCTGGCCATGTTCGCCACGTTCCTGTTCATGACCTACTACTTCCAGCGCGTGCTCGGTTACGGTGCGCTGAAGGCAGGGCTCGCCTTCCTCCCTTTCCCGGCGGGAGTCATCGCGTCGTCGACCGTGGCTTCTCGCACCCTGCCCCGCTTCGGCCCCCGCGTGCTGGCCGCGATTGGGTTCGTCGCCGCGGCCGCAGGCCTCGTGTGGCTCACGCAGCTCTCCCCCCACTCGTCCTTCCTCGTCCACGTGGTGCCCGCTGAGCTGCTCGTCAGCGCCGGCATGGGCCACGTGTTCGTGCCGCTGTCGTCGACCGCCCTCCTCGGGGTGCCCGGCCACGACGCAGGGGTCGCCAGTGCCCTGGTCAACACTATGCAGCAGGTGGGTGGCTCGCTCGGGGTCGCGTTCCTCAACACGATCGCGACCTCTGCCAGCGCGCACTTCGCTGCGTCCCATGGGGGCATGTCCCAGGCTGCAGCCGTGCATGGGTTCACGGCCGCCTTCGCCGTGGGCGCAGGCATCCTGGGCATCGCCGCGGTGGTGGTCTCGGTGCTGCTGCGACCCGCTGGTGCGAGTCGCCTCCGCGGGCGCGAGCCGGCACGGGCGGCAGTGCTCGCAGGTGAGCCCATCACGACCAGCGGGTACCCGGGCGCGCAGGAGGCGGTCACGTGATGTGCCGGCAGCTGGCCGTTGCTGCCGACCCGCCTGGCCGCTGACCGGCCTGACGCCGCGTGGCTGCCGACCGGCCTTGGCAGCGCTCGGGCACTGCCAACGGGTAGAGGCGCTGGCCCTGGTGCTACCGTCCGGCCGGCAGCCAGCCTGGTGACAGGCGTGGAAGGTCGAGGAGCGAGCCTGGTGACAGGCGTGGAAGGTCGAGGAACGATGCGGCGTCCGGCTCCGGTCTCCGGGCAGCGCCCTGACTGAGCACGATGGCAGGCCTCGACACCGTCTCCGACTTGCCTGCCGGCCGGGCGTGCCCGCTGACAGCGCCCGCCCCGGCGAGCTGAGGCCAGTGCAAACGCGCAGGCCGATCCGCTTCGCCGCCGGCGCTCCGCTGTCGGACGACCCGGCCAAGCTGCGGGCCCACGCTCGCAAGGCCGAGCGGCTCGGCTACGCCACCTTCGGCGTGGCCGACCATTTCATGATGCCCTTCGCACCGCTCCTCGCCCTCGAGGCCGCTGCCGAGGCGACGTCGACCTTGCGGATGACCCAGTTCGTCCTCGATCAGGACTTCCGGCATCCCGCCGTGCTGGCGAAGGAGCTCGCCACCCTCGACGTGCTGTCCGGCGGCCGGCTCGAGGTGGGCATCGGTGCCGGATGGCTGCGCGCCGAGTACGACCAGGCCGGCATCCGCTACGACCCGGCCCCGGTGCGAATCGAACGGCTGGAGGAGGTCGTCATCATCTTGAAGGGCCTCTTCGGCGACGAGCCGTTCACGTTCGTGGGCAGGCATCACGCCATCTCAGGGCTCGACGGCACCCCCAAGCCCCTCCAGCAGCCGCACCCGCCGATCATGATCGGGGGCGGAGGGGCGAAGCTGCTCGCGGTGGCCGGCCGGCAGGCCGACATCGTGCAGGTGATGCCGCGCATCGCCGGTGAGGGTCGACCCACCGATCTCACCGAGCTCACGGCCCGGGCGTACGAGGCCAAGGTGGAGCTGGTTCGGGAGGCAGCCGGCGACCGCTTCGACGGCATCGAGCTCGGCGTGCAGCTGTCGCACGTGGCGATCACCGACGACCGCGACGAGGCGCTCGAGGCGTTTCTGGCCCGGGTGGCGCCGGGAGGGCTCCGGTCCGCCGGCCGGCCCGGGATCTCCGTCGAGGACGTGGTGTCGTCCCCCGTCGTTGCCGTTGGCACGCTGGAGGAGGTTTGCGACAAGCTCCTCGAGGATCGCGACGCCTTCGGGTTCACCTACTTCGCGGCTCCGGTCGGGGCGAGGCTTGACCTGCTCGCTCCCGTGATCGAGCGACTGGGGGGAGCCTGATCCGTCACCCTGGGCACCTGACGCTGAGACGCCCGGAGCCTGACGCGCCGCCATCCGGGCCCGCGAAGCCATCCGGGCCCGGAAGCCCATGGGCGCCCCAGGCGCCCAATCTGACGACCCTGCTCCCCTGAGGCCCCTCGGCCCATGGTGGTCCGGCCGAACTGGCAGCCGCCGCTTGTGGAACGGACCTGGCCGGTGGTGGGATCTGTCTGCTCTGATGCGCCGCGCCGGCGCCGGTCACTGGCGCGGCCGCGAACCCGCCAGGGCGCACGCAGGGAGGGAGCCCGCGAACATGGACATCCGGCCATCGGTACCTGCCCCCGGCCCGCGGCGTGCGAGCGCTTCCGGGCACGCGGTCTTCGGGACGCGGCTTCGCCTCGAGATCCTGGTGGGAACCACCCGCCCGACCCGGGCAGCGGACGCCGTGGTCCCCTGGGTCGAGCGCCGGGCCCGCGAGCACGGGGCCTTCGACGTCGAGTTGCTGGACCTGCGACAGTGGCGGCTGCCCCTCTTCCAGGAGCACCTCGGGTCGCTCGGGGACCCGTCGGATCCGGACTACTCGGAGCCCGTGGTCAAGGCCTGGAACGCGACGATGAAGGGGGCGGATGCGCTGCTGGTCGTGACGGCCGAGTACCTCCACAGCGTGCCCGGTGTGCTCAAGAACGCTCTGGACAGTGTCTTCGCCAGCTTCGCCCTCCGGAACAAGCCGATGGCGGCGGTCGGCTACAGCGGCGGGGTCGCTGCCGGCGTCCGAGCGATCGAGCACCTGGCCCACATCGCCATCGAGGCCGAGATGGTCCCCCTGCGCAACACCGTCCTCATCCCCTATGTGGGGCAGGCATTCGGTGAGTCCGGGGACCCCCTCGACTCCAGGACGGAGGCGGCCATGGCCATCCTGCTCGACGATCTCGCGTGGTGGGCGAGCGCGCTGTCGAGCGCCCGGGCCAGTGGCGAGTTGCCGCCTGCATCGGTGCGCTTGCGAGCGGCCGGAAGGCGCCAGCCGGGCGCCGCGATCCGAGACGGGCGGGTCCCCGGCGGGCGCTGATGCCGCGGCGGCTGCGCAGGGTCGGCTCGCCACGCACCCCCCCTTGCCGGCGTGACGGCGCCACCCAGAAAGCTTGGGGATAGGATCCCGTTGACCGGCCGGTCGCTGTCGAGCCGGCATGAACGAGTCCGGCAAGGGGGATCCTCAATGGTTGCATTGGCCGACGACATCCGGGTCATCGACGCGGACACGCACTACACCGAGCCGCCCGATCTGTGGACGAAGCGGGCACCGGCTGCGTACAAGGACCGTGTCCTGCACATCGAGGACATCGACGGCCAGCCGACCTGGGTCGTCGACGGGGCCCAGCTCGGCTTCGCCCGCGGCGGCGGGGTGGTCGACCGCGAGGGCGGCAAGGCCCCGTTCCTCGACTCGATGGCGTGGGGGCTCGACCGGGTCCACCAGGCGGCGTGGGACCCGAAGCTCCGCCTCCAGATCATGGACGAGTGCGGCGTGCACGCACAGGTGCTGTTCCCCAATGCGGTCGGCCTCGGCGGCCAGACGGTCAACACCGTCGTGCAGGATCCCGTGCTGCGCATGCTGTGCATCGAGCTGTACAACGATGCCATGGCGGAGATCCAGGAGGAGTCGGGCAACCGCCTCCTGCCCATGCCTGTCATGCCCGCGTGGGACGTCGATGCCTGCGTGAAGGAGGTCGAGCGCGTTGCGTCGCTCGGCCTTCGCGGCGTGAACATGACTTCGGACCCCCAGGACCTGGGGTCTCCCGACCTGGCCAACCGCGCCTGGGATCCGTTCTGGGAGGCGTGCGCCGACCTCCAGCTGCCCGTGCACTTCCATATCGGGTCGTCCAACACGGCCATGGACTTCTTCGGCCGGTACTTCTGGCCCTCCCAGGACGAGTACGTCAAGCCGGCCATCGGTGGCTCCATGTTGTTCATCAACAGCTCCCGCGTCCTCATCAACACCATCTACGCCGGCATCTTCGACCGGTTCCCGAAGCTCAGGATGGTGGCGGTCGAGAGTGGGATCGGGTGGATCCCCTTCATGCTCGAGACGATGGACTACGAGATCTGGGAGAACGCCCCGCAGCAGGCTGCCGAGCTGTCGAAGATGCCCTCGAAGTACTTCCACGACCACTGGCACGCCACCTTCTGGTTCGAGAAGAACGGGGGCGACGTCCAGTACCTGCTCGACAAGGTCGGTGAGGACAACGTGCTGTTCGAGACGGACTTCCCGCACCCGACCTGCCTCTATCCGGCTCCCCTCGAGACCATGGCGGAGAAGATGAACGCGCTGCGCCCGGAGACCAGGCGAAAGGTGATGGGCGACAACGCGGCCCAGCTCTACCGCCTGTAGATCGGTCGCCTGCCGCTCGGTGCCGCCAACCGGCGCTCGCCGCCGGGCGAGGCTTCGTCACGCGAGGAGAGGGGGGTGCCATGACGGACGCGCCAGGAAACGCTGCCGGAGCCGACGCCGCCGGGGCCGACGCTGCCGGGGCCGACGCTGCCGGGGCCGACGCTGCCGGGCTCGGCCCAGCGGCGGCGGACGATCCGACTCGACCGTTCTTCTACTCGGTCGCCGACCTGCCGGCGTACTCGATCGCCCAGATGATGGAGCGGTCCGGCGCGAGCGACGAGGAGAAGGAGAAGATGTTCGGCCTCTTCGGCCGCGATCTCGTCACCAGGACCATCCTGCAGTCGTCGCGCCTGTCCGTGTTCCACGAGGTCGCCGGACCGAAGGAGCGCGTCAGGCCGCACCGCCACGGGACCCACCAGCTCACCTACGTGCTCCGCGGCTCGCTGCACTACGGCAACCGCGTGACCTCTGCAGGGATGGGTTACTTCAGCCCCGACCGCCTCTACTCGTGGACCGCCGGGGAGGACGGGGCAGAGTGGATCGAGATCCACGCCGGTCGCCCCCAGGCCTTCGTCGAGTAACGCACGGGGATCCCGCCGCGGGTGCCCGCACGGTCGCCGGTCGCCGCCCGCGCCGAGGCCCCGCTTCTTCCGGGCGCTCGAGCCGCCGCTCACGGTGAGTGCCCCACCCGCCCGCGCCGAGGCCTGGTGCGGGCGGTAGAACGTCGCTCTTGTGGTCTCGTCGGCCCGCCCCTAGGCTGCGGATCCGGTGCCGGCCAGGAGCGCCGTTCGGCCGTGAGAGACGAGAGGAGCTGACGGTGCCCGACCAGCCTGCCTACCGAGCGCCGGATGTGTCCCTGGTCGGCGACGAGCACGTCCGCCGCTACCAGGAGACAGGCGGCCGCGAGGGGTACCTCTGGAACGGCGTGCCCATCCTGCTCCTCACGACAACGGGTCGGCGGTCGGGTGTGCCGACCAAGACGCGCGCCCTCATCTTCGGGCGCGATGGCCCCGACTATCTCGTGGTCGCCTCGAGGGGCGGCAGCCCCGAGCACCCGGTCTGGTACGAGAACCTGCAGGCGCACCCGAGGGCATGGATCCAGGTTCGCGACCGCCACCTCGAGGTCGAGGCCCATACCGCGGAGGGCGCCGAGCATGCCCGCCTCTGGGAGATCATGCGGACGCTGTGGCCCAACTACGACGTCTACCAGACGCGCACCGATCGCAGGATCCCGGTCGTGGTGCTGCGGCCGATCGCAGAGCGTCGCCCGTGACGAGGGCGCGTGGCGCCGCCGCCGGCGTGCAACTCTGTCCGCCTCCTGCGGCCCTCGGGCGTGCCGGGTCCGACGGGCATCCTGGGCACGACGGGGACGCGGCGTGACAGCCGGTCCGAGCCCGGCACCTCAGGAGCTCGCCGAGGTGCTCGACCCCGGATGGTTGTCGTGGGCGCTCGGGCACCGGCATCCCGGCTGCGAGGTGGCCGGCACCGCGGTGGTCGAGACGCTGCAGACAGTCGCCACAAAGGTGCGCTTCGTCGTGGACTACCACCGCCCGGGCGATCCACCCGCCCCGGCAGCGCTCTGCGTGAAGGGGTACTTCCACGAGGAGGGGCGGCGCAGGCCCGGTGCCGGCATCGTGGAGACGAGCTTCTACCGCGAGCTGGCGGCCAGCGTGCGCGCCCGGGTGGCGCCGTGCGTGTACACCGGCATCGACGGCACGACCGGGCACGGGATCGTGGTGATGGAGGACCTCGTGCGGGCCGGCGCCCGCTTCCTCACCGCCCTCAGCCCCTATTCGGTGGACCAGGCGGCTGCCACCTTGGACCAGCTGGCTCGCCTCCACGCCGCCTCATGGGGAGCAGCTGGCCTCGATGCCCCGTGGTTGGCACCCAAGCTCGAGATGCTGACCCTGGCGGTTGACGCGGCGCGCCTGCAGGAGCTGATGGACCGCCCGCGTGCCGGCGGCCTTCCGTCGTGGGTCCGCGACGGTCAGCGCATCCACGCTGCCCTGGAGCAGCTCGCCTCCGCGCCGCCGCCCGCCGCCGCCTGCCTGGTTCACGGTGACGTCCACGCCGGCAACGTCTTCGAGACGGCGTCGGGCCCCGGGCTCATCGACTGGCAGCTCGTCCAGCGTGGGTCCTGGGCGATGGACGTCGCCTACCACATCGGCGCGGTCCTCGACACCGACGAGCGGCGGCGGAGCGAGTCCGCCCTCCTCGGCCACTACCTGGACCGGCTGTCCGCCTACGGCATCGAGCCGCCGGCGTGGGACGAGGCCGTCGCCGGCTATCGTCGCTACCTCGCGTACGGGCTGTACCTGTGGGCGATGACCCAATTCGTCGAGGAGCCCGTCACGACCCAGTTCGTCCGCCGTCTCGGCCATGCGGTCGTCGACAACGGCACCTTCGAGCTCCTTGGTGTCTGATCGAAGGGCTCGCCCGCTGCCCTCCACGCCCATCTGTCAGCCCGGCCCTCGGTCTCGTGGGCCTCGTGAGGTCGCGTCCCGGCGGGCCGCGGCGAGGCGGAGGCGCGAGGGACGGCCGGGGCCCTCAGGAGGGCATGGCGAAGCGCGTGCCGCACACAGGCTTGTCGTGGTTGTAGGGCACGTATCCGTTGCCTTCGATCCGGGCGTAGAGGCTGCAGCTGACCTTCGGCAGGATGCCCGCGGTGTCGAAGTGCTCGAAGGTGACCGGAGTGGTGAGCAGGCCGCCGGCGTCATAGCGGCTGACGCGCCGGAGGCGGGAGATGAAGGCCTGACGGGTCGGATTGGTGCCAGCGAGCTCGAGACCCTTGATCATGAGGTCTGCCGCCTCGTAGCCCTGGGTGATGTTGAGGCTCGGGATGCCGCCGGGGAAGGCGGTGTACCTCTTCAGGTCCGACAGCATCCGGCGAGCGGCCGCGCCCGGATGGCCGAAGTCGACGAACACGGTGGTGTAGTCACCCTGCATCGCCCGCAGCGAGGTCGGGTTGCTCACCAGGTTCTGGTCGTAGGCGGTGTAGTAGAGCTGCGCCGCGTGGACCCCCGCCTGCTTGAGTGCCTGGCTGAAGGCGATGTCGGTGGCCAGCAGAGACACGCCGACCGCGCCGTCGCAACCCGCTGATTTGATGGCGAGCGCCTCGGAGCCGAAGTCCATGTCCCCGAAGGGGATCGACGTATTCTCGTAACAGTTCTTGATCCCGAGGTGTGCACCTGACACGTAGAGCTGGTTCATCGACGAGATTGCCGACTGGATGCTGTAGACGATGCCGGCGAGCCGTTTGACACCCAGCTGGTGCAGGAAGACGGCATTCGTCGTGTACCCGTACGTGACACCACCCGCGGGCCCGACCGAGGGCGGTGTCACGCTGAACATGTTCGAGTAGGGCTTCTCGTTCCACTCGGGGCCGTCGACGGCGGCACCGGTGACGGGCACGCCGGCCTGGTTGAGGTACTTGGCGCCACCGAAGGCGAGCGACGAGTCCTCGATCACCGCAAAGGCTCCCTTGGCCTGCACCAGTTCCTGCGCCGCCGTCTGGTTGACGGCCGGGTTCGACTGGTCGTCTGCCACAACGAGGCGGATCTTGTGGCCGTTCACGCCGCCGGCAGCGTTCTGGGCGTCGATCCTGGCCTCGGCACCCCACTGCGAGCCGACATAGGAGGACGATGCTGGGCCGGTCGCTGAGTAGATGAAGCCCACCGTGATGGGCGACCGACCGCCGCTGCTCGCAGCGGCCGGTGCGGGTACGACCCCACCCAGCGAGATGACTGCCGACGACAGGACCAACCCCACGGCAGCTGCCTGTACTCGTCCGGACATCTGACCCCCCCGGATCCGGCACGCGTGACTGCATTGCAGCATAACGACATGACGATGGCATGGCAACGGTGCGCAATCCTGCAATCGTGCGTCCCCCGGTGCAACGGTGCGCGGCGGTGCGTTCCCTCCGGTTCCCTTCCCGCTCGGGCAGCTGGGAACCTGGCTATCGTTTCGGACGACCGCGCGGCGATGGCTCCAGTTGCACCGCAACGGCGGCTCGGGTGGGGAGGAGAGCTGACATGGGAAGCGACGTCTTGAAGCTCGACAAGGAGCGCATCCGGTCCCTGTTCGACCTCCGCCTCCGTGGGGAGGGGACCGCCGGCCTCTACCGTGACGACCCGTACCCCGCCTTCCATCGTCTCCGGGAATCGGGTCCGGTGCACGTCGGCGTCGTGCACAAGCTCGTCGGCTACGCGGGAGAGGCGACGTTCCAGGGCCTGCCCGAGCCAGACCGGCCCCACTTCTCGGTCTTCAGCTACGAGGCGTGCGACGAGGCCTTCCGCGACGCCGAGTCCTTCCCCTCGTCGCCGGTGGACGTCCAGGGGACCGAGGGCCTCGGCATCGCCAGCAGCATGCTCGCGATGAACGGCACTCGCCATCGGCGCTACCGGGGGCTCGTCCAGCCCTCCTTCATCCCCGCCCGTGCCGCATGGTGGATCGATCGGTGGATCTCGAAGACCGTCAACGCGCTGATCGACGGGTTCGAGAGCGATGGCCGCGCGGAGCTCAACGTCGATTTCGATGCCGCGATCCCCCTGCTCACCATCACCGGGAGCTTCGGGGTGGACGTCGAGGACGCGCTCGAGATCCGCTCCGCGTTCCGGCAGGGTGACAACCTGCAGGGTGCCCTTCCGGTCCTGCACCGGATCCTCATGCCGATCATCGCTGCGCGGCGGGAGCACGCAGAAGACGACCTCATCACCGTGCTGTGCCAGGCTGAGCTGACCGACGACGAAGGGACCCACCGCCTGTCGGATGCGGAGATCTTCTCCTTCTCATACCTCCTTCTGGCGGCGGGTTCTGGCACCACCTGGAAGCAGCTGGGCATCACCCTTGCCGCGCTGCTGACCCATCCCGACGCGCTCGAGCGGGTCCGGGAGGATCGTGCCCTGCTGCGCGCTGCCATCGAGGAGTCGCTCCGGTGGGCGCCGACCGACCCCGTGTTCTCGCGCTATGCCGCCCGCGATCTGACGTTCTTCGGGACGGCGGTCCCCGCCGGATCGGTGCTGCACCTCTGCCTGGGCGCTGCGAACCGCGACCCCGCTCGATGGCGTGACCCGGACGCCTACGACATCACCCGACCTGCCATGCCCGGCCTTGCCTTTGGGGGTGGGCCACACATCTGCCTGGGGATGCATGTCGCCCGAGCCGAGATGTTCACGGCCATCGACGCATTGCTCGAGCGCCTCCCCAATCTGCGCCTCGATCCCGACGCCGAGCCGCCGCGCATCGTCGGGATGTACGAGCGTGGTCCGGACCAGCTCCCCGTCGTCTGGGGGTGAGGCACGGCGGCGACCCGTCGGCTCAGCGGCGCCCCCGGTCGCGAAGCAGTTCGCTCGGCGGAGGCAGGTCGAGCAGCTCGCACACGAGCCTCGTGAAATGGTTGTCGTTGGGGTCCGACAGGCGATCCTGCCCTCCGGCACCTGGACCGTCGGCCCGACTGGCTGCGTGCACGGGAAAGATCTCGAGGCGCACCCCGGCGTGCACCTCGTACCACAGCAGGTCGTGGACCTCGAGCCCCGTCAGCTCCGTCCAGCGCTCGATGGTCTCCTGGCGCGACCCGAGCCCGTCGAGGCGGGGATGCTCGAGTGCGTGGAACACGTCGAAGAACAGCCACCACGCAAGGTCCTGGAGCGGGCCTCCGAGCGACGCCTGCTCCCAGTCCATGATGGCGGCGAGCTCGAAGTTCTCGTCGAACATCATGTTGCCCATCCGTGCGTCGCCCCAGGACAGGCCCGTGGGACGGCGGCGCGGGAGGTTGGCGTACAGCCACGCGAGATGCAGCTCCGGCACCACGTAGCGCCGCCCCCCGGCGGCCCACTCGTAATGGCGCCGGGTGTACTCGAAGAGCTGGTCGAAGCCGGTGGGGCCGCGCTCTGGGTGGTCGAGGAAGCCGATCAGCTCGAGAGGCACCCGGTGGATGGAGGCGAGCCCGTCGACGGAGGTCTCCCACACGCGTCGTCGCTGCGCCGGGGTGGCGTCGAACAGCCACCCGGTCGCGTTGTAAACGGGCATGCTGACCGGCACCCGGCCGGGAACTTGGCGCATGACGAAGAACGGGGCACCGAGGTGGGAGGCATCCCGTTCCAGCCACAGCACCTCGGGCACCTTGACGAGCCCGCTCGCGTGCAGCGTCGCGAGTAGGTGGTACTGGGCCTCGAATTGCGGGTCGAGGAAGAGCTGGTAGGGGCCGGGGCGGGGCGCCACTCGCAGGACGAGCGACTCCCGCAGGTCGTGGCCGCTCTGTCGCCAGGCCGCCTCGAAGAGGATGGTCTCGTTGGACACCCCGGCCCCGGTCGGGTACCGGAGGTTGTCGACGCGCACCCCGGTCGCGCCGACCCGCTCGGGCAGCCACAATTCGAGGACTCTGCTCGCGTGCGAGAGGTCGCGGCCCTTGGCGAAGACCGGGCGCGCCGCTGCATCGTCTCCTCTGGCTGCTTGCGATTCGCTCCCGTCCACGGCGGCCTCAGTACTGTCGGTACTGGTCGATCACGTCAGGGGTCATCCCCCACAGCGATCTGATCGTGGCTCCGCCGTCGACCACGAGCGTCTGGCCGGTGATCCGCTCGGCGAGCGCGGACGACAGGAACAGGACGGCATTGCCGACGTCGCGGGATCTCGGCGCTGCCAGCGGATTGATGCCATTGACGCCGTACTCGCCCTGGGGCTGGTCCTCGTTGCCCGAACCGACGTTCCCCGGCGCCACCGCGTTGACGCGGATGCCGTAGCGGCCGAGCTCGTCGGCAAAGGTCTTCACGAGCGAGATGACCCCGGCCTTGGCAGCACCGTACGGGGCGTGGTAGGCCGCGGCGGCGATGCCGTCGGCAGAGGCCAGGGCGACGAGCGAGCCGCCGGTTCCCTGCCGGATCATGTGCTGGCCCGCAGCCTGGAAGAGGAAGAAGACGTGGGTCACGTTGTTGAGGATCGTCCAGCTCCAGTCGGCCTCGGAGAAGGACTCGGCGCGGTCCCACGTGGCCCTGCCGATGATGTCGACGCAGACGTCGATGCCGCCCAGGGCTTCAGCTGCCTCGTCGAGGGCACGGTGCACCTGGCCCCGGTCGGTCATGTCGGCGATCACCGGGAAGGCCTTCCCGCCGGCGGCCGCGATCTCGGCCACGATCCCTCGCGCCCTGCCCTCGTCGATGTCGATGCAGGCGACGGTGGCACCCGCGTCCGCCAGCTTGCGCGCGCTCATCCGCCCGTGCCCGGCGCGGCCGGGGATGTACCCTGCCCCCGCCACGACGGCGCGCTTGCGCTCCAGCCCGAGGTCGATCATCGTCTGCCCCCTCCTGTGCCTACCTCTTGTGCGTGAGCAGGCGCAACCAGCCCGTCGTCGATCCCGTGCGTAGCAGCACGTCCGGAGCCGCTCGTACCGGCTGTGTCAGGTCGACGCGGCCCGGGTCTGCTGCTCCGCCCACTGGCGAGGGCGGCTCGATCCGCGTTGCTCGCGCAGCCGCTGCACGTCGGAGGTGTGGGCGGCCACGGTGAGCAGGTCGTTGGACATCTGCATCAGCATGCGCATGCCCATCTGCTCCCATGCCCGCTTCAGGAGAGCCTTGGTGGCCATGAGGGTGCTGAGGGGTGCCGCGGCGACCTGCCGGGCCAATTCCTCGACCGTCTCTTCGAGCTTCTCGCGGGGGACCACTTCATTGACGAGGCCCTGGGCCAGCGCGTCCTGCGCGCTGAGCGTCTGGGCCGTATAGAGGTAGCGCGCGGCGCGCTTCCAGTTCATGAAGACGTAGGGCTCGATCATCGTTTCGCCGCCTGGGAGGCCGAGCCCCTGGACCAGCGGCATCTGGAAGTAGGCGTCCTCGGACGCGACGGTCATGTCCGTGAGCAGCCCGTAGTAGGTGCCGCCTCCGAGGCAGTAGCCGTGGACCTGGGCGATCGTCGGCTTGGGGAACTCCCACAGGTGGAGCACGGGCCAGACGAACAGGTCGAGCTGGCCCTTCCAGGCCGAGCCGGTGTGCTCGATGGAGTGGTAGAAGTCGGGGTAGACCTCCTCCTGGGGGCCTGCGAAGATGGCGTGGCCGGCGCAGAAGCCCTTGCCGTTGGACTTGAGGATCACGACCTTGACCTCGTAGTCTCGGTCGGCCTCGTCGAGACATGCGTCGACGTCCCATGCCAGCCTGGAGTCTTGCGCGTTCGCCTTCTCGGGGAAATTGAGGATGATGCGGGCGATCCCAGCCTCGGCATCCTTCTCGTAGACGACCCTCTCCAGCGCCTTGGTCTCCATCGCGGACCTCCCCCTTTGTCTGCTCCGCCGCAAGCTAGCGCACGGCAGCACCGACCCGCTCACTCGGCACCGCACCGCACCGCACCGCCCCGCCACCAGACCGGCCCGGCACCGGCGGGGCTTGCCGTCACCGCGACCGGCGGCGATCATGCTCCCGTGACCGACCTCGATGACCTGGCCGTCCTCGCGCATCGCCCGCTTCCTCGCGACACGGTGGGTCTCCTCGAGGGGCTCACGACCACCCGGGCCATCCGGCGCTACGCTCCCGAACCCGTTCCTCCCGAGGCCCTGAGGGCGATGCTCTTTGCCGCCACGCGGGCACCGAGTGGCTCGAACCGCCAACCGTTCCGCTTCGTCGTCCTCACCGACGGACCCAGGGCACGGGCAGCGAAGCGGCTCATCGCGGCAGGTGCCAGCAGGCTGTGGGCGCCCAAGCGCGCCACCGACCGCTACGACGCCGGCAGCGGTGCCGACCCCGCATCGCCGAAGGCGCGGATGGCTGTCACCATGCAGCATTTCGTCGAGCATTTCGAGGACGTGCCGGTCCTGGTGCTCCCCTGCCTCGTCCGCTACCGGGCGCCGAACCCGATGGAGGGCGCCTCGGTCTACCCGGCGTGCCAGAACCTGTTGCTCGCGGCCCGGGCTCTCGGGTACGGCGGGGCCTTCACCGGCTGGCACGTCGCCGTCGAGGGCGAGCTCAAGGCATTGCTCGGGATCCCCGACGAGGTGTTCCTCGCCGGCACCATCACGATCGGCCGGCCGGCCGGGCACCACGGACCTGTGCGCCGGCGCCCCCTCGACGAGCTGGTCTACGGCGAGCGTTGGGGCGAGCCGCCCGGCTGGGCGGTCGACCCCCCCGGAACCCGGCACACCGCCGCCGGCCCGCCTGCGGGAGCCTAGCGGCAGCCCGCCCGGCAGGCCCCCGGACCGCCGGGGCACTTCTTCCGACCCCGCTGCCTCCACGGCGGTGCGGCCTCCTTCTGCCTCCACGGCCGCAGTCCGGGCTCACGCCTTCGTGGCGACGCCCTCGAAGGTGTAGCCGATGAGCTCGGGACCTGCCATCGGGTAGGTGTCGAGCTCGGTGAGGATGAGGCCCGACGAGGCGACGAGGTCGGGGATCGGCCGGTTCAGGTGGCAGCCGCCGAACAGCCTGCCCCAGAGTGGCGTCACCCGATCCTGCCAGCGCGCCACGCGTTCGCGCGGTGAGCGTCCGTGCTCGACGAAGCGGAGCGTCCCACCCGGGCGAAGGACGCGCCGGATCTCGAGGAGCGCCGTCTCGACGTCGGGGATGGTGCACAGCGTCCACGTGGTCAGCACGTGGTCGACGGACTCGTCGTCGAGCGCCAGGTCGCGGCCGTCGAGGCCGGCATAGGTGACCGGAACGGGGCTGGCCGCGAGCCGCGGCGCCGCCAGCTTGCGGTTGGCAAGGGCAGGCTCGACTGCGTGCACCCGCGTGACGCCTGCCGGGTAGTGGGGGACATTGCGCCCGGAGCCGAACCCGATCTCGAGCACCTCGCCGCACAGCCCCGACGCCACCCTCGCGCGGGTGCCGTCGAGAGCCTTGCCGAGGGCGACGTCGATGAAGCGGGGCAGGACGCGTTCGGTATAGAAGCCCACGTCAGCCGCTCGTCGGTCTCGTGCCCGGCGGACGCCCGCCGGCCGATTGCGCCTTCACGTCGAGGTCCCCTCCTCGAACAGAGCGTAGCGGCACAGGGTGGAGGGGCTTGGCCCCCTTCCCGGGGTGCCCGGCAGGCACCAGCGGAGGCCCTGGGAGGCCGGTACTCAGCGGCAGGGGAGCGGGGCGGCGCCTGCCTCGGGCGCCGGCGTGATGGTCCAGACGCGAGACTGCGTGACGAGGGCATGGACGTCGGCGGGGTCGAGGGGGCGCGCCAGGAAGTATCCCTGGCCGCTGTCGCATCCCTCGTGGCAGACGCGGTCCAGCTGTGTGGTGCTCTCGATCCCTTCGGCGATCGTCTCGATCCCGAGCTCCTTGCCCAGCCGGACGAGGGCATGGACGATCGCGCCCGACTCCGCCGTGTCGTCGGCCCTGTTGACGAACGAGCGGTCGATCTTTATGGCGTCGATCGGGAACTGGCGCAGGTACCCGAGGGACGAGTAGCCGGTGCCGAAGTCGTCCACGGACAGTCGCACCCCGAGTGCCTTGAGCGCCGAGAGCGCGGCGATCGTCTGCTCGGCGTCGCGCAGCAGCGACGTCTCGGTGATCTCGAGCGTCAAGGCGGCCGGGTCGAGCCCGGTCCGGGCCAGCACGCGGCGGACCTCGTCGGCGAACGACGGGCGGCCGATCTGCAGTGGCGACACGTTCAGCGAGACGCCGAACGGCCGGCCGTGGTCCTGCCACGTCGCGGCATGGGCGCACGCCTGCTCCATCACGAACCGACCGAGGGGCACCACCAGGCCCGAGTCCTCCGCCACCGGGAGGAATGCGGCCGGCGACAGGACCCCCCTGCGGGGATGGTTCCAACGGACGAGCGCCTCTACCCCTTTGGGCGCCATCGTGGCGAGGTCGAAGATCGGCTGGTACACGACGCAGAGCTGGCCGCTCTCGTCGAGCGCCTCGCGAAGGTCCATCTCGAGGGCCAGACGGTCCTGCACCGCGGTCTGCATCTCGGGGCGGAACATGACATGGCGTCCCTTGCCGGCCGCCTTTGCCTGGTAGAGGGCGACGTCCGCGTCGCGGATGAGCTGCTCCGCCTGGCCGCGCCGCCCCACGGCCACGCCGATGCTGGCACGAACGGGGAGCGCGACCGGCTCGGGCGTCTCGATCACGAAGGGCTCGGCCAGCACCTCCTGCAGGCGCTCGGCGACCAGTTCTGGGCCCGCGTCGAACGTGTCGCTCTCCACGAGGACGAGGAACTCGTCACCCCCGAGCCGGCCTACGGTGTCGCTGTGACGGAGCGCCGCCGACAGTCGGGCCGCGACCGCGCGCAGCAGCTCGTCCCCGACCTCGTGGCCGAAGGTGTCGTTGACTTCCTTGAAGTTGTCGAGGTCGAGGAAGAGGGCCCCGACCGCGAGAGGCTTGCGACGGGCCCGCGCCAGCATCTGCTCGGCGCGGTCGAACAGGAGCACCCGGTTGGGGAGCCCGGTCACGGCGTCGTGGAGGGCCTGGTGGCGGAGCTGCCCTGTGCGCGCGGCGACCATGCGGAGGGCCCGCTCGCGCGAGCGGGCGAGGTGGACGAGGAAGAGAAAGACGACGACGCTGAGCGTGACGCCGATCGAACCGAGCACGAGACCCTGCACGAGGGGGCTCTGGCTCGGCGGTGCCGTGACCACCACCAGGAAGGGCGGGCTGGTGGGGATCGTCCTCGACAGCCGGTACCCCGGCGCATCGGCCCGGCCCCACGACGCGATGAGCCCGCCCCTGCCCGCCGCCCCGGCTCGGATCGCGACAGCCAGGTCGCCAGTCGGCTCGAGCGTTCGGCCCGGCAGCCCCTGGCGGCTGAAGGTCCCAAGGACGGCACCCGCGAAGGCCGACCGCCGGGCGGCCGCGTCGGGTGGGACCCTTCCGCCGCGGTACACGGGGGCGACGACGGCGAACACGTCGGGTGCGTACGGCCGGCTGCTCAGGTCGCGGATGGCGGCCGGGCTGAGCGCCATCGGTCGCCCTGACGCCACCGCGGCCCGGATCCCGGTCAGGATCGCCGACGCCTTGCCCGGCGCACGGGGGGCGCAGAAGTCGAAGCTCGCGGGGACCGGCGCCGAAGGGGGAGCGAAGCCGAAGCGCGCGAGGCAATACGACGGGCGATCCCCTGGAGGGTCGACCACGTACGTGCCACCCGGCTCGCCGACGAGGGGATCGCCCTCCATCGTGGCCTCGAACATGGGAAGGTCGTCGGCTGCCACCGGCTCCACGTAGGCGAAGCCGATCGTGCCGGGGTAGCGGTGCACGACGTCCATCGCGCGGAGCCACCCCGCGAGCTGGCGGTTGGTGAGGTCGGGGAACGCTGCCACGATCGACGCGAGGGCCGCTTCGAAGTCGAGGTCGCGCCGGAGCCCCGAGCTCACCGAGGCGGCGACGCTCGAGCCTGTGAGGGCGAACGTGTGAGCAGCTTGGGTCTCCTCGTGGCTCGTCCAGCTGATGGCTCCCGCGACCGATGTCGCCACGCCGCCCGCCACGAGCACCCAGGCAGCAGCGAGCCAACGTCGCCGCGGCCGCCGCTGCTCTTCGGACGGGAGCAGTGCGTCGGCCGACCGAGCCTGGGACGCGCCGCGCTGCTCCGCACCCCGCCGGTGCGCTGGTCCACCTCCTGAGCTGCGCTTCGCCGTGCGGTCGATCTCGGGAGTCTCCCCGACCCCCGTGTGCGCCCGGTGGCCGTTCGGGTGCAGGCCGGTAGGCCGACGGGCACGCGCGCCGGCTCCTCCGCTTGCATGGACCTCGGCGTGCTGCGTGGACCTCGGCGTGCAGCCAGCTCCGCTGGCGCCGTGACGTGGCCGATCCCCGGTAGCGTGACCGCCGGGCTGGGGCACCTGTGCGTGCCGACCCGGCGTGGCTCGAGGAAAGGGGCATCGATGAGGTACGTGAAGCTCGGCCGCACAGGGCTCGACGTCTCGCGGGTGTGCCTCGGCTGCATGAGCTTCGGCGACGCGTCGCGCGGGGGGCACCAGTGGGTGCTCGACGAGGAGACCAGTCGTCTGTTCGTGAAGCGAGCCCTCGAGCTGGGGATCAACTTCTTCGACACAGCCAACGTGTACTCGGTGGGCTCCAGCGAGGAGTTCCTGGGGCGAGCCCTCCGCGAGTTCGCCAACCGCGACGAGGTCGTGGTCGCCACCAAGGTGCACGGGCAGATGCGCAGAGGCCCGAATGGTGCCGGCCTGTCGCGCAAGGCGATCATGACCGAGGTCGACCACAGCCTGCGGCGGCTCGGCATGGACTACATCGACCTGTACCAGGTCCATCGGTTCGACCCCCGCACACCCCTCGAGGAGACCCTCGAGGCGCTGCACGACGTCGTGAAGGCCGGCAAGGTGCGCTACCTCGGTGCCTCGTCGATGCACGCATGGCAGTTCGCCAAGGCACTGTTCAGCTCCGACTGCCACGGGTGGACCCGCTTCGTCAGCATGCAGAACCACTACAACCTTCTCTATCGCGAGGAAGAGCGCGAGATGCTGCCCCTCTGCGCCGACCAGGGCATAGCGGTGATCCCCTGGAGCCCGCTGGCGCGCGGCCGGCTCACCCGCGACTGGGACGAGACCACCGAGCGGTCGCAGTCCGATGCCTTCGGCCAGCGCCTGTACGACACCGCCTCCTCTGACCGGGTGGTCGTCGAACGGGTGGCCGAGGTGGCCGAGCGCCGCGGTGCGCCTCGCGCCCAGGTCGCGCTCGCGTGGCTGCTGTCGAAGGCCACTGTCACGGCGCCCATCGTCGGGGCGACTCGCCTGTCCCACGTCGACGACGCCGTCGCCGCCCTCGACCTCGAACTGACAGCGGAGGAGCTGGCACGTCTCGAAGAGCCCTACGTGCCCCATCCCGTCGCGGGGTTCGTCTGAGCCCTGCCGACCCCGCGGAACCCTGCCTCTCTTTCCCAGCTTTGGTGTGAGCCCTGCCGACCCTGCCTGCCCGGCTGTCGCGCCCCGGGTTGGTCGTGCACCCGCTCGGCGAAGGCGTCGATGTCGCCGATCTCCTCGGAGCGCCGGATCGGGACGGTCCGGCTCAGCTCTCGAGCAGCTCCGCGCGCCCGTGCCTGACGACGGTCACCCCGTTCGAGACCGCCTCGAAGGCGAGAGCCCGAGCGCCGTCGTCGGTGCGGCCTGCGTCGTAGACGCTGACCGCCAGCTGCTGACCCGGGAACACGGGAGCGGAGAAGCGCGCGGCCAGTCGGCGCAGGGGAGCAGGGTCACCCCCCATGCCGACCTTCACGACGGCGCCGCTGCACATGGCGAGCGTGCACAGCCCCTGGAGGATCTTGCGGGGATAGCCCTCCCTGCGTGCCGCCTCGTCGTCCATGGAGTGGGCGACGTGGTCCCCCGACACGCCGGCGTACCGGAAGGGCTGGTCTCGGGTGACGTCGACGGCATGGGTACCGAGGAGCCGCTGCCGCGCGGCGTCCGGGAACGTGTGGTCGGCGGGCGGCGAGCCGAGGTCGCCCTCGATGACCCCGCCGACGTGGATGGAGGACCAGAGGTGCTCCACGAGCGGCGTCCCCTCGAGGTCGCTCACGAGGAACCGCAGCGTCACGATGGCCCCCGCCGGCGTCTGGCGCGCACTGTGGGTCGAGGCCTGCCACTGCACCGCCATGCCTGCGCGGACCGGGTTCCAGAAGCGCAGCTCGTGCTCGGCGTGCACGCCCCCGCGTGCGCCTTTGATGGCGCCAGGGTCCGCGCTCCGCCGGCTCGCCTCGAGGAAGGCCGGCTGGATGAGCGACACCGTGAACAGGGGTGGCACGGCGTCGCCACGGATGTGGACGTCGTTGGGGTCGTTGGTCGCCAGCGCGTAGGCCACTGCCGCGTCGGCGTCGATCCGGCCCTCGTAACGGGTGTAGGTCTCGCCGAGGTGGATGGTCGGCCTGGTCATGCTGGGCTCTGCATCGAGATCACGCCGGCCCTGGCGCCCTGCCGCCCACCGGGCCACCGAGCCCCGGCAGCAGCTTGCCCATGGATGAGAAGTCCTCGCGCCCGAAGCCGGCCGTGGCGGCAGCGGTCAACAGCTGCCGGACGACGGCCGTCACGGCCATCGGCACCCCGGCGGCTGCGGCCGCCCGCAGCGCCAGGTCGACGTCCTTGGCCATGAGGTCGGTCATGAAGCCGGGCCTCCACCCGGCCGTGGCAGGGCTGTCGGGGAGGACGCCCGCGACGGGCAGCCGGGTCCGCACCGCCGTGCAGTCGGCGGTGGCGTTGACGAGCACCTCGTGCATCCGGCGCAGGTCGACGCCGTTGCGTACGGCGAGGGCGGTCGCCTCCGAGGTCGCGGCCATCTGGGCGGCGTAGATCAGGTTGTTGCAGAGCTTCACCACCTGGCCCATGCCGGGCCCGCCCACGTGCACGATCAGGCGCGAGAAGGCCTCGAGCACTGGGCGCACCCGCTCGAGGACCTCGGGGCGCCCGCCGACCATCAGGGTGAGGATCCCCTGCTGCGCCCCCACGGTGCCCCCCGACGCAGGCGCCTCCAGATAGGCCGCACCGGTCGCCTCGACCCGCTCGTGCTGTGCACGCTCGACGTCTGGGTCGATGGTCGAGCAGTCGACCACCGTCTTGCCCGGCCCGAGCTCGGGCACCATCGCGTCGACGCACTGCGCCACGTCGGGGGAGTCGGGCACGCACAGGACGGTGACCTGGCTCGCCCGCGCCACGCCGGCTGGGTCCACGCCATCGCGCGCCCCGGCCTGGAGGGCGATCTCCACCGGCGGCCGGCTTCGCGAGGCCACGGTCACCTCGTGACCTGCGGAAAGGAGGTTGCGGACCATCGGGAGGCCCATCGCCCCCAGACCGATGAAGCCCACCTGCATGGCCGACCATCCTTCCTGCTCTCTCACGGTGGGCGTGCCGTGTGGCCGGGGTCGTGTGGCCGGGGCCGCGCGACCGGGGCCGCGTGACCGGGGCCGCTGACCGGGGCCGCTGACCGGGGCCGCTGACCGGATCGCGTCCCCTCCGGCGCCCGGCGGATCCTATGCGAACGCCCTTGACTGCCGTGCACCTCGATCGCGCGGCAAGCGGTGGCCCGCCTCACCCGACGTCGACGAGGACCTTGCCGACCGCGCCCGACTCCACTGCGTCGTGGGCGGCGGCGATCTCCTCCAGCGAGAAGTGCTGCTCGGGCAGGGGAACCAGCTCGCCCTCGGCGAGGGCGGCAGAGATCGCCGCCACGGCGTCGGCGATCATCGCGGGGGTCAGGTTGTAGACGAGGACGAAGCGGATGGTCACGTTGCCGGTCATGAGGCGGCGTTCGGGTATGACCGGGTCATGGGCCTCCGAGGCGTAGCTGACGATCGTGCCGTGCGGCGCGAGCACCGACAGCGAGGCTTCCAGGTTGGCTCCCAGCGCCACCTCGATCACCCGGTCGACTCCGTCGGGAGCCGCCCGGCGCAGCTGGTCCACGAAGTCAGCGTCGCGGTAGTTCAGGATCGCTGCCGGCCGGGCGGTGGCTGCCACCCGCGCCTTGTCTGGTGAGCTCACGGTCGTGAGGACGCGGGCCCCGGCCAGGCGCGCCAGCTGCACGGCGGCGTGGCCGACGGCGCCAGCCCCACCCGTCACGAGCACGCAGCGGCCCTCGATGGGCCCGTCGGCGAAGAGGCAGCGATGGGCGGTGACGTAGGGGATGCCGAGCCCCGCACCCTGCGCGTACGTCACGATGTCGGGGAGGGGCACCGCCTGCTCCGATGGTACGCAGGTGTACGCCGCCGCAGTGCCCGTCGGCCGGCCGGCGGCAGCGTGGTAGACCCAGACCCGCTCGCCCAAGCGCCCCGGGTCGACGCCTTCGCCGACGGCGTCGATGTCGCCGGCGCCGTCCTGGTTGGGGATCTGCCAGCCGCCGGCCACCGGGCCGTCGCCCTGCCGCGACTTCCAGTCGGTCGGGTTCACTCCCGACACGCGGACGCGGACCCGCACCTCCCCGGGACCGGGCGTTGGATCGGGCAGCTCGACGACGCGCAGCACTTCTCGCGCCGGTCCGCGTCGCGTGTAGACGGCTGCTCGCATCCTGGTGCCTCCGTGCCCGTTCGGCCCGCCCGTTACGCTCCCTCGACGAGGCCGAGGATCTCCTCGGTGACGTCGTTGCGCAGCGGCTCGCCTGCCAGGAACCGGTCGAGGTTCTCCCTGAAGAGCACGGCCTGGCGCTCGTAGCGGCCGGTGCCACCGGCGGCATTGTGCGGCGTGAGGACGACTGCCGGATGGTGCCAGTAGGGATGGTCGCCGGGCAGGGGCTCGGTGGCGAAGACGTCGAGGACGGCGACTTCGGGCACCCCGCGGTCGAGTGCCGCCAGAAGGGCGCGGTCGTCGACCAAGGTGCCGCGCGCCACGTTGACGAGCACCGACCCCTGTTTCATCGCCGCCAGGAAGGCCTCGCCGACCAGCGCGTTGGTGGCGTCGTTCGCCGGGGCGGCGAGCACGACCACGTCGGCCTCCCCGGCCACGTCGCCGAGCCGGTCGGGCGTCACCACCCGGTCCGCCGGGTCGTCGGGGCTCGGGTGCCGACGGCAACCGATGACGGTCGCCCCGAAGGCCCGGGCCCGGCGCGCCACTGCGGTGCCGACCGAGCCGAGCCCGACCACGAGCCAGGTCGACCCGTGCACCTCTCGGTAGTCGTGGGGTTCCCATCGCCGTTCCGCCGCAGCCGCACGCCACGCCTCCGCTCGCTGGAAGTGGTCGAGGACGGCCCGCAGGACGAACTCGGCAATCGGGATGTCGTTCACGTGGGCGTTGGTGACGCGGACACCTCGTGCCGCAAGGTCGCGGTACACGGGGCCGTCGAAGCCCGCCGCGAAGGACTGGTACCACTTGAGCGACCGTGCCCGCCGGAGGAGGTCGAAGAACCGGCGCCGCTTGGCCAGGTCGGGGAAGACGTCCGACGTGCCCCATGCCACCTCCGGCCGGACCTCGTCGAGGCAGGCCGCGGAACCGTCGGCCAGCGAGAGGCGACCGTCATCGCAGAGCACCACCGGCGCGACGCCAGACCGCGCGACCCGGGGCCAGAAGCGGTCGTGGGCGGTCGCCGACAACAGCACGTGCACCGGCGGCCAGGGTACCGGGCCGCCCGGTCGGGCGCAGGTACGGAGTGCGGGGTAGAAATGAGTCGTGGCTCCCCTGCTGCCACCTGCGGTGGCCCGGTCCGTCGCCGCGGTCGTCGCGGGGCTGCGGGTGGCCCTCGGGCTCGCCGCGCTCGCCGCGCCGGACCTCGTTGCCCGGCCGTGGATCGGTGGGCACGGCACCGGGCCTGG